>NZ_JBHTWG010000007.1:38578-269796 GCF_042792555.1 Streptomyces sp. NPDC056628
AACACCACCCCCCCCCCCTCCTCCTTTCTCCTTGGTGGTGTGGTGGTTTTTGTTTTTTCCCCCCGCGCGGGGGGGGGGGGCCCCCGGGGGGCCCCCCCCCCCCACGTCTGCCGGGGGGTGCTACATCGTGGCGCCGGCCATCGAGCGGCAGGTCGCGGCGCAGCGGCGACACGCCTCGGCGCAGCGCATCATCTGCGGATCGTTCGGCATGGACATGCACGCCTCCGCGCACATCTCGCACGCCTTGGCGCACATCGCGCACATGTCCGCCGACATGGGCGAGCGGCGCATCATCATGTCGGCGCACATGCGGGTCGTCTCGGCGCAGTCCATCAGCGCCCGCATGATCTGCATCTGGCCCTGGCCGTCCATCTGCATGCAGGAGCTCATGGTCTCCTCGCAGATGCTGTGGCACGTCATGCAGGCGTCGATGCAGTCCTGCATCTCCTTGGTCATCGCGGGCATGGTTCCGGGCTGGGTCATGACTCCTCCTGGGGACGCGGGAGCCCGGGGCGGGCCCCGTGCCCTTCCGTCCTACGCCCGCCCGGAGTGGGGCGCCATCGGACGGACGCCGTCAATTCCCGGCAGAACGCCCATACGGTGCACACTCCCTCACTCCACCGTCCTCACCGCCACGGGTCCGAACGAGTGAAGGGCGCCCGGAGGCACCCGGACGCCCTTCCTCGTCAAGTCCCGTCGGGTCACGGCAGGTTGCGCGCCATCACGATCCGCTGGACCTGGTTCGTGCCCTCGTAGATCTGGGTGATCTTGGCGTCACGCATCATGCGCTCCACCGGGTAGTCGCGGGTGTAGCCGTAGCCGCCGAGGAGTTGGACGGCGTCGGTGGTGACCTCCATGGCGACGTCGGAGGCGAAGCACTTGGCCGCGGCGCCGAGGTAGGTGAGGTCGGCGTCGCCGCGCTCGGAGGCGGCGGCGGCCTGGTAGGTCAGGGCGCGGGCGGCCGAGATCTTCATGGCCATGTCGGCGAGCATGAACTGGATGCCCTGGAAGTCGGCGATGGCCTTGCCGAACTGCTTGCGCTCCTGGACGTAGCCCTTGGCGTAGTCGAGGGCGCCCTGGGCGATGCCGAGAGCCTGGGCGGCGATGGTGATGCGGGTGTGGTCCAGCGTCTTCATCGCGGTGGCGAAGCCGGTGCCCTCCTCGCCGATCATGCGGTCGGCGGGGATGCGGACGTTGTCGAGGTAGACCTCGCGGGTCGGGGAGCCCTTGATGCCGAGCTTCTTCTCGGGGGCGCCGAAGGAGACGCCCTCGTCGGACTTCTCGACGACGAAGGCGCTGATGCCCTTGGAGCGCTTGGTCGGGTCGGTGACCGCCATGACGGTGTAGAACTCGGAGACACCGGCGTTGGTGATCCAGCGCTTGACGCCGTTGAGGATCCAGTGGTCGCCGTCGCGGACGGCCTTGGTCTTCATGCCGGCCGCGTCGGAGCCCGCGTCGGGCTCGGAGAGGCAGTAGGAGAACATGCCGTCGCCCTTGGCGAGCGAGGTTATGTACTTCTTCTTCAGCTCCTCGGAGCCGGAGAGGATGACCGGCAGCGAGCCGAGCTTGTTCACGGCGGGGATGAGGGAGGAGGACGCGCAGACGCGGGCCACCTCCTCGATCACGATGACCGTGGCGAGGGCGTCGGCGCCCGCGCCGCCGTACTCCTCGGGGACGTGCACGGCGTGCAGGTCGTTGGCCACGAGGGCGTCGTGTGCCTCCTGCGGGAAGCGCGCCTCCTCGTCCACCGCCGTGGCGTGCGGCGCGATCTTCGCCTCGGCCAGCGAGCGGATCGCGTCGCGGAGCATGTCGTGCTCCTCGGTCGGGCGGTACAGGTCGAAGTCAGCCGATCCGGCCAAGGTCTCTCACGCTCCAGGGACGCTCGTGTGGCAAGGGTGATGCCGACGCTAATTACCGTTAAGTAACTCAAATTTTAGAGGCCGCCCCACGGGACTGATACGTGAGCTTGGCGACAGCGGGGAGACTGCCCGCCGGGCCCGTTGACTATGCTCGGGCGCGCATCGCCCGCCCTCACCCCTGGAGTCCCCCCATGGCCCTCAAGATCACCGTGATCGGCACCGGCTATCTCGGCGCCACGCACGCCGCGGCCATGGCCGAGCTCGGGTTCGAGGTGCTGGGTCTGGACGTGGTGCCGGAGAAGGTCGAGATGCTGGGGCGCGGCGAGGTGCCGATGTTCGAGCCGGGCCTGGAGGACCTGCTGCGCAAGCACGTCGCGGGGATCGAGGGCTCGACGGGGCGGCTGCGGTTCACGATGGACTGGGCGGAGGTCGCCGAGTTCGGCGATGTGCACTTCGTCTGCGTGAACACGCCCCAGAAGCACGGCGAGTACGCCTGCGACATGTCGTACGTCGACGCGGCGGTCGAATCGCTCGCCAAGCATCTGAGCAGGCCGTGCCTGGTCGTGGGCAAGTCGACGGTGCCGGTGGGCAGCGCGGACCGGCTGGCGGCGCGGCTGCAGGAGCTGGCGCCCGGCGGGGGCGAGGTGGAGCTGGCCTGGAACCCGGAGTTCCTGCGGGAGGGCTTCGCCGTGCAGGACACCCTGCACCCGGACCGGGTCGTGGTGGGGGTGCGCAGCGAGCGGGCGGAGAAGCTGCTGCGCGAGGTGTACGCGACGCCGATCGCGGACGGCTCCCCCTTCGTGGTCACGGACTTCCCGACGGCGGAGCTGGTGAAGACCTCGGCGAACTCGTTCCTCGCCACGAAGATCTCCTTCATCAACGCGATGGCGGAGGTGTGCGAGGCGGCCGGCGGCGATGTCGCGAAGCTGGCGGAGGCCATCGGGCACGACGACCGGATCGGCCGGAAGTTCCTGCGGGCGGGCATCGGGTTCGGGGGCGGCTGTCTGCCGAAGGACATCCGGGCGTTCATGGCGCGCGCGGGTGAACTGGGCGCGGACCAGGCGCTGACGTTCCTGCGCGAGATCGACTCGATCAACATGCGGCAGCGCGGTCAGATGGTGGAGCTGGCGCGTCAGGCGCTGGGCGGCGGGCCGTTCCTGGGCAAGCGGGTGGCCGTGCTGGGCGCCACGTTCAAGCCGGACTCGGACGACGTGCGGGACTCGCCGGCGCTGAACGTCGCCGGGCAGATCCATCTGCAGGGCGGCCAGGTGACGGTGTACGACCCGAAGGGCATGGCGAACGCCCGGCGGCTGTTCCCGACGCTCGGCTACGCGGACAGCGCGATCGAGGCGGTGCGGGGTGCGGACGTGGTGCTGCATCTGACGGAGTGGCGGGAGTTCCGTGAGTTGGACCCGCGGGAGCTGGGCGAGGCGGCGGCGGTGCGTCTGATCCTGGACGGCCGCAACGCCCTTGACCCGGAGCTGTGGCGGGATGCGGGCTGGACGTACCGGGCGATGGGCCGGCCCACGGCCTAGCCACCTCTCCACCGCGGTACCAAGGACGCCGTTTCGGCCGAGGCTCAGTCGGCCGAAACGGCGTCCTTCGCATTCTGCCGCACACCACCGCGCATTGCCGAATGAATCTTCAACAACCTTTCCAAATGGTGCGTCAGGTGGCTCATTTCGCCCGGTACCGGCGCATCTTGGCGCGTGCTCCGCACACCTGCATCGAGCACCAGCGGCCGCGGCCGGCCGGACTGCGGTCGTAGTACGCCCAGTGGCAGTCGGCCGCCTCGCAGGCCTTGAGGCGCATCCAGGTGCCGTCGACGAGGCTCTGGGCGACGGCGGCGGCGACCCGGGAGAGCAGGGGGGCGGTGCCGGCGGGGGTGAGAGCCGCCGAGCCGTCGGCGGGCTCGACGGCCACGACGAGGGGGGCGGCGGCGAGCAGGTCGCCGAGCGGGGTGACCGTGCGGTGCGGCGGGTGGCCGGCGTGGGCCAGGAGGGTCACGCGCAGGGACTCGCGCAGATCGCGCGCGGCGGACAGGTCCGGCTCGCCCAGCCCGAAGCGCGCCCTGCCCTCCGCCGTGTCGAGCGCGTCGGCGCCGGACTCCAGGTCCAGCGTGTTCACCAGGGCCTGGACCAGTTCCAGGGCACCGGGCGCGGGCGATCTGTCACTCATGGCTGCCGCTGTCTCCGCTTCTCGTCCATCCCCTTGCGACGTTACCTCCTGTACGGGAGCATGAGGTAACGCCGTTACCGGTTGACCCGGTCTGCCGGTAACCCCGAGGCTTCGAGGAGGAAGTCATGGCCATCGCCGAAGTGGGCTCCGTCGTCCTGGACTGTCCCGACCCGCGCGCGCTCGCGGAGTTCTACGCCAGGGTGCTGGACGGCACGATCGTGGACGAGGGCGACTGGGTGGACGTGAAGGTGCCCGGTGGGCCGACGCTGGCCTTCCAGGCCGCGCCCGGCTACGTACCGCCGCGGTGGCCCTCGCCGGAACACTCGCAGCAGTTCCATCTGGACCTGACCGTCGAGGACTTGGACACGGCCGAGAAGGCGGTGCTGGAGCTGGGCGCGCGGCCGCTGGAGGCCGACGACCGCGAGCGGACCTTCCGGGTTTACGCGGACCCGGCGGGGCACCCGTTCTGCCTCTGTGCCGGCTAGACGAGGAGGACTCCATGGCACCCGCGGCGCGTCTGCGTTCCGTCGTCGTCGACTGCCCCGATCCGCGCGCACTGGCCCGCTTCTACGCGGGCGTCGGCGGCGGCACCCCCGAGGACGAGGACCCGGACTGGGTCGTGCTGCGGCTCCCGGACGGGCCGCGGCTGGCCTTCCAGCGGGCGCCCGGGTACGCCCCGCCGGACTGGCCGCGGGCGGACCACGACTCCCAGCAGTTCCACCTCGACTTCGACGCCGGGTCCACCTGGGAGGAGGTCGACGCGGCGCAGGAGAAGGTGCTGAAGCTGGGCGCGCGGCTGCTCCAGGCCCAGGACGAGGAGGGCTTCCGGGTGTACGCCGACCCGGTGGGCCATCCGTTCTGCCTGTGCAGGATCGAGGAGGGATGAGCCGGGCGGCGGTCAGCCGTCCAGGTCGGTGATCGCGGCCGTCGAGGGTTCCCGGCGGCGCTGTGCCTCGCGGGCGGCGAAGTCGGCCTCGCGCAGGACCCGTTGGACGTTCCCCCAGGTCAGCAGGGCGATGTCGGTCTCGGACCAGTCGCGGCGCAGCAACTCGGCGACGAGCCGCGGGTAGCCGGAGACATCGGCCAGGTCCTGGGGGTGGGCGGTGCCCGCGTCGTACGTGCCGGACAGGCCGACGCAGTCCGCCCCCGCCAGCGCGCGCACATGGTCGAGGTGGTCGGCGACGTCCCGGACGGACGGGCCGGTCTGCTCGGCGGTGAGCGGCACCATGCACAGCCCCTTGGCGGCGCCGAGCGCGGCCAGCAGGTCGTCGGGGAGGTTGGCGGCGTGCGGGCGCAGGGCACGGGCCGCGGAGCGCGTGCAGAGCACGGGTGCCTTGGAGACCGCGCAGGCCCGGCGGACGGTGTCGGGGGCGGCGCCGGAGAGGTCGGCCAGCACGCCGAGCCGGTTCATCTCGCGCAGGACCTCCTCGCCGAACCGGCTGAGCCCCGCCTCGGAGGCCCAGGAGACCCCGGTGAGCGTCAGAGCGCGCAGCCCGAGGCCGTGCAGGGAGCGCAGGATGCCGAGGGAGTCGCCGAGGGCGACGGCCCCGGCGGGTCCGGGCAGGACGGCGGTGCGGCCGCTGTGCCGGACGTCGGTGACCGGGCCGGGGGCGCAGGCCAGGCGCAGGCCGTCCGGGTGGGCGCGGACGACGGTCTTGACGAGGTCGAGCTGGTCCAGGGCGGCGCCGACGGCCCGGTCGCCGCTCAGGCCGTCCGGCAGGTGCAGCGCCCAGAACAGCGCGCCGACGCGGCCCTCGCGCAGGCGCGGCACATCGGTGTCGACGGCGCTCTCGCCGAGTTCGAGATCGAACCAGGACAGCCGGCGGAGCGCCCGGGACAGGCCGCTGTATCCGTCGGCGACGGGGTGGGCGTCGAGCAGGGCGCGGGCGTGCGTGAGCAGGTCGGCCGCGGCGGGGTCCTGGACCGGTCCGGGACCTTCCTCGGTGAGCGGTGCGGGCAGATCGTCCGTCGCGCCGGCCTCGGCCCCGGCGTCGTACTTGAGCTCTGCCATGGCGGTCTCCGTACGGGATCGGCGTCCTGATCAGCGGTAGTACGGTTCACCGTCGCACGCGGGCGCGGGGGCTTCTCGGTGAGTAGGGCGTTCGGGGGTAGGCGGGGCGCGGCCGGCCCCGCCCACCCCCGCTGGTCAGGCGTCCAGCTCCGCGAGGGTGGCGTTGGACGGTCCGCGGGTGGCCTGGAGGTCGCGGGCGACGTCCTCGGCCGCGCCGAGCACCCGGACGGCGTTGCGCCACGTCAGCTTGGCCAGGTCGGTCCTCGACCAGCCGCGGTCCAGCAGTTCGGCGATCAGGTTCGGGTAGCCGGTGACGTCGTTCAGGCCGTCGGGCGTGAACGCGGTGCCGTCGTAGTCGCCGCCGATCCCGAGGTGGTCGATCCCGGCGACCTCGCGCATGTGGTCGAGGTGGTCGGCGACCGTGGCCACGGTGGCGACCGGACGCGGGTTGCCGTCCTCGAAGGCGCGGTGCACCTTCATCGCCTCGGCGGTGGTGTCGAGGTGGTGGAAGCCGTGGGCCCGCATGTTCTCGTCGGCCGCGGCGGTCCAGTCGACGGCCGCCTGGAGGACGAACTTCGGCACGAACGTGACCATCGCGACGCCGCCGTTGGCGGGGAGGCGTTCCAGCACGTCGTCGGGGATGTTGCGCGGGTGGTCGCAGACCGCGCGGGACGAGGAGTGGGAGAAGATCACCGGGGCGGCGGTGGTGTCGAGCGCGTCGCGCATCGTCGTGGCCGCCACGTGCGAGAGGTCCACCAGCATGCCCTCGCGGTTCATCTCCCGCACGACCTCGCGCCCGAAGGCGGACAGGCCGCCCACGCCGGGCTCGTCGGTCGCCGAGTCGGCCCACGCGATGTTGTCGTTGTGCGTGAGCGTCATATAACGGACGCCGAGCGCGTACAGCGCCCGCAGCGTCGCCAGGGACTCCGCGATCGAGTGGCCGCCCTCGGCGCCCATCAGGGAGGCGATACGGCCCTCGGCGCGGGCCGCCTCCATGTCGGCGGCCGTCAGCGCCGGGCGCAGGTCGGCCGGGTAGCGCGCCAGCAGCTGCCGTACGCAGTCGATCTGTTCCAGGGTGGCGCTGACCGCCTGGTCGCCGGCGTAGTCCGAGCGGACGTACACCGACCAGAACTGGGCGCCCACACCCCCGGCGCGCAGGCGCGGGATGTCGGTGTGCAGGTGGGCGCTCTGGTCGGCGGCGATGTCGCGGGCCGCTATGTCGTAGCGCACCTGTTCGCGCAGCGCCCACGGCAGGTCGTTGTGGCCGTCGACGACCGGGAACTCGCGCAGCAGGTCCCGGGCGGTCTCCAGGGAGGTCACCGGCGTCACTTCCCGGCACCGAAGCCGAAGCCGGCCGCGCCCTCGACCTTGGCCCGCAGCCGCTTGCCCTTCTCGGTCGCCTGGTCGTTCAGCTCCTGCTGGAACTCGCTCATCCGCTGCAGCAGCTCCTCGTCGTGCGCGGCGAGGATCCGGGCGGCGAGCAGACCGGCGTTGCGGGCACCGGCGACGGAGACGGTGGCGACGGGCACGCCGGCCGGCATCTGCACGATGGACAGCAGGGAGTCCATGCCGTCGAGGTACTTCAGCGGGACGGGGACGCCGATGACGGGCAGCGGGGTGACGGAGGCGAGCATGCCCGGCAGGTGGGCGGCGCCGCCGGCGCCGGCGATGATCACCTTCAGTCCGCGCTCGGCCGCGTGCTCGCCGTAGGTGATCATCTCGCGGGGCATGCGGTGCGCGGAGACGACGTCGACCTCGTAGGCGATCTCGAACTCGTCGAGGGCCTTGGCGGCGGCCTCCATGACGGGCCAGTCGCTGTCCGACCCCATCACGATGCCAACAACGGGGCTCATTCGGTGATCGTGCCTCTCAGGTAGCCGGCAGCGTGACGAGCGCGTTCCAGCACGTCGTCGAGGTCGTCGCCGTAGGTGTTCACGTGACCGACCTTGCGGCCGGGCTTCACGTCCTTGCCGTACATGTGGATCTTGAGCTGGGGGTCGCGGGCCATGCAGTGCAGGTACGCGGAGTACATGTCCGGGTAGTCGCCGCCGAGGACGTTGACCATGACGGTCCACGTGGCGCGGGGGCGCGGGTCGCCGAGGGGGAGGTCGAGGACGGCCCGGACGTGGTTGGCGAACTGGCTGGTGATCGCGCCGTCCTGGCTCCAGTGCCCGGAGTTGTGCGGGCGCATCGCGAGTTCGTTGACGAGGATGCGGCCGTCGCGGGTCTGGAACAGCTCGACGGCGAGGTGGCCGACGACGCCGAGTTCCTTCGCGATCCGCAGCGCCATCTCCTCGGCCTGCAGGGCGAGGGTCTCCTCCAGGCCGGGGGCCGGGGCGATGACGGTGTCGCAGACGCCGTTCACCTGCCGGGACTCGACGACCGGGTAGGCGACGGCCTGGCCGTGCGGGGAGCGCACGACGTTGGCGGCGAGCTCGCGGACGTAGTCGACCTTCTCCTCGGCGAGGACCGGGACGCCGGCACGGAACGGCTCGGCGGCCTCCTCGACGGAGTCGACGACCCAGACGCCCTTGCCGTCGTAGCCGCCGCGCACCGTCTTCAGGACGACCGGGAAGCCGTCCCCCTCGGCGGCGAACGCGGCGACGTCTTGCGGGTCGCTCACGATGCGGTGCCGGGGGCAGGGCACCCCGATCGCATCGAGCCTCGCCCGCATCACGCCCTTGTCCTGGGCGTGCACGAGCGCGTCGGGGCCGGGGCGCACGGGGATGCCGTCCGCCTCCAGGGCCCTGAGGTGCTCGGTGGGTACATGTTCGTGATCGAAGGTGATCACATCGCACCCTTGCGCGAACGCGCGCAGCGTGTCGAGGTCGCGGTAGTCGCCTACGACGACATCACCGACGACCTGCGCCGCGGAATCCTGAGGGGTGTCACTGAGGAGCTTGAACCTGATGCCGAGCGGGATGCCCGCCTCGTGTGTCATACGAGCGAGCTGACCCCCGCCGACCATGCCGACTACCGGGAACGTCACGCTCCTAGGGTATCGGCCCCGCCGGGCACCCCTCTTACCGGACTTTTCCAGGGCTCTTCCCGACCCTGGACGCCACGCGCGGGCGATCACCGAGAGGGCTGGTTAGCATGGCGGAGTTGACGACCACCGACCGACAGGAGCCTTCACGACCATGGAACGTGGTTCCTCGGGGCTTCAGGAGGCACCCGCGGCGCGCGGTACGGTGCGGCGGCGCCTGGACCGGCTGGTCCGCGAGGTCGCCAAGTTCGGCGCGGTGGGCGGGGTGGGGCTGCTGGTCAACCTGCTCGTGTTCAACCTCGTACGGCAGGTCACCGACCTGCAGGTGGTGCGGGCGAGCGTCATCGCGACCGTCGTGGCGATCATCTTCAACTACCTCGGCTTCCGCTACTTCACCTACCGCGACCGCGACAAGGGCCGGCGCACCAAGGAGATGACCCTGTTCCTGCTGTTCAGCGCGGCGGGCCTGGTCATCGAGAACGGGGTGCTCTACACGGCGACCTACGGGTTCGGCTGGGACAGCCCGCTGCAGAGCAACATCTTCAAGTTCCTCGGCATCGGCGTCGCGACGCTGTTCCGCTTCTGGTCCTACCGCACGTGGGTGTTCCGTGCGCTGCCGGTGCAGAAGGACCCGGTGGCCGGTGGGGAATCGTTCCTGGAGTCCCGCCGCGGCTCGGACAAGGCCACCCGCCAGCGGGTGGGCTGACCGCCCACCGGACCCTCCGGGGCACCTCGCGGAACACGCCCTAGCGGACCATGGGCTCCGTGTCCCCGGACGACTTCTTCGGCGGGGCCGTGCGGGACAGGAACAGGCCGAAGACCGGCGGGTTCGTCTGCAGCATCTCCAGCCTGCCCCCGTCCGCCTCGGCGAGGTCGCGGGCGACCGCCAGGCCGATCCCGGTGGAGTTGCGGCCGCTGATGGCGCGCTCGAAGATGCGGGCCCCCAGGTCGGCCGGGATGCCGGGCCCCTCGTCCGTGACCTCGATGACCGCCTGGTTGCCGGTGACCCGGGTGCGCAGCGCCACCGTGCCCCCGCCGTGCATGAGCGAGTTCTCGATCAGGGCGGCCAGCACCTGCGCGACCGCGCCCGGGGTGCCGACCGCCGTCAGGTGCCGTTTGCCCGAGCTGACGATGGCCCGGCCCGCGCTGCGGTACGCCGGGCGCCACTCCGCGAGCTGCTGCTGGATCACCTCGTCGAGGTCGAAGGTGACCGCGGAGCCGCTGCGGGGATCCCGCGAGTTGGTCAGCAGCCGCTCCACGACGTCCGTCAGCCGCTCCACCTGCGTCAGCGCGATGGTCGCCTCGTCCTTCACCGTGTCGGGGTCGTCGGTGAGGGTGATCTCCTCCAGCCGCATGGACAGCGCGGTCAGCGGGGTGCGCAGCTGGTGCGAGGCGTCGGCGGCCAGGCGCCGCTCCGCCGTCAGCATCCGCGCGATGCGCTCGGCGGAGGAGTCCAGTACGTCGGCGACCCGGTCCAGCTCCGGCACGCCGTAGCGCTTATGGCGGGGGCGGGGGTCGCCCGAGCCGAGCCGTTCCGCCGTCTCGGCGAGGTCGGTGAGCGGTGAGGCCAGCCGGTTGGCCTGGCGCACCGCGAGCAGGACGGCCGCGATCACCGCGAGCAGCGCCACCGCGGCGATGATCAGCAGGGTCCGGCCGACCTCGCGGGTCACGGAGGAGCGCGGCTCCTGGACGGTGACCGTCTCGCCCTCCTCGCCCCGCTCGCGGGCGCTGATGACGTCCCCGTCGGGCCGGTCGCCGACCTCGATCACGGGCTTGCCGGGAATGCGGATCTCGGCGTAGCGGTCGCCCTGGATCTGATCGCGCAGCACGGCGGCGTCGACGGTCTCGTCGCCGAGCAGCCGGCTGTCGACGATGCTGGCCAGCCGCACCGCCTCGGTGTCCACCCGCTCCTGCGCGGTGTTGGTGATCGTCCGGGTCTCGACGATCACCAGGGACACCCCGAACACGGCGATCACGACGAGGACGACGGCGAGGGTGGACTGGATCAGTCGGCGGCGCATGGCGTGTTACTCACCTGTCGGGCTCGGGAACCGGTACGGGGCCCGCGGCTCAGCTCTTCTCGAAACGGAAACCCACGCCCCGCACCGTCGCGATGTAGCGGGGGTTCGCCGCGTCGTCGCCCAACTTCTTACGCAGCCAGGAGATGTGCATGTCCAGGGTCTTGGTCGAGGACCACCAGGTGGTGTCCCAGACCTCGCGCATGAGCTGGTCGCGGGTGACCACCCGGCCCGCGTCGCGCACCAGCACCCGCAGCAGGTCGAACTCCTTGGCGGTGAGCTGGAGTTCCTCGTCGCCCATCCACGCCCGGTGCGACTCGACGTCGATCCGCACGCCGTGCGTGGCGGGCGGCTGCTGGGGCTCGGCGGAGCCGCGCCGCAGCAGGGCCCGGACGCGCGCGAGCAGCTCGGCGAGCCGGAACGGCTTGGTGACGTAGTCGTCGGCGCCCGCGTCCAGCCCCACGACGGTGTCGACCTCGTCGGCGCGCGCGGTCAGGATCAGGATGGGCACGGCGTGACCGTCGGCCCGCAGCCGGCGGGCCACCTCGAGCCCGTCCATGCCGGGCAGCCCGAGGTCCAGCACGACGAGGTCAATGCCGCCCTGCATCCCGGCGTCGAGGGCGGTGGGCCCGTCCTCGCGGACCTCGACCTCGTACCCTTCCCGGCGCAGTGCGCGGGCCAGCGGCTCCGAAATGGACGCGTCGTCCTCGGCGAGCAGTACTCGGGTCATGAGCTGATGGTAGTCCGCGCGCGTCGGGCGCCGGGGCGGGATCAACCCGTTGCCTCTTACCGTTCTCCGTCGTGCTTCTTACCTTCGCCGGCGTCTGGTACAGACCATGCCCGGAAGGTGCGACCCTGGAGGGACCTTCGAATGGGTGTGCGCGGTTGCGTCGAAACCTGTGATTCGCGTCTCAAGACCTTCCATATGGGGCGGTGTCGTGACGTATGGTGAATCTACGCCTGTAGCACTGCGGGGACCTCCGGCCACTTGACGCCGGGGGTCTCTTCTTGCGTAGGGGTCGCTCCTTGGCCCCGTAACGGCAATGACCTGTGGCCGGGCCTCCGATGGCGGGGGCGTGGATCCCGGCGGTCGCCGTCTTCCGTCCCTCATCCGGACGGACTCCCCGAGGACGTGGGGACGACGGTTTCGTCCGCCGGTGCCGGCCGCCCCCCACCGGGCGCGTGACCGCTCCATTCGATACGCGTCCCGACAGCAAGGAACGACCATGGCGTCCAGCCTGACGAAGGACTCGGCCCCCACCGGAATGCCCGGTTCCGATCACACCTTCTTCGGCCACCCCCGCGGACTGGCCACCCTCTTCATGACCGAGATGTGGGAGCGCTTCTCCTACTACGGCATGAGGGCTCTGCTCCCGCTGTACCTCGTCGCTCCGGCCGGCCTGGGCCTCAGTGCCACCACGGCCACGGCGATCTACTCGGTCTACCTCTCGCTCGTCTACCTGCTCGCCCTGCCGGGCGGCTGGTTCGCCGACCGCGTGCTCGGCCCGCGCAAGACGGTGGCCGTGGCCGGTGCCGTGATCATGCTCGGCCACCTGACGCTGGCCCTCCCCTGGTCCGGCAGCTTCTTCGCGGGCCTCGGGCTGGTGGCGATCGGATCCGGCCTGCTCAAGGCCAACATCTCGACGATGGTCGGCCACCTCTACAACGGCCCGGAGGATCCGCGCCGCGACGGTGGCTTCACGATCTTCTACATCGGGATCAACCTGGGCGCCTTCGCCGCCCCGCTGATCATCGGCACCGTCGGTGAGAGCGTCAACTGGCACCTGGGCTTCGCGCTCGCCGCGCTGGGCATGGCGCTGGGTCTGGCCCAGTTCCTGCTGGGCAGCCGCCACCTGAACTCCCGGTCGGACATCGTCCCCACGCCGCTGACCGCCGAGCAGAAGGCCGCGACCCTGCGCAAGGCCGGCTTCTGGGCCGCCGTGGCCCTGGTGTTCTACGCGATCGTCGGCTTCTCCGGCGTCTACACGCTGAACTGGCTGCTGGTCCCGATCACCCTCGCCGGTCTGATCATCCCCGTCATGGTCATCGGCCGGATGAAGCGCGACAAGCAGCTCGACCGCGGCGAGCAGTCCAAGCTGACCGCGTACATCTGGTTCTTCGTCGCCGCCGCCGTGTTCTGGATGATCTACGACCAGGGTGGCTCGACGCTCTCCCTGTTCGCCGAGTCCTCGGCCGACAACTCGGTCTTCGGCTGGGGCTTCCCGGTCTCCTGGTACCAGTCGGTCAACCCGGTCATGATCATGGCGCTGGCCCCGGTCTTCGCCTGGGCGTGGATCGCGCTGGCCAAGCGGGGCAAGGAGCCGAGCACCGCGTCGAAGTTCGCCCTGGGCCTGATCCTGGTCGGCGCGTCCTTCTTCCTCTTCCTGGCCCCGCTGTCGATCGCCGACGGCGGCCACAAGGCGGCCGCGCTGTGGCTGGCGGCGATCTACTTCGTGCAGACCGTCGGTGAGCTGATGGTGTCCCCGGTCGGCCTGTCGGTCACCACGAAGATGGCCCCGGCCAAGTACGCCTCCCAGATGATGGGTGTCTGGTTCCTGGCCGTCACCGCCGGTGACGCCACCACCGGTCTGCTCTCCATCGCGGGCGTCGACCTGAACAAGACTGGCATCGTCGCCCTGGAGGCCACGCTCGCCGTGATCGCCGGGTTCGCGGTCTGGATGTACCGCAAGAAGGTCAAGGAGCTCATGGGCAGCGTCAACTGACGCCCGTCCCCGAGTCCGCCCGGAGGGCCACCGCACGCCACGCGCGCGGTGGCCCTCCGGCGTTCCCGGACGCCGTGGTCAGCGCGGACGCCCCGGAAGGAAGGTGAACACCGCGCCCCCCAGCAGCAGGAGCGTTCCCCCCACCAGTCCGAGCGCCTTCAGGGTGCCCCGCTCGTCCGCGCCGGTCGCCGCGAGGCCGCCGGTCACGGCGGAGCCGCCCGCCGTGCCTCCCACCGCACCGCCCGCGCCGCCCCCTGCCGCGCCGCCGCCGGAGGCCCCGCCCTCCTGCTCCGAGGTGTCCAGGGTCAGGGAGACCAGGGACTTCTCCGGGGTGCAGGTCGTCGTCGTGCCGAGGGCCCGCACCGTGAGCACACCCGGCGACAGCGTCGAGCGCCCGCTCGCGCCCGGCCGGTACGTGCCCGTCAGGTCGGGGACCTCGATCGGGTCGCCGGCCTTGATGTCCTCGGCGTTCGCGGGCCCCTCGACGTGCACCGTGCCCCGGTCGGCGCCGCCCAGGGCCACCTCCATCGACGGCTTCACCGAGCCCTTGGGAATGTCGGCGGGACTGTCCATCACCGAACCGCGGAACCGGACGGTGAGGCCGAAGCTCCCGCCGTCGCGCGTGGCGTCGATCCGGACCGGTGAGGTGGCGTTCCGGTCCCCGATGGGCGTCCTGCACGCGTAAGGGACCTGGACCTCCTCACCGGTGACCGTGTCCGGCCCGCCGCTGCCGCCGCCCGGTTCGCTCTCCCCGGGAGTCGGAGTCGGCGGCTCCGTGGGGGTGGCGGTCGGCCCGGTCGGGTCGTCCGTGGGTTCCCCGCCCGTCGTACCGCCCGGGCCCGCGCCGCCGTCGGTCACCGTGATCGTCGCCGCCGGCCGCACCGGCTCCTTCGGGGTGCACACGGTGTCCGTCGAGATCGGCTTGTCCACGTTGATGGTGTACGCGTCCGGGGTCAGGGTGACCTCGCCGGGCGAGGTCAGTTTCAGGGTGCCCTTCATCGCGGACAGCTTCATGGCGCCGCCCTTGGGGATCGGCGGGTTCTCCCGGGGGCCCCGCAGGACGACGTCCGCCGTCTGCGCGCCGGCCGCCTTCAGGGTGCCCGTCGGCTGGACGGTGTCCTCGCCCAGGTCGAGGATGTCCGGATTCTCCGACGCCGCCTGGACGAACGTCCAGACGATCTCGACCTCGTCGCCGGTCCTGGCCCGCGCGGGCGCACTGACCGCCACGGTCGTGGTGCCCCGGACCGGTGGCAGCCCCGAGATCGGGGGCGGTACGCACTCGGTCGCGTACGACACCTCGGCCGCCTGCGCCGGGGCGGCGGACACGCCCAGCAGCAGGCCGGCACCGCCGAGCATCAGGGCGGCGCCCGCCGCGCCCGCTCTTCGGGTCCTGGGGGAGGTGGCTCTCCTCGGCTCACTCACGGGGGTCCCTTCCTGGTGGGGGTCGCAGGACGCGTGGGGCTGTCGTCACGTGGTGCGCCGGGGTCGCGGTCCGGGGCGAACCACGGCAGGGCCGGGGACGGGCGCGAGGAGTGCCGTGCCCGCTCACGCGGCCTCAGGCCGACGAGACGCAGGGTCGGTCCGGGCAGGCGTATCCGGGGCCCGGGGGCGGTCCGCCGCGGCCGGACCCGGTCGACGAGCGCCATCCCGGCGCGGAACACCGCGGCCGGCACGACGACCGCCGCCAGGATCCAGAACAGCGTCACGCCCCACGGGCGGCCCACGTCCCAGGGCTGCTCGGCCAGCACCCGGCCGCCGTACTTCAGGGACACCGTGTAGGCGCCGTGCGCCCCGGCGGCGAGGTCCACCGGCAACTCGATGCGGGCCTTCGCGCCGGGCCGGACCGTGCCGCGCCACCGCTGCTCCTCCCACCGCGGGGCGAACACCCCGTGGGAGGTCCCCACCTGGAAGACCGGGTCGCGCACCGGCGAGGCGCCCACGTTGCCGACGGTGAGGACGAGCGTGCGCTCCGCCGGGGCGCCGAACCAGGTCAGCAGGCCGTCCGAGCCGTCCAGCCGGGTGTCCGTGAACACCGACAGGCGTCCGCCCAGTGGTTCGGCGGGCAGCGGCTCCACGGCGTGCCCGGCGACCTGGAAGACGGCGTCGGCCTCGGCCCCCGGCCCGGTCGCCGTCGCCACATGCACCACACAGGGGCACGGCACCGGCGGCTCGGCCACCGGCAGCTTCCGCCGGAAGCGCCCCTCGGCGTCCGTCGTCACGGCCCTGCCGTCGGCGTTGGCGCAGGAGTTGGTACCGCCGCGCACCCCGGTCGTCGGTACGGCCTGACCGCACACGAGGAGCATCAGCAGGGTGCGCGGCCGCCAGCCGCTGCCGCTGACGGTGACCGAACCGCCCGTACCCGCCTGGGACGCGGACAACCGCACCGTGGGCCGGTCCGCCGCCGACGCCGTCCCCGCCGCCGGTGGCAGCAGCAGCGCGAGCACCGCCACCAGCACCGTCCACCGCGCCCTGCCGTTCATGTGCGCGCTCCCCTCGGCTCGGCCTGCCTTTCCGGTCCGCGCCGTCGTCGTACGGCGATCAGGGCGGCCCCCGCGGCCAGCGCCCCCGCCGTCCCCGTCACCGCGCCCCGGGGCACGAACCGGGCCGACGTCCCCGCGGTGTCGCCCGCCCCGCCCGCCGCCGTCACCGTCAGGCGCACGTCGACGGCGTCGAGCGCGGGCCGCCCGGGCCACGGCTCGGTGAGCCGCGTACGGCTGCCCGGCGGCAGGTCGACGTCGAGGGCGCGGGGGCCTCGGTCGAGGAGGCGCCCGAAGAGCCCGTCGGCCCGGACCTCCAGCCGCGGGGCGAGCGGGACCGTCCCCCGGTTGACCAGCTCGTACGTGATGCCGTCGGCGCCCACGGCCACCCGCTCGACGGTCAGCGCGGTCAGTTCCGGACCGGTCGCGCGCAGCCGGAGGGGGACGGTGCGGGTATGGCCGTCCCGGTCCCGGGCGACGACCGCCCCGGAGCGGACGCCGGGGGCGGCGGCGACCGGGACGGTCACGGTGAACGGGACGTCGGCGCGGGTGCGGGCCGGCACCCGGACGGACCGCTCGGCGAAGACGAGCCGGACGCCGTCGCCGGTCAGCCGGACGGTGAGCGGCCGCCCGCCCGGGTTGGTCACGGACACCGTGTCCTCGAGGACCGTGCCGGGCGCGCCCTCGGCGTAGAAGGAGGGACGTCCGCCGCCGGAGGGCACGGCCGACCAGGGCGCGTCGGCGGCGGCCGGCGGGGCGGCCGCCGTCAGCGCGAGCAGGGACAGGCACAGGACGCGGACGGCTGACGGCATCGGTGGCTCCGGCGTCTCGGGCGAGCGGTCAGCGGCCGGCCGGCCGGTGCCGCCGCGTCAGCCACAGCGCGCCCGCCGCGCCCGCCAGGAGGACGGTGCCGCCGAGCGTACCGAGGGCGATCGCGGAGTCCTCGGGACCGGTGCGCGGGAGGCCGGCCGCCGGGTCGCCGCCGGACGAGGAGGTGCCGCCCGCTCCCCCGCCGCCCGCCGCCGTCACGTCGAGGGTGAGCGAGGGGCCCGGATCGTTGGTGGGGGTGCAGGTCGTCGTGGTGCCGAGCGCCTTGATGGTGAGCACGCCCGCGGTGAAGGTGACCCTGCCGCTCTTCCCCGGGGTGTAAGTGCCCGTCAGATCACTGATCTTGATGGGGGTGTTGGCCGGTATCGCTTCCTGGTTGGCCGGGCCGGTCACGTTCAGGGTGCCGCTGTCGGCGCCGCCCACCTCGATGGTCGCGCTCGGGCTCATCGCGCCCTTGCCGAGCTCGACCGGGCTGGACGAGACGCCCTTCTGCCACGACATCGTGATCTTGTATCCGGTACCGCTGCGGACGCCCTTGATGTCGATGGGCGAGACGGCGCTCTTGTCGCCGATCGGCGTCTTGCAGGCGTAGTCGACGTCGACGACCTCGGCCCGGGCCGCGGGGGCGGCCAGCAGCACCGCCGAACCGGCCAGGGCCGCGGCCGTCGCGAGCGCGGCGGTTCGCTTCTGCTTCGACACGGTCCCCTCATTCCTGACGGCGTATCAGATCGGCCGTCAAGGTACGCCGGGGGCCTCGAGGAAGGAAGACACGGCGCACGCCGGAGTTGCGGCGATCGTGAGTGCCCCGAAGGGAGGGGGTGATCCCGGATGGCGCGAGGTCGGTCGCGTGGGCGCTTCGGCGGCGGCCCGCGCGCAGGCAAGGAGGCCGGAAACGTGGGAACCCGCAGGGGATGGAACGGAAGGGCCACGGGAAAACCGATTCTTCCCGCGGCCGGACGGGTCAGGCCGGAGCGCCCAGCTCCGCCCACACGGTCTTCCCGACCTGCCCCGCGGTGCGGACGACGCCCCAGTCCAGGCACAGGCGCTGCACGATGAACATGCCGTGGCCGCCGGGGCGGCCCGCGCGGTGCGGGGTACGGGGGGAGGGCTGGCCGGTGCCCTTGTCGGACACCTCGACCCGGATCACCTTGTTGTCGTAGGCGATCAGCAGTTCGTCGGGACCCTCGGCGTGCAGGCAGGCGTTGGTGACGAGTTCGGAGACCACCAGCAGGACGTCCTCGGCGGCGGCCCGCCGGTCGGCGGAGGGGGCCGGCAGCCAGCCCCACGCGTACAGCGCCTGCCGGGCGAAGTCACGGGCGAGCGGGACGACGCCGCTCTGGTCCGTGAAGTCCAGCGTGCGGACCTGACGCGCCACGGACGGCTGCGCGGGCTCCACGGGCACCAGGGGAGCCCTGGGGGCCCCCGCGGACGGCTCCACGGCCGGTGGGCCCTCCGCGGAGCCGTCCGGCGCCGGAGCAGCGGCCCCGGACGCCCCGGAAGCGCCGCTGGGCTCCGGGCCGCGGTCGCCCGGCGAGAAAGGCCGGGTGGTGCTCATCAGCGCTTCACCTCACCGATTCACCAGTTAAACGTTCAATTCTTCAATGGATCTGTACGCAGAGTCAGTACACCAGTACACGACCCTTGCCCGGTGCGCCGGTCACGGCCCCTGCCGGTGGCCGACGTCACAGCCGACGGTTCCAGGATCTCTCCTGCCCGACCCGAGCGGCGGAACACCCCTCTTCTTCGGCCGAAAGATGTGACGTCCGTTGCGCGGGCGACACAAGGGGTCAGCCGGAGCCGGCGGTTCCGTCGGCGAGGGCGGCCTCCAGGGTGTCGTGGACCGTGAAGACGGCCTCGGCCCCCGTGATCTCGAACACGCGCGCGACGACGGGCTGCATTCCGGCCAGGTGGACCCCACCGCCGGCGGCCTCCGCCTTCAGACGCGCCCCGAGCAGCACGTTCAGGCCCGTGGAGTCGCAGAACTCCAGCCGGGAACAGTCGACCACCAGTCGGCTGAAACCCTTCGTGAGGCACTCGTCGAGTGGCTCACGCAACAGATCTGCGGTGTGGTGGTCCAACTCACCCACCGGGGTCACGACGGCACTGGAGCCCTCTTCGCGAACCTCCACCAGAAGTCGGCCAGACTGTGCGCTGCCGACCGTCCCGCGGTCCATGCCGTCTCTCACTCCCGACGTCGTGGCTGCTGACTGACGCTGTCGAACACTACGCCTTCCCTACGCCCTCCAACACCCGAACATCCACCCACAAATGGACATTTATGGACAATGCGGACTTGCGGTGGGCTCTGCAAAGCCGATAGGGCTAGTAGAGACACGCAACCGACTCGGCCGGCTTTGGAGGCGCCGCACACCGCAGTGCACGCAACGGCTTCGGCAGCCATATGCCGAGAACGATGGAGGACATCATGTCACCCCGGCTCGACGCATCGCATACCCCCGTCGCGACGTCGGCACCCCGACCGGAAAACCCGGATCCCATCGAGCGCGGCGGCGCATCCGCCGAACCGGCCCTCGGCCAGGACTTCGCTCAGCACGACGCACTCGCCGGGCTTCCGGACATCCCCCCGTACGACGAGGTGGGGCCGGTGGACGCGCGGGCCCTGTCCAAGACCCTCTTCGAGCGGCTGGAGTCGCTGGAGGAAGGCACCCACGACTACTCGTACGTCCGCAACACGCTGGTCGAACTCAACCTCGCCCTCGTCAAGTTCGCCGCCTCCCGCTTCCGCTCGCGCAGCGAGCCGATGGAGGACATCATCCAGGTCGGCACGATCGGCCTGATCAAGGCGATCGACCGTTTCGAGCTCAGCCGCGGAGTGGAGTTCCCCACCTTCGCGATGCCGACCATCATCGGCGAGATCAAGCGCTTCTTCCGTGACACCTCGTGGTCCGTGCGAGTGCCGCGCCGCCTCCAGGAGCTCCGGCTCGACCTGGCCAAGGCCGGCGACGAACTCGCCCAGAAGCTCGACCGCGCCCCCACGGTGGCCGAGCTCGCCGAGCGCCTCGGTCTCACCCGTGACGAGGTCGTCGAGGGCATGGCCGCGTCGAACGCCTACACCGCCTCCTCGCTGGACGCCCAGCCCGAGGACGACGACGCCGAGGGCGCGCTGGCCGACCGGATCGGCTACGAGGACAACGGCATCGAGGGCATCGAGTACGTCGCCTCCCTCAAGCCGCTCATCGCCGAACTCCCGCCGCGCGACCGTACGATCCTGTCCCTGCGGTTCGTCGCCGGCATGACCCAGTCCGAGATCGGCGAGGAACTCGGCATCTCCCAGATGCACGTCTCACGCCTGCTGTCGCGGACGCTGGTCCGGCTCAGAAAGGGCCTGACGATCGAGGAGTGACGGGCCGTCGGAGGCCGACGACACGCCTCCGGACCCCGGGACTGTGCCCGGTGCCCCGCCGAAACCAGTCGGCCGGGCACCGGGCACAGTGCTGTGCGGGTCCCGTGGCGACCGTAGGGGTTACCGGCGGAAACCCTTTCCCCAGGGCTCCCCCTCCTCCACTATGAGCCGTCATACCCGCCGGTTGTCCGTACCCCGCGCGGGTCGAACGGCTGCGAGGAGGCGGCGGGATGACTGGGGCCGAGGAAATAGGCCACGACCGTGAGGACACCGGTCCCCGGATCCACGCGGACACCTCCGACGCCCGGCTGACCGAACTGCTGCGCGGTCACACGACCACGGCGTACCCCGCCCTCCAGGAGCTGCGCGCCCGCCACCTCCCGCACGTCCTCGCCTACGCCCGGCTGTGCGCCCCCGACGACGCCCTGGCGCGTCAACTGGCCGCCGGGGCCGTCACGTCGGCTGCCCGGCAGGCCGCGCGCGGCATCGACCCCGGCCTGCCCTGGCGGCACCACCTCCTGCTCCTCGCCGCCCGGACGGCCGGGACCTGGGCGACGGACGAACGGGCGGCGGGCCTCGACCCCGCCCTGCTGCTCCTGCTGCGCACGACCGGTCCCGACGGGCCGCTCCCGCCCATGCTCACCGCCTTCCAGTCCCTGCCGGACCGTGCCCAGGGCCTGGTCTGGTACGGGCTCGTGGAGGGGGAGGCGCCCGAGCGCACGGCGGCCCTGCTCGGCCTCACCCGCGAGGACGTCGCGTACGGCACCGGCCCGGCGCTCCAGCAGCTCGCCCGCGCCTGCCTGCACACCCGCCTCGCCGCCTCCGACGACCCGGACTGCCCGGACTTCGGCCGTCTCATCGAGGAGTCCGTACGGCCGGACAACCCGCGCGACAGCGCCGATCTGCAGGCTCACATGGCGCGCTGCGCGCACTGCGCCGCCGCCCACGACGAGCTGGCGGCACTGCGGGACACCCCGCGCGCGGCCCTGGCGGAGGGGCTGCTGCCGTGGGGCGGTACGGCGTACACCGGGGACGCGGCACGGGAGACGACGACCTCCGGCCGGGGCACGCGCATACGGCCCGGCCGCGTGCGGGAGACACGGCCGGACCGCCGTCAGCTCGTCCTGGTGTCGGCGGCGCTCGGGGTGGCTCTGCTGCCGCTGGTGGTGTTCCTGGGGGCGCAGGGCGGATCGGAGGCGGGGGACCCGGCGGGCGCGGCGGTCAGCGTGCCTCCGGCGGCGGTGACGAGTTCGGCGGCGACCGAACCGACCACGTCGTCGACGTCGTCGCCTCCGCCGTCACCGTCACCGTCCCCTTCACGGACCACGAAGTCGCCCTCGCCGACTCCGAGTCCGACGCCCACGAAGACCGCGACGCCACGACCGCCGTCCTCCACCGCGCGCCCGCCGTCCTCCTCGTTCGCGCAGGTCGTGAACGCCGGTTCGGGACTGTGCCTGGACGTGGGCGGCGCCTTCTTCGACGGGACCGACGTGGTCACGGCCCGCTGCTCCGGGTCGCGCACCCAGCGCTGGCGGGTCGACGAGGACCGCGGGGTGCTCCAGTCGGCCGCCGACCCCGGCTTCTGCCTGGACAGCCGGGGCGACACGGACCGGGGCGTCGGGATCTGGGACTGCGACTCGGTGTCGGGCCGCAACGGGCGGAACCTGATGTTCGTGGTGGACGGGGACGGGCTGATCCGCCCCGTCATCGCCTTCGGGACGGCCCTCACTCCCGACGGCGGCGCCGGCGACGGGCTGTCGCTGGAGCCCGCGCGCAGCGGCGCCGGCCAGCGGTGGCGGGCGGGGGCCGCCTGATCAGGCCACGCGAACGCCGCGCCGCCACACCTCGCCCACCAGGGGCACACCGGGCCGGTAGGCCAGGTGCACATGGCTCGGGGCGTCGAGCAGCAGCAGGTCGGCGCGGGCGCCCGGGGTGAGCCGTCCGATGTCGTCCCGGCGCAGTGCCGCCGCACCGCCCGCCGTGGCCGACCAGACCGCCTCGTCGGGCGTCATCCCCATGTCCCGTACGGCGAGCGCCACGCAGAACGGCACCGACGAGGTGTACGACGAACCCGGGTTGCAGTCGGTGGACAGCGCCACGGTGACCCCGGCGTCGAGCAGCCTGCGGGCGTCGGGCCACCGCGCCCGGGTGGAGAACTCGGCGCCGGGCAGCAGGGTGGCGACGGTACGGCTGTGGGCGAGCGCGTCGACGTCGGCGTCCGTGAGGTGCGTGCAGTGGTCGGCGCTGGCGGCGTCCAGTTCGACGGCCAGCTGTACGCCGGGGCCGTAGGAGAGCTGGTTGGCGTGGACGCGCGGGTGCAGGCCCCGGGCCTTTCCGGCGGTGAGGATCGCGCGGGCCTGGTCGCCGTCGAAGGCACCCTTCTCGCAGAACACGTCGATCCAGCGCGCGTACGGGGCGCAGGCGTCCAGCATCTCGCCGGTGACGAGCTCGACGTAGGCCGCCGGGTCGCCGGCGTGGTCCGGGGGGACGATGTGGGCGCCGAGGTAGGTGACCTCGTCGGTGTGGGCGGCGGCGATGCGCAGGGCGCGGGCCTCGTCCTTCACGGTCAGGCCGTAGCCGGACTTGGTCTCGAAGGTGGTGGTGCCCTGCCGCAGGGCCTCGGCGAGGTGCCGGGTGAGGGTGCGCTCGAGGTCGGCGTCGCTCGCCGCCCGGGTGGCGGCGACCGTGGTGCGGATGCCGCCCGCGCTGTACGGCCGGCCCGACATCCGGGCGTTGAACTCCTCGGTGCGGTCGCCCGCGAAGACGAGGTGCGAGTGGGAGTCGACGAAGCCCGGGATCACCGCCCGGCCACCGGCGTCGACCCGGTTGTCAGTGGCGGGTGCTTTCCTTTGATCACCGGTCCACACGACGCGGTCGCCCTCGACGGCGATCGCCGCGTCGTGGACCAGTCCGAGGGGGGAATTGTCACCGAGGGAGGGGTCGTTGGTGACCAGGGCGGCGATGTTGGTGATGAGCGTGCTGGCGGTGCTCGCTGAGTGGGCGGGGCTGACGGTCGTCGCGTTGCTCATGGCGTCCTTGGTTGCCTGGTCGGCGGTGGGGTCGGGGGCGGAGCGGCCCGGGGTCATCCGCGCAGGGCTGCGACGGCGTCCGCGAGGGCTCGCGGCACGTCCGGCACAAGGGTGTGGACCCCGTCCCGCACGACGTGCCGGCCGGCCACGACCGTATGCGACACGTCCGCTGCCGACGCAGCGAATACGGCCGTCTCGGCCCCGAGCCGCGGAAGCGGCCCTGCCGTCCTGACGGAGTCCAGCGCGACGGTCGTGAAGTCGGCGAGCGCACCGGGCTCCAGCGTGCCCGCCCGGTCCCAGCCGAGGGCCGCGTGGCCGTCGGCGGACGCGGCCCGCAGCAGGGCGGCCGCCGTCCAGTGACCGCGGGTGCGGGTGCGCAGCCGCTCGTTCAGCTCCAGGGCGCGGGCCTCTTCGAGCAGGTCGATGACGGCGTGGCTGTCGGAGCCGAGACACAGCGGTGAGCCCTCGTTCTGGAGGGCGGCGGCCGGTCCGATGCCGTCGGCGAGGTCCCGTTCGGTGGTGGGGCACATGCAGGTGCCGGTGCCGCTGCCGCCGATCAGGGAGATGTCCTCGGGCGTGAGGTGGGTGTTGTGCACACCGGTGGTGCGCGGGCCGAGGACCCCGTGCAGGGCCAGCAGCTGGGTGGGGGTGCAGCCGTGGGCCTCGCGGCAGGCGTCGTTCTCGGCGGTCTGCTCGGACAGGTGCACATGGAGCGGGGCGCGCCGCTCCTCGGCCCAGCGGGCGACGGTCGCCAGCTGGTCGGCGGGCACGGCCCGCACGGAGTGGACGGCCGCGCCGATCCGCGCGTGATCGTGTTCCTTGAGAAGTGAACAGCGTTCGGCCCAGGCGTCGGCGTCCCCGTCGGAGAAGCGCAGTTGGTGGGCGGTGGGCGGGCGGCCGAAGCCGGAGGAGAGGTAGGCGGTGTCGAGGAGGGTGATCCGGATGCCGGCCTCGGCGGCGGCCGCGATCAGGGCCTCGCCCATCGCGTTGGGGTCGGCGTACGGGGTGCCGCCGGGCGCGTGGTGGACGTAGTGGAACTCGCCGACGGCGGTGATGCCGGCGAGCGCCATCTCGGCGTACACGGCGCGGGCCAGGGCGTGGTAGGTCTCCGGCGTCAGCCGCTCGGCGATGGCGTACATGACCTCACGCCAGGTCCAGAAGGTGCCGGAGCCGACCTGGGCGGTGCCGCGCAGGGCGCGGTGGAAGGCGTGGCTGTGCGCGTTGGCGAGGCCGGGCAGGGTCAGTCCGCGCAGGGCCTCCGCGCCGGGCGGCGGGGTGGGCACATCGGTGCGGACGGCGGTGACACGGCCGTCCGCCACGTCGAGCGCGACGCCCGGCTCGATGGGGGTCCTCCCTGCTCGAGCGGAGCCGAGAGCTTGGGGGAGGGTGTCGAGCCAGGCGTGCTCCAGCCAGTACGTCTTCGCTGTCACCTGCGGGCCAGTCCTTCCAGTACGTCGGCGAGTGCGAGCACCCCGGCCACGCAGTCGTCCTCGGCGGCGAACTCGGCCGGGGAGTGCGAGACACCCGTGGGGTTGCGTACGAACAGCATGGCCGTCGGGATGCGCCCGGAGAGGATTCCGGCGTCGTGTCCGGCGCCCGTCCCCAGGACGGGCACGGTGATGTCGGTGTCCTTGCCGAGGATGCGGGCCAGTTCGTCGCGCAGTCCGTGGTCGAACTCGACGACCGGCGTGAAGGACTCGCGGACGACGTCGAGTCCGACGCCGTGTGCGTCGGCGTGGGCGCGGGCCGCCTTCTCGATGCCGCCGACGACGGTGTCGAGCACCGCCTGGTCCCGGGCGCGGGAGTCGAGCCAGCCACGCACCAGGGAGGGGACGGCGTTGACGCCGTTGGGCTCGACGGCGATCTTGCCGAAGGTGGCGACGGCGCCGGCGTGTTCGGCCTCCCGGCGGGCGGCGAGCGCCGTCTCGGCGTAGGGGAGCATGGGGTCGCGCCGGTCGGTGAGCCGGGTGGTCCCGGCGTGGTTGGCCTCGCCCCGGAAGTCGAACCGCCAGCGGCCGTGCGGCCAGATGGCGCTGGCGATGCCGACCGGGTCGCCGGTCAGGTCCAGGGCGCGGCCCTGCTCGACGTGCAGCTCGACGAAGGCGCCGATGCGGGCCAGCCGTTCGGGGTCGGCGCCGAGGGCGTCGGGGTCGTATCCGGCGGCCTCCATGGCGCGCGGCATGCTGGTGCCGTCCGCGTCGGTCAGGCGGTGCGCCTCCTCGGTGCTGAGCGCTCCGGCGGTGAGCCGGGAGCCGACGCAGGCGAGCCCGAAGCGGGCGCCCTCCTCGTCGCCGAAGTTGACGACGGCGAGGGGCTTGGCGAGGTCCGTGCCGCGGGCGCGCAGTTCGTCGAGCGCGGCGAAGGAGGACACCACGCCGAGGGGGCCGTCGAAGGCCCCGCCGTCGGGCACGGAGTCCAGGTGGGACCCGGTGACGACGGCGTCCCCGGCGGTGGGGTCGCCGAGCCAGGCCCACTGGTTTCCGTTGCGGTCCACCTCGTAGGCGAGGCCGCGGGTGCGTGCCTGCTCCTCGAACCAGGCCCGGCAGTCGAGGTCGGCGCCGGTCCAGGCGGAGCGGCGGTAGCCGTGGGAGTCGGGGTGCCGCCCGATGGGGTGCAGCTCGCGCCACATCTCGTGGAACGAGCTGCCGCCAGGCTGCGGGCCGTCGTTCCGCGGGGCGGCACGGGTGGGCGCGGCCGGTCCCGCGGTCGGCGGCGGACCGCCCGCCCTCACCGGGGGGTTGCCGTTCTCACTCACGCCGGGTCACCCTCGCGCATCGGCACGCGGACCCGCCGCTCGTCGGCGACCGACTCCGCGATGTCGTAGCCGGCGTCCACGTGCCGGATGACGCCCATGCCGGGGTCGTTGGTCAGCACGCGGCGGATCTTCTCGCCGCCGAGCTTCGTGCCGTCGGCGACCGTGACCTGGCCGGCGTGGATGGAGCGGCCCATGCCGACGCCGCCGCCGTGGTGCAGGGAGACCCAGGAGGCGCCGGAGGCCACGTTCACCATGGCGTTCAGCAGCGGCCAGTCGGCGATCGCGTCGGAGCCGTCGAGCATGGCCTCGGTCTCGCGGTACGGGGAGGCGACGGAGCCGCAGTCGAGGTGGTCGCGTCCGATGGCCAGCGGCGCGGCCAGCTCGCCGCTCGCGACCATGTCGTTGAAGCGCTCGCCGGCCTTGTCGCGTTCGCCGTAGCCGAGCCAGCAGATCCGGGCGGGCAGGCCCTGGAAGTGGACGCGCTCCCCGGCCAGCTTGATCCAGCGGGCGAGGGACTCGTTCTCCGGGAACAGGTCGAGGATCGCCTTGTCGGTCTTCGCGATGTCGGCCGGGTCGCCGGACAGGGCGGCCCAGCGGAAGGGGCCCTTGCCCTCGCAGAAGAGGGGGCGGATGTAGGCGGGGACGAAGCCCGGGAAGGCGAAGGCGCGGTCGTACCCGGCGAGCTGGGCCTCGCCGCGGATGGAGTTGCCGTAGTCGAAGACCTCGGCCCCGGCGTCCATGAAACCGACCATGGCCTCGACGTGCCGGGCCATGGACTCGCGGGCCCGCTGGGTGAACCCGGCCGGGTCCTTGGCGGCGGCGTCGGCCATGTCCTCGAAGGCGACGCCGGCCGGCAGGTAGGCGAGCGGGTCGTGGGCGGAGGTCTGGTCGGTGACGATGTCGACGGGGGCGCCCTCGGCGAGCATCCGCGGGAGCAGCTCGGCCGCGTTCCCGAGAAGTCCGATGGACAGCGGCCTGCGCGCGTCGCGGGCCTCGGTGGCCAGCTGGAGCGCGTGGGCGAGATCGTCGGCCTTCACGTCCAGGTAGCGGTGCTCGATGCGGCGCTCGATGGCGCGCGGGTCGCAGTCGATGCAGATCGCGACGCCGTCGTTCATGGTGACGGCGAGCGGCTGGGCGCCGCCCATGCCGCCGAGGCCGGCCGTGAGGGTGATCGTCCCGGCGAGGGTGCCGCCGAACTTCTTCGCGGCGACGGCGGCGAACGTCTCGTAGGTGCCCTGGAGGATGCCCTGGGTGCCGATGTAGATCCAGGAGCCGGCGGTCATCTGGCCGTACATGGTGAGGCCGAGGGCCTCCAGGCGGCGGAACTCCTCCCAGTTGGCCCAGTCGCCCACCAGGTTGGAGTTGGCGATGAGGACGCGCGGCGCCCACTCGTGGGTCTGCATGACGCCGACGGGGCGGCCGGACTGGACGAGCATCGTCTCGTCCTGCTTGAGGGTCCTCAGCGTGCGGACCATGGCGTCGAAGGAGCGCCAGTCGCGGGCGGCCTTGCCGGTGCCGCCGTAGACGACGAGCTTGTCGGGGTGCTCGGCGACCTCGGGGTCGAGGTTGTTCTGGAGCATCCGCAGGGCGGCTTCCTGCTGCCATCCCAGGGCACTCAGTTCCGTACCGCGCGGAGCTCGGACGGTGCGGGGTCCTGACATGGTCTGCCTCCCAGCGGACGGTGACGATGACTGTTGAGGTTGCTATTCACATCCTGGCTTCATGAATAGAGCTAGTCAATACATCCGCGCGCCAGCAGGGGCACCCGGTCGGTGTTTGGCTGGACGCAGTGGTGCGGACGACGACGGGACGGAGGACGCGGTGGACGAGGCGGCGGGGATCGAGGCGCACGACGGACGGCGGGCGGCACGGCGGGACGAGGCGGTGCGGGCGGCCGTGGAGCGGGGGCTGCTCGGCCCCGACTCCCCCGTCGTCGGCCTGCTCGACGTCACCGGCATCCGGGAGTCGGCGGCGGCGCTGCGGGCGGCCTTCGACGCCGTGGTGGCGCCCGGCACCCCCGTGCTGCACGCCTTCGCCGTCAAGGCGTGCCCGCTGGTGCCGGTGCTGCGGCTGCTGCACGAGGAGGGGGTCGGCGCCGAGGTGGCCAGCCCCGGCGAGCTGGCGCTGGCCCGGGCGGCCGGCCTGCGCCCGGAGGCGACGGTCCTGGACTCGCCCGCGAAGACCCCGGCCGAGCTGCGCCAGGCGCTCGCCCTGGGCGTCGCCGTGAACGCCGACAATCCGCAGGAGCTGGAGCGCCTCGACGCCCTGACGCGCTCGGCCGCCGGCCGCTCCCCGCTCGGGCTGCGGGTGAACCCTCAGGTCGGCGGGGGGTCCATCGGGGCGACGTCGACCGCCACGCCCACCTCGAAGTTCGGCGTGGCGCTGCGCGACCCAGGGGCCCGCGCGTGGGTCGTCCAGGCGTACCGGGACCGTCCATGGCTGACCCGGCTGCACACGCACACCGGGTCGCAGGGCATCCCGCTGTCCCTGATGGCCCAGGGCGTGGCGGAGGCGTACGCGCTGGCGGAGGAGATCAACGAGGCGGTCGGACGGCGGCAGATCGACACCCTCGACCTCGGCGGCGGACTGCCCGTGAACTTCGCCTCGGACGCGACCACCCCGACCTACGCGCAGTACGCGCGCCTGCTCGCGGAGACGGTGCCGGGGCTGTTCGACGGCCGCTACGGCCTGGTCACCGAGTTCGGCCGGTCCCTGCTCGCCAAGCACGGCACGATCGTGGCCCGGGTCGAGTACGCCAAGAGCGCGGGCGGGCGGCCTGTCGCGATCACGCACGCGGGGGTGCAGGTCGCCGCGCGGACGGTGTACATGCCGGGCAGCTGGCCGCTGCGGATCGCCGCGTACGACGCCAAGGGGCGCCCCAAGGAGGGGCCGGACGTGACCCAGGACGTGGCCGGGCCGGCCTGCTTCTCCGGCGACCTGCTGGCCGAGCGGGCCTCGCTGCCGCTGCTGGAGCAGGGGGACCACGCGGCGGCGCTCGACACCGGGGCGTACTACTTCGCGCACCACTACGCGTACAACTCCCTGGCGCGGCCCGGGGTCTACGGCTTCGCGGCCGGCGCGGACGGGGAGGTCGCGTTCGCGACGGTACGGGAACCGCAGTCCGTCGAGGAGATCGTGGCCGAGTCCGGAGGGGCGCACGTCACCGCGCTCACCACCCTCGCCGAGCCCGAACGCCGTTGACGCACCCCAGGGCAGCACTGTGAACAGGCGAGGTCAACTCGCCTGCGCAGGTGGTCAGTCGACCCACCCTAGCCACTCGGCGCATGTTCCACCGGAAAATGCCCGAAGGCTCACTCGCCGCACACACGTTGCGTAGTTTGGCGGTCACTCAGCCGGACCCCAGGCGGGAGGGGAGCGACGGTGCCCGGAATCGACGAGTGCTTGCTGGAGACGATGCGACTGCCAGGTGCCCGGGGCGCGGCACTCGTGGACTGGACGAGCGGGCTGGCCCTGGGCACGGTGGGCGACCCTCCGGGAGGTGACCACGAGACGGCGGCGGCCGAGGCGGCGGAACTGGCCCGGCTGGCCGCCGAGCAGCAGGCGTTCGGCCCGCAGGACGGCGGCGACCCCGCGGATCCCCCGGTCGAGGACGTGATCCTCAGCAACCGCGACAGCTACCACGTGCTGCGGTTCGTGCCGACGTCGTTCGACAGCAGCGTGTGCCTGTATTTGTGGCTGGCCCGCTCGGACGGCAATCTCGCGCTGGCCCGCATCCGGCTCGGCGAGATGGCCGAACGGCTGGTGCTGGGATGACCGTGGTCGCCGATACCCCGCCGCCCCGGCTTCCGGTCCGGGACCGGCAGGCGGCCCTCCGGGAGAGCCGGGGTGTGGTCTCCCCGATGCTGACCCGGCTCGCGGACGAGCACGCCACCGGCGTCCTGCACCGCGAGCACGGCACGCTCCACCTCGTCGACGGCCGGGTGGTGCACGCGGAGAGCCCGCTCGCCCCCAGCCTCGGCACGCTGCTGACGGCCCACGGCGGTCTCGACGCCACCGCGTGGCAGGACGCCGAGGACACCGCCGACGAGGCCCATCTGCTGCGGCACGGCGTCACCGCCGGCGTGCTGGAGCTGGCCCAGGTCAGCGCCCTGTACGACGCGGCGTACTTCGCGCTCGCCCCGAGCAGCACGCCCGGCCGCTTCCGGTACGGCGGCGCCCACTGGCTCGCCGCCGTGCACCCGGTGCCGGTGGACGACCTGGAGCGCGAGACGCTGCGCCGCCGCGCCCTGCTGCGCCACATCTGGCCGGACCCGGCGATCGACGGCGCGCCGCTGGTGCGGGCCGACCCGGTCGCGGCGCCCGCGGTGCCGTCCCGGCAGGCGGCCGTACTGGCCCGGGTGGACGGCGTCCGCAAGGCCGTGGACATCGCGCGGGAGCTGGGCAGGCCCGCCTTCCACACCCTGGTGCACCTGCGGCGGCTGGCCGCGGCGGGCCTCGTCTGCGCGCGGACACCGCTTCACCAGGACCATCCGTCCGACGCCGCCGGCGATCCCTATGTCGCGCTGCTGAAGAGGGTCAGGGATGCGCTGGAGGCCCTTTGACCGCAAACCCTTCGAGGACCGCGACACGGCGGACGGGCTGCCCCGCCCGCCCCAGCGGTCCCGTGCCGAGAGGAGAAAACTGATGGCGGCCGAGGCCGCTCTACTCGACGAGTTCCGCCGGCTCAGAGCCCGGGTTCCCCAGCTGACCGGGGCCCTGGCGGCCGGCGTCGACGGCCTCGTCCTCGCCCACGACACACCCGGCGTCGAGCCGGACGGCCTGGCCGCGCTCACCGCGGCGGCGCTCGGCGTCGCGATGCGCGTGACGGACGCGACCGGCCGGGGCGACTTCCGCGAGCTGCTCCTGCGCGGCACCGGCGGCTATGTCGCCACCTACGCCGCCGGACGCACCGCCGTGCTGACGCTGCTCGCCGAGGACGGCGTCAACGTCGGCCGGCTGCACCTGGAGGGCCGCCGCGCCGGCGCCCGCATCGGCGAACTCGTCGACGTCGATGCGGCGCTGCCGAAGCGGCACCCGGCCGAGAGCTCCGCGAAGGAGCCCGCCAGACCCATGCCCACCCGTACGAGAAGCACGCGCGCCGCGCGCACCGCCGCGAACGCGCGCACCACTACCGAAAGTTGAGAGGACACCACGTCATGGCCAACACCGAGACCACTCTGAAGGAATGCCTCGCGTCGATCGAGGGGGCGACCGGCGCCGCGCTCGTCGACTACACCAGCGGAATGGCCCTCGGCACCCTGGGCGGCAGCAAGACCTTCGACCTCAACGTCGCCGCCGCGGGCAACACCGACGTCATCCGGGCCAAGATGCGCACCATGGAGCACCTCGGCCTCAAGGGCGGCATCGAGGACATCCTGATCACCCTCAGCGACCAGTACCACCTGATCCGGCTGCTCACCGGGCGCGGCGGCAACGGCCTCTTCCTCTACCTGGTGCTCGACGCCAAGCGCGCCAACCTGGCCATGGCCCGGCACCAGCTGAAGAAGATCGAGGAGGAGCTGGAGGTGTAGGGCGCCGGACTCACACCAGCGCCGCGGTGCGGCGGCGGGCCCCGCCCGGGGCCGCGTCGCCCGCGGCGATGCCGGTGCTGCGGTAGCCCTTCACGGCCTTGCCGGCCGGGCGGCCCGCCCGGGCGTCCAGCCAGTCGACCCGCACCCACAGCAGGACGCCCCCGGCCAGCTCACGGCGGCCCAGCCAGGCCGCCTTCAGCCACAGCCCCGCCCCGCAGCCCGCCAGCAGCAGCCCGCCGGCCACCGGCACCGCGAACGCGGAGGCCACGGCGGCGGCGAAGGCCACCAGCAGCCACCAGCGGTGGCCCCGGCGCCAGGCGCGCACGCTCACCGCCCGGTCCTGGAGCACGTCCTGCTTGGCGGCCCGGGCGGCCGACCCGATCAGCGCGGCGTACCGTCCGCGGCGGGCGTACGAGACGACGGCGAGGGCCACGAGGAACAGCGCCGCCCCGGCGAGCCCGCCGATCCGGCGCCCCGTCAGGCCGGGCACCAGCGCACCGACACCGGCCGCGCACACCCCGGTCCACCACAGCGGCGCGGCCCCGGCCCGTACGACGACGGCGACCCGAGCCAGCCCATGTCCTCCACCGCGCACCACGTTCAGCCTCCCGTCTCGTTGCCGTCCAGACACGTGTGGCGGGCAGGTTAGCCGGCCAACGTGAGATGAGTCTTAAGAGCGCACGGACCGGTTCACTCGACGAACAGCCCCCGTGCCGCCGCCCGTGCGTCGAACTCCTCAAGACGCGCCTGGGCGTCCGGCAGGTCGTCGCACATGGCCTCCAGCAGGACCCGGCCCAGCAGCATCGGCGCGCACGCGGTGTCGAAGGCGAGACCGGTGCCGACGGCCGCGGGCAGCAGCAGGTCGGAGGCCCGGGCGACGGGCGCGAACGCGGAGTCCGCCACGGTCACGACGGTCAGCCCGGCCTCCTTGGCGTAGACCAGGGCGTCCAGGACCTCGCGCGGGTGCCGGGGCAGCGCGAAGCAGAGCAGGGCACTCGCCCCGGCCCGGACGGCGGCGTCGATCCGGTCGTGGAGCATGGTGCCGCCCTCGTCCAGCAGCCGGACGTCCGGGTGCACCTTGGCGGCGAAGTACGCGAAGCCGTACGCCTGGGCGGCCGCGGCGCGCAGGCCGAGGACGGGCAGCGGGCGGGAGGCGGCGAGGACGTGCCCGGCGCGCTGCACGGGGCGCGGGTCGGCGAGCGCCTCGGCCAGGTGGCGCAGGTTCTCGATCTCCGCCTCGACGGCCTGCTGGTACTCGTTGTACGAGCCGGTGTCCGGGGCCGGTTCGGCGGGCGCGACCTCGCGCAGGTGCCGGCGCAGCGCCGGGTAGCCGTCGAAGCCGAGGGCGACGGCGAAGCGGGTCACGGACGGCTGGCTGACGCCGGCCAGTTCGGCCAGCTCCACGCTGGACAGGAACGGCACGTCGGCGGCCCGGCGCACCATGCTGTGGGCGATGCGCCGCTGGGTCGGGGTCAGCCGGTGCCCCTCGAACAGCGTCTGGAGTCGCGCGGCGGGGCCGTCCGTCCCGGTCGTGTTCCTGTCGGCGCTCATGCCGCGCTTCCCCTCCAGAGGTCGGTGAACCGGTCCAGCAGTGCCGCCGCCGCGGTGACGTCGCCGGTGAGCGGGCGGTCGGCCGGGTCGTCGTCGAGCACCGCCTCGGCCAGCTCCAGGGCCCGGCCCGCCGGCAGCGCGGGGTCCGGCCGCAGGTCGCGCTGGCGCAACGCCCGTACGGCGGAGACGAGTTCGCAGCCGACGACGAGACGGTACGCGTCGCACGCGCGCAGTGTCTGCCGCGCGGCGAGCGAGGCGAAGCTGGCCTGCTCCTCCACGCCCCGGGAGAGTACAGCGTGCCCGAGGGAGGCGGGGGCGGAGAACGCGCGCAGATCGCCGAGGGCGGCGCCGGCCGCGTACTCGAGGATCATCACGCCCGACGCGGCGGGCGCGGGGTCGGCGAGGAACGGCCGAAGGCGCGTGTAGGCCGGTTCGTTGAGGGTCGACAGACGGGACGTCGACAGCCGGGCGACCTGCGTGAGCGCGAGCCGGAAGTGATCGAGGGCCAGGGCGAGTTGGGCCTGGTAGAAGCCGCCGTGGTGGTAGGCGGCCATGTCCTCGGGGGAGATGAGGGGGTTCTCGGCGGCCGCGTTCATCTCCACCGTGAGCACGTGCTCCAGGGCGTCGGCGGCGTCGTGCGCGGGGCCGTGGATCTGGGGCAGGCAGCGGAAGCCGTACGGGTCCTGGATCCGGCCGAGCGGTGGGGTCGGCCGGTCGTCGGCGCCGATGAGGCCGCGCATCCGGCGGGCGGCCTCGGAGCTGCCCCGGTGCGGCCGGGCGGCGTGCACGGGAGCGGCGTACGCCTCGTGGGAGCCGTCGACGGCGAGCAGGGAGAGGGCGGCGACGACCTCGGTGGCGCCGACGAGCCCGCGCAGCTCGTGCAGGGCGAGAGCGGCCTGGCCGAGGGTGAGGGCGTTGCTGCTGATGAACGCGAGGGCGTCGTTGTTGTCGAGCGGCTGCAGCGCGGGCGCCCCGGGGCCGCGCCAGGGGTGCTCACCGGCGAGCGCGAGGCCGGCCTGGGCGAGGGCCGCGATGTCGCCGGTGCCGACGGAGCCGAACTCGTTGACGACCGGGTGGGCGCCGCCCTCCAGCGCCTCGCACAGGGCGGTGACGACGCTGGGGCGCAGGCCGGCGCCGCCCGCGAGGAGCTGGTTGGCCCGTATGGCGAGCATGGCCCGCACCTGCCGGGCGGGCACCTCCGCGCCGATGGCGCCGGCGTGGCTGCGCAGCAGCCGCAGCCCGTGCCCGGCGGCGGCCTCGGTGGGTACGGGCTCGTTGCGGTTGGCGCCGACGCCGGTGGAGCGGCCGTAGACCCGTCCGGTCGCGGCGATGAGGCGGGCGGCGTCCCAGGACAGCTCGGCCCGCTTGAGCGCGTCGGGCGCGGGCACGGGCCGCGCGGTGCCGTCGGCGAGGCGCACGACGTCCTCCACGCCGAGCCCGGCCCCGTCGAGGACGACCGGCCCGGTGTGCCCGGGAGACGGGACGCCCGGCAGGTCCACGCACCGCGACCCCATCGACCAGCACTCCCCTCACGCCGTTATTCAGCTAGAAAGAACTCTGCATGACGCTATGCAGCCGGGCAAGGGACGTCTCGCATCCCGTCCCGTGCGCCCGGGTGGCGGGCGGGGCTTCCCCCGCCGTGAGAGGGGGGTTGTCCCCAGTGCGTGAGGCTCCCGCCGCTGCCTACCGTGGGCGTATGACCGCAATGGACGCGCAGGGCCCCGAGCTCAAGAAGGAACTCGACGCCACGCTGCAGGCCCGCAGGGAACTCGGCGAGGAGTACGAGTCCGCGCTGGTCGACTCGTTCTTGGAGAAGGTCGACCAGCGCATCGACGGCGCGGTGGAACGCCGGCTCCGCCGGCAGCTGGCCGAGCAGCAGATGACCGCGGCCAGGGGCGCCCGGTCGTCCCGGCCCACGGACAGCTGGGGCGAGCGCTTCGGCTTCGGCATCGTCTCGCTGGTCCTGGCGATCCCGTTGTCGGCCATCGGCGGCGGCGTCGCCCATCTGCCGGGGCTGCTGGTCGCCTGGGCCGGGATCGTCGGCGTGAACGTCGCCCAGGTCGCGCGCACCAGCCCGGGGCTGTTCCGGGGCCGGCGGCCCGGGGCCGGCAAGGGCGACGACGCCTGGGAGGACTGAGAGGTTTGTGCGCGGGGACCGCCGCACCCCCGTCACCGGGGGGCGGGACGACGGCGGTCCCCGCGAGGGACGTCGACCGGGTCAGGGCCAGGTCTCACGTCCGGGCGTCCATGGAGGTCCGGGAGCCGCTCCGGAGGTCCTTGGACGTTCGGCGCCGGCTCGGGCGGGGAGCCGCTCCCGCCCGTCTGCCGACACCCATCAATGTGCCGGACGCGTGTTAAGCGTGTGCTGCGTCGACGTGACACGCTCGTACCACTTCGGCGACGGCCGGGACCACCGGTCACCGCACGTTCGCCGCCGGCCCGGCCCGTTCGCCGTGGATCCGCCGCTACTTCCCGCCCTTGGCCAGGAAGGCCAGCAGGTCCTGCCGGCTGACGACCCCGGTCGGCTTGCCCTCGACGAGCACGATCGCGGCGTCCGCGGCGCCCAGCACCGACATCAGGTCGCCGACCGGCTCGCCGGAGCCGACCTGCGGCAGCGGGGCCGACATGTGCTTCTCCAGCGGGTCCTCCAGCGAGGCCCTCTTGGTGAACAGGGCGTCCAGGAGCTCGCGCTCCACGACGGAGCCCACGACCTCGGCGGCCATGACGTCGGGGTGACCGGCGCCCGGCTTCACGATCGGCATCTGCGAGACGCCGTACTCGCGCAGCACCTCGATGGCCTCGCCGACCGTCTCGTCGGGGTGCATGTGGACGAGGGACGGGATGGCGCCGTGCTCCTTGTCGTTGAGGACGTCGGCGACGCGGGCGCTGGGGCCCTCGTCCTCCAGGAAGCCGTAGTCGGCCATCCACTCGTCGTTGAAGATCTTGCTGAGGTAGCCGCGGCCGCTGTCCGGGAGCAGGACCACGACGACGTCGTCCGGGCCGAGCCGCTCGGCCACCCGCAGCGCGCCGACGACCGCCATGCCGCAGGAGCCGCCGACGAGCAGGCCCTCCTCCTTGGCGAGGCGCCGGGTCATCTGGAAGGAGTCCTTGTCGGACACCGGCACGATCTCGTCGGCCACCGTCCGGTCGTAGGCGCTCGGCCAGAAGTCCTCACCGACACCCTCGACCAGGTACGGCCGGCCGGAGCCGCCGGAGTACACCGAGCCCTCGGGATCGGCGCCGATGACCTTGACCTTGCCGTCGCTGACGTCCTTCAGGTAGCGGCCGGTGCCGGAGATGGTGCCGCCGGTGCCGACGCCCGCCACGAAGTGGGTGATCTTCCCCTCGGTCTGCTCCCAGAGCTCGGGGCCGGTCGAGTGGTAGTGGGAGAGCGGGTTGTTCGGGTTGGAGTACTGGTCCGGCTTCCACGCCCCGGGCGTCTCGCGCACCAGCCGGTCGGAGACGTTGTAGTACGAGTCGGGGTGCTCGGGATCGACGGCGGTCGGGCAGACGACGACCTCGGCGCCGTACGCGCGCAGCACGTTGATCTTGTCGGTGCTCACCTTGTCGGGGCACACGAAGATGCACTTGTACCCCTTCTGCTGGGCCACGATGGCCAGCCCGACCCCGGTGTTGCCGCTGGTGGGCTCGACGATGGTCCCCCCGGGCTTCAGCTCCCCGCTCTGCTCCGCCGCCTCGATCATGCGCAGGGCGATGCGGTCCTTCACGGAGCCGCCCGGGTTGAAGTACTCGACCTTGGCCAGGACGGTGGCCTGGATGCCCTTGGTCACGTGGTTGAGCCTCACCAGCGGGGTGTTGCCGACGAGGCTGATCATCGAGTCGTGGAATTGCACCGTTGTCTCCGGATGCTGCAAAAGATGCGGTCGTAGTGGTTCCGCCAGCCTATGGCCTGCACGAGACCCGTGAAGGTCGTTCACGCGCCGTGGGGATTGGGCCACCGTCCGTGCGGGGCAAGCAGTTGATGTACAACTATGAGGAGGTGGCGGCGACGCATGACGAGCATGTCCAGGGCACGGGTGGCCCGACGGATCGCGGCGGGCGCCGCGTACGGCGGGGGCGGTATCGGTCTGGCGGGCGCGGCGGCCGTCGGCCTGCTGCTCGCCGAGGTGCGGATGGCCAGGCGCCACGTCGGCAACGGCACGACCGACCACGTCCCGAACGCCGACGGCCGCTACGGCCGCCTCTACGACGCCCCGGGTGAGACCGCGCTGCGCCTGGCGCTGCTGGGCGACTCGACCGCCGCCGGGCAGGGCGTGCACCGGGCGGGGCAGACCCCGGGGGCGCTGCTGGCGTCGGGGCTGGCCGCGGTGGCGGAACGCCCGGTGGTGCTGCGCAACGTGGCGCTGCCGGGGGCCCGGTCCGACGATCTGGACCGTCAGGTGGCCCTGGTGCTCGCGGACTCCGCCGCGCCGCCCGACGTCTGCGTGATCATGGTCGGCGCCAACGACGTCACCCACCGGATGCCGCCGACGCGTTCGGTCCGGCACCTGTCCTCGGCGGTCCGGCGGCTGCGCACGGCCGGCGCGGAGGTCGTCGTCGGCACCTGTCCCGACCTGGGCACGATCGAGCCGGTGCAGCAGCCGCTGCGGTGGCTCGCCCGGCGGGCGTCGCGCCAGCTGGCGGCCGCCCAGACCATCGGCGTGGTCGAGCAGGGCGGGCGTACGGTGTCGCTGGGCGATCTGCTGGGCCCGGAGTTCGAGGCGAACCCGCGCGAGCTGTTCGGCCCCGACCACTACCACCCCTCCGCGGAGGGGTACGCGACCGCGGCGATGGCGGTCCTGCCGACGGTGTGCGCGGCGCTCGGCCTGTGGCCGGCGGAGGAGGAGCGCCCCGACGTCACCCGCCGCGAGGGCTTCCTGCCGGTCGCCCGTGCCGCCGCCGAGGCCGCGTCGGAGGCCGGCACGGAGGTCACGGCGGCGATGCCGACCGGCCCGAAGGGGCCCTGGGCGCTGCTCAAGCGCCGGCGCAGGCGGAGGCTGGGAGAGGCGGAGCCGTCGCCGGCCGGCTCGTCCGGCGTACGCGAGGCCCCATGAACCAAGCAAGCGCTTAGACAATTGCGGTCAGGGTCACACCCCGATACCCGTGACCCTCCGGGTACGGACGGGTAACTTCCCTCACAGCCCTGCCCGACCCACCGGTATGCGCACCCTCCGCCGGCGCCCCGCAACGAGGCGCCGCGCGCCGCGCCCTTCGACTGGAGCCGTGATGCCCGAAGCCGTCATCGTCTCGACCGCCCGCTCCCCCATCGGCCGCGCCTTCAAGGGCTCCCTGAAGGACCTCCGTCCCGACGACCTCACCGCCACGATCATCCAGGCCGCCCTCGCCAAGGTGCCCGAGCTGGACCCGCGCGACATCGACGACCTGATGCTCGGCTGCGGCCTGCCCGGCGGCGAGCAGGGCAACAACCTCGGCCGGGTCGTCGCCGTGCAGATGGGGATGGACCACCTGCCGGGCTGCACGGTCACCCGTTACTGTTCCTCGTCGCTGCAGACGAGCCGGATGGCCCTGCACGCCATCAAGGCCGGCGAGGGCGACGTCTTCATCTCGGCCGGCGTCGAGACGGTCTCCCGCTTCACCAAGGGCAACTCCGACTCCCTGCCCGACACGCACAACCCGTTCTTCGCCGAGGCCGAGGCCCGCACCGCCGAGGTCGCCCAGCAGGAGGGCACCACCTGGCACGACCCGCGTGAGGACGGCCTGGTGCCGGACGCCTACATCGCGATGGGCCAGACCGCCGAGAACCTCGCCCGCTGGAAGGGCGTCACCCGGCAGGACATGGACGAGTTCGGCGTCCGCTCGCAGAACCTCGCCGAGGAAGCCATCAAGAACGGCTTCTGGGAGCGCGAGATCACCCCGGTGACCCTCCCCGACGGCACCGTGGTCAGCAAGGACGACGGCCCCCGCGCGGGCGTCACCCTGGAGGGCGTGCAGGGCCTCAAGCCCGTCTTCCGCCCCGACGGCCTCGTCACCGCCGCCAACTGCTGCCCGCTGAACGACGGCGCCGCCGCCGTCGTCGTCATGTCGGACACCAAGGCCCGCGAGCTCGGCCTCACCCCGCTCGCCCGCATCGTCTCCACCGGTGTCTCGGGCCTGTCCCCCGAGATCATGGGCCTCGGCCCGGTCGAGGCGTCCCAGCAGGCGCTGCGCCGCGCCGGCCTGACCATCGACGACATCGACCTGGTCGAGATCAACGAGGCGTTCGCCGCGCAGGTGATCCCCTCCTACCGCGACCTCGGCATCCCGCTGGAGAAGCTGAACGTCAACGGCGGCGCCATCGCGGTCGGCCACCCCTTCGGCATGACCGGCGCCCGCATCACCGGCACGCTGATCAACTCCCTCCAGTTCCACGACAAGCAGTTCGGTCTGGAGACGATGTGCGTGGGCGGCGGCCAGGGCATGGCCATGGTCATCGAGCGCCTCAGCTGACCCCGCCGGCGACCCCTGCGTAGTCGCCTCACGACCGAGTGTGAGCCGTCGGCCCAGAACCCGGGAAACCCCTTGGTTCTGGGCCGATTTGTGATCCAATCTCCCTCAGGATGTGACCTATCTCCCTCGCAGGGGGTATTCACGCAGCTCAGAGCCGTTGCACCACCCGTCCCCCGACCCAAAGACCTGTCCGGTTCGTGACGTTACGCACTGACAGCTGGATGGTTTGCCCTTCAAGCTGATGTAGGAAGTCGGGGGTCGACTTTGAACCGGGAGTACGTCAGTGAGCGCCATGCCGATCGCCCTGCTGCTCACCACGGCCGCCACCGGCGCCGTGGGCGTCGCCGTCCTGCGCACCCTCATGGTGCTACGTCGACAGGTCGCGGCCCTGCACACCGAGCTCGCCCGGGGCAACGCCGCGGGGACCGCCGGCCGCGTCCCGCAGGCCCGGCTCTCCGCCGACGCGGACGAGATACGCGCCGCCGTCGCCGAGGCCCTCGCCGAGGAGCGGGAGCGTGAACTGGCCGAGGCGCGTGCCTTCTGGGCCGCGCAGGAGGCCCGGGACGGCTCCGACGGCCCCACGCTGCTGGGCCTGGCCGACAGTGAGCTGTTCCTGCCCCGGCAGGCCGACCTCGCGGGCCTCGACCACCTGGAACCGGTCGCCGAGCCCACCGCGGACGCCGACGAGCTCACCCCCAAGGACCTCGTACAGCCGGGCACCCCGACGGAGTCGCCCGAGCTGGCCGCCGCCCGCCGCCGGCACCCCTCCCACCCGGACTTCGTCCCGGTGCAGTCGCCGGTCGTGAACGACCACGAGCGCACCGTGGCCACCCTGGAGGACCTGGCCGCCTCGGCCATCGGGCTGACGGACGTCCGTCCCGGCCCGCTGGGCACGCTGGACGTGTACGTGTTCGCCGACGGCACCACGCTGTGCATGACACCGGGTCACCGGGAGACGGCCGAGCGGCTGGCGGCTGCCCTGCGCGCCGGCGAGACGCCGGTCCTGCTCGGCGGCTCGGGTGTCTCCGGGGCGTACACCCTGACCTTCGCCTGCGGTGACGACAACGTCTACATCCTGGCCGACCGGGTCATAGCGTCCCTGTAGTCCGGGCCCGCTCTCAGACCCCGGCCCGCTTCTGCGCCTCCTCCACCAGCCGCACCGCGTCCTCGACCTCGTCGTCGGCGCTCAGGACGACGGCCAGATCGTGCACGGCGACGGTGATCTGGTCCGCCGCGGCGAACATGCCGGCGTCCGGCATCTCCCGGGGCTCGGCCCCCGGGTCCTCCAGCAGCTGCGCCCGCCGGGACAACTCCCGCGCCAGGCTCAGGGCTTCGCTCGCCGCCCCGCGCTGCAGCCGGCTCTGCGGAGCCGCCCTCAGACGATCGGCGAAGTGATCCACGGCACGGGTCAGGGGCGTCGTATCAACCACGGCCCCAACCTACGCGCCGCGGCGGCACTGTTGCCAACGGGCCGACGCTCAGGCACGGTGACCTGAAGGACCGGCTTACATCCCCTGCGTTCGGAGGCGCCGATGTCCCAAGTCTTCTCCGAGGAGACCCATCGCAACCTGCTCGCCCGTATCCCCCATTGCACCGGTCGTGAAGTGTCCGACTGGCTCCGTGCCGTCGAAGAAGGACCCGCTCTCTTCAACTTCGAGGAGAAGGTCAGCTGGCTCCGCCACGAGCACAACCTCGCGTACGGCCACGCGAAGGCGATCATCCACGAGTACGACCTGAGGAGGGCCGCGCGCAATCTGCTCTGAGGCCGCCGGCCAGGGCAGGCAGACGCGCCACGACCACGCGAAGGGCCCCGGGTGGGAACCCGGGGCCCTTCCGCGTACGACCGTCGGCGACTAGTCGTTGCTGTTGAGGATCGCGATGAGACGCAGGAACTCCATGTAGATCCAGACCAGCGTCAGCGTCAGGCCGAAGGCCGCCAGCCAGGACTCCTCGCGCGGCGCGCCGTAGGCGATGCCGTCCTCGACCTGCTTGAAGTCCAGGGCGAGGAAGCAGGCGCCGAGCAGGATGCCGATGACACCGAAGAGGATGCCGAGCGGGCCGCTGCGGAAGCCGAGGCCGTCACCGCCGCCGAACACCGCGAACAGCAGGTTGATCGCCATCAGCACGATGAAGCCGAGCGCGGCCGCCATCACGAAGCCGACGAAGCGCCGGTTCACCCGGATCCAGCCGGCCTTGTAGGCCACCAGGACCGCGACGAAGACCGCCATGGTGCCGAGCACCGCCTGCATGGCCGCACCGCTGGCGATGCGGTTGTCCACGACGCTGGAGACCACGCCGAGGAACACGCCCTCGAACGCGGCGTAGGCCAGGATCAGCGCGGGCGAGGCCTTGCGCTTGAAGGACTGGACGAGCCCCAGCACCATGCCGATGAGGCCGGCGCCGATGGCGATGCCGTAGGACCGGCTGATGTTCGCGTCGTCGACGGGCAGCGTGGCCCAGGCGAGGGCCGCCGTGACGATCAGAACACCGAGCGTGGTGCCGGTGCGCATGAGGACGTCGTCCATCGTCATGCGGCCGGTGGTGGGGGCCTGCGGCGGCGCCCCGTGCTGAAGGTCCTGCTGCGCGTAAGGGTTCTGCGCGTACGGGTTGCCGGCCTGCGGCTGGGCGTAGGGGTTGCCCTGCGTGCCGACAGCGGCGCCCCCGGCCTGCGGCGCGGCGTTGAAGCCCGCGTAGCCGTTGTCGCGGCTGAACCCCCGTCGCGAGAAGACCGGGTTGCTGCTCCTCATTTCACTCCTCCATGGCCACCGTGCGCGGCCTTGGCTCAAGAGTAATGGATTGGCAAAGGATCGACCCTAATACCTGGGGAGGATCTTTCCCTCTTCGTGCTCGCCAACACGCTACGCGTCCGGGTGATTCCCGGCCATGACCGGGCGCCTTCATGACCAGACTGGAACGTGCCCGGAACCTGACGGAGATCACCCGGGCGACGGACACCCGTCCGGGGAGTCACGGGACGGGACACGCCTCACCCGGCGCGGTGCGCCGCCGGGACCGGAGGCGGGGACGAGGAAGATCGGAAAGTGCCCAGAGCCGGACTTGAACCGGCACGCCCGCGAAGGGGCAGCGAGGTTTAAGCTCGCCGTGTCTGCATTCCACCATCTGGGCAGGCCATGGGCTCCGCATCGAAGTCCTGAGCCTATCGGGAGCCGTCTCCCGAACAGGGCCCGGGCGGACCGATGTTGTCTTATTTTATTGGCGTCTGAGGGAGCATCAGCCCGCGGAACGGGCCATCCGCACTTGCCAATAGCGTTGCGTGCGGGCCCGGGCGCCGTATGCGGAATGACGGAATTTCACCGTCCGAACGAGGACGCCCCACCTGTTCTCGCGCGGCCCGCTCCCTGCGGGCGCCCGTCATCCTCAGGTATGACGCGGGCGCCCGCGGTCCATCCGCAGGCTGCCCCCGGAACCGGAACAGCGATGGACTACACGCCCCGATACGGCGGGGACGATGGACGTGTCCTTCGTACTCGCCGTCACCCCCCAGGAGCGTCCCTCTCGTGACCACCGCATCCATCGCCGGCCGCGCCACCGCCGTGGCCGCACGCGCCACGGATCTGTCGAAGATCTACGGACAGGGCGAGACCCAGGTGGTCGCCCTCGACCGGGTCTCCGTCGAGTTCCGTCAGGCCGAGTTCACCGCGATCATGGGCCCGTCCGGTTCCGGCAAGTCGACGCTGATGCACTGCGTGGCGGGCCTGGACACCTTCTCCTCGGGATCGGTGCGCATCGGCGACACCGAGCTGGGCTCCCTGAAGGACAAGCAGCTCACCCAGCTGCGCCGGGACAAGATCGGCTTCATCTTCCAGGCCTTCAACCTGCTGCCGACGCTCACAGCGCTGGAGAACATCACGCTCCCCATGGACATCGCGGGCCGCAAGCCGGACAAGGAGTGGCTGGACCGGGTGATCGGCATGGTCGGCCTCTCCGACCGGCTCCGGCACCGCCCCGCCCAGCTCTCCGGCGGCCAGCAGCAGCGCGTCGCCGTGGCCCGCGCCCTCGCCTCCCGGCCCGAGATCATCTTCGGTGACGAGCCGACCGGCAACCTCGACTCGCGCTCGGGCGCCGAGGTGCTCGGCTTCCTGCGCAACTCCGTGCGCGAGATGGGCCAGACGGTGGTCATGGTGACCCACGACCCGGGCGCCGCCTCCTACGCGGACCGCGTGGTCTTCCTCGCCGACGGCCGGATCGTCGACGAGATGTACAAGCCCACCGCGGACAACGTCCTGGACTTCATGAAGCAGTTCGACGCGAAGGGCCGCACCTCCTGATGTTCCGCACCGCCCTGCGCAACGTACTGGCGCACAAGGCCCGCCTGCTGATGACCGTGCTCGCCGTCATGCTCGGCGTCGCGTTCGTCTCCGGCACGCTGGTCTTCGCCGACACGCTCTCCAACGCCTTCCGCAACCAGTCGGCGAAGAGCTACGACGACGTCGCCGTCGCCGTCACCTCGCACGCCGACCCGGACAACCCCGAGGAGGAGCCCGGGCTCTCCCAGAAGACGCTCGACCGGCTGACCGCCGTCGACGGCGTCGCCGCCGCCCACGGCCGCGTCGAGGGCTTCGCCGGGGTCGCCGACCCCGACGGGAAGCTCATCGGCGTCGGCTGGTCCAACAAGGGCTCCAACTTCGCCCCCGGCAAGGACGGCAAGGACGCCGCCTACACCTTCACCGAGGGCTCGGGACCGGTGAAGGACGATCAGGTCGCCCTGGACGAGGAGTCCGCGGCCAAGGGTGAGTACCAGGTCGGCGACCGGGTGCGCGTCGCGACCAACGGCCCGGTGAAGGAGTTCACCCTCAGCGGGGTCTTCACCACCGAGGACGGCGCCGTGAACGCCGGCGGCAGCCTCGTCCTCTTCGACACGGCCGTCGCCCAGAAGCAGTACCTCAAGCCCGGCTACTTCGCGAGCGTCACCCTCACCGCCGCCCCCGGCGCGTCCGACGCGAAGATCCTGGGCGCCGTGAAGCCGCTGCTGCCGGACAGCGCGGAGGCCCGTACCGGCCAGGCGCTCGCCGACGAGCAGGCCGACCAGATCGAGCAGGGCATGGGGAACCTCAAGCAGGTCCTGCTGGGCTTCGCCGGCATCGCGCTGTTCGTCGGGATCTTCCTGATCTCCAACACCTTCACGATGCTGGTCGCCCAGCGCACGAAGGAGATCGCCCTCATGCGCGCCGTCGGCGCCTCCCGGCGGCAGATCAGCCGCTCGGTGCTCGCCGAGGCCGCGCTCGTGGGTCTGGTCGCCTCCCTGATCGGTTTCGCCCTCGGCGTCGGGCTGGCGGTCGGGCTGCGCTCCGGCATGGCCGCGTTCGAGATGAAGGTCCCCGACGGTCCGCTGATCCTGTCCGCCACTCCGGTGATCGCCGCGGTCGCCGTCGGTGTGCTGATCACGATGCTCGCCGCCTGGCTGCCCGGCCGCCGTGCCGCGAAGATCCCGCCGGTGGCCGCCATGAACAGCGTCCACGCCGTGGCCACCACCAAGTCGCTCGTGCTGCGCAACTCCATCGGCGCGGCCATCACCGCACTCGGGGCCACCGGCATCGTGCTGGGCGCCTCGACCGGCGGCGACGACGGCCGCCTGTACATCGGGGCGGGCGCGTTCCTCGCGCTGATCGGCGTGATCATCCTGATCCCGCTGCTCTCCCGGCCCGTGATCGCGCTCGTCCGCCCGCTGCTCGCCGGCCCGTTCGGGGTGGCCGGCAAGCTGGCCGGCCAGAACGCGGTCCGCAACCCGCGCCGCACCGGGGCCACCGCCTCGGCGCTGGCGATCGGGCTGACGCTGGTGACCGGTCTGTCGGTGCTCGGCATCACGGTCGGCACGGCCATCGACAAGATGACCACGGACAACATCAAGGCCGACTACATGGTCTCGATGGCCAACGGCGGGGGCCTCGACCGGTCCGCGCTGACGGCGCTGGAGAAGGCCGAGGGCGTCTCGGCGGCCTCGCCCCAGCAGAGCGTCTACTTCCAGGCCGGCGGTGACGACTTCGTCTCCGCCTCGGCGGTGACGCCGGGCGACATCGGGCGGGTCCTGAAGGTCGACGTGGTCAGCGGTGACATCGGCACCCTCGCCGACGGGCAGATGGCCGTCGCCGAGAAGACGGCCAGGAGCAAGGGCTGGAAGCCCGGCGAGAGCGTCCCCGTCACCTTCGGCGACGACAAGAAGGACACCCTGACGGTCGGTGCTGTCTTCAAGGACAGCGAGTTCCTCTCGCCCGTCCTCGTGGACACCAAGGTCGTGGAACCCCACGAGACCCGCCCGTACATCCAGCAGATCTTCGTGAAGATCGACGGCGGTCAGACCTCGGCGAACGAGAAGGTCCTCATCGACGCGCTGGGCGACAACCCGGCGATCACGGTCATGGACCGGCAGGACATCCGCGACGAGTTCGGCGGCGCCATCAACACCCTGCTGAACATCATGTACGGCCTGCTGGCGATGGCGCTGATCATCGCGGTGCTGGGCGTCGTCAACACCCTGGCGATGTCGGTGTTCGAGCGGCAGCAGGAGATCGGCATGCTCCGTGCGATCGGTCTCGACCGGCGCCGGGTGAAGCGGATGGTGCGTCTGGAGGCCGTCGTCATCTCGGTGTTCGGCGCGGTGGTCGGCGTCGGTCTCGGCGCGTTCCTCGGCTGGGCGATCGGCGAGACCTTCGCGGACCAGGTGCCGGGGTACGCCCTGGTCCTGCCCTGGGACCGGATCGGCGTCTTCCTGGTCCTGGCCGGGCTGGTCGGCGTCCTGGCCGCGATGTGGCCGGCCCGCAACGCGGCACGGCTGAACATGCTCAACGCGATCAAGGCCGAGTAGCCGTACGTCACCCGACGGCACGGAAGAGGGCCGGGCCCCCGCCACGGGGCCCGGCCCTTCGTCGTCCGTGTCCGCCTCAGCCGCCCCACACGCGGGCGCGCAGCGGCATACCGGAGGCACCGGAGTCGGGCGTGCGCACGGCCAGCACCTGGTTGACCCCGATGCGGTTGCGCTCGAACGCCAGCGCGGACGCGGCCATGTAGAGCCGCCAGACGCGGGCCCGCCCCGGACCGGTGAGCCGGACCGCCCGGTCCCAGTGGTCCTCCAGGTTGGCGACCCAGCGGCGCAGCGTCAGGGCGTAGTGCTCGCGCAGCGCCTCGACGTCCCGCACCTCGAACCCGGCGCGTTCCAACTGCGCGACGGTCACGCCCACCGGCTGGAGCTCGCCGTCGGGGAAGACGTAGGCGTCGATGAACTCGTCGACCTGGTACGAGGATTCGTCGCGCTGCGGGCGGCGCCCGATCTGGTGGTTGAGCAGCCGCCCGCCGGGCTTGAGCAGCGCGTGCAGCACGTCGGCGTACTCCAGGTACCGCTCGGCGCCGACGTGCTCGGCCATGCCGATGGAGGAGACGGCGTCGTACGGGCCGTCGGCGACGTCCCGGTAGTCCTGGACGCGGATCTCCACCTTGTCCGTCAGACCCTCGTCGGCGACGCGCTTGCGGGCGTACGCCGCCTGCTCCTGGGAGAGGGTGATGCCGACGACGTCCACCCCGTACTCGCGGGCGGCGTGCACGGCCATCGAGCCCCAGCCGCAGCCGACGTCGAGCAGCCGCATGCCGGCCTTCAGGCCGAGCTTGCGGCAGACCAGGTCGAGCTTGTCGCGCTGGGCGTCCTCGAGGGTGCCCTCGGGGGGCGGGGCCTGCCAGTACGCGCAGGAGTACACCATGGACGGGCCGAGGACGAGTTCGTAGAAGTCGTTGCCCACGTCGTAGTGGTGGCTGATCGCCCGTTTGTCGGTGCGTCTGGTGTGCAGGTGCCGGGGCCGGCGCACCTCCTCCGGCGGGGGCGCGGGCGGCAGCGGGAGCCCGCCGAGCCGCACCAGCCCCCGGACGGCCGCGCGCGCCTCGGGGTCGCGCAGGATCTCCAGCGTGCCCCGCGCGTCGTCGCCGCGCTCCCACACCAGTCCCGCGAGCAGGTCGAGCACGGTGTAGAGGTCGCCCTCGATGTCCAGGTCCCCGGCCACCCAGGCGCGTGCCAGGCCGAGTTCGCCGGGCCTGTAGAGCAGGCGGCGCACGGCACGGCGGTTGTGGACGACGAGCGCCGGGGCCCCCGGCGGCCCCGAGCGGGAGCCGTCCCAGGCGCGGATGCGCACCGGGAGGGGCGTTCCCAGCAGTTTTTCGAGAAGGACCTGCAGCCGCAGCGCGGCGTCAGCCATGGCGCACACCTCCGAATCCCGGAATGTCCAACACCACGTAAACACCTGAGGGGGGCGTGCGCAGTCCCCCACGCTCGTCACGGCTGGGCAAACAACCGTTACGGAGTCCGCAAACGCCGAAGGACCTCCCGCACCACGGATGGCGGGAGGTCCTTCGGCCGGCCCGGAGGCCGGTGGGAAACCGGGAGGGTCAGGAGGCCTTGGCCTTCTCGCCCTTGTCGGCGGCGCTCACGGCGGGCACCGGAGCGGGCTTGGCGGCCTCGTAGAACTCCTCGCGCGGAGTCTCCAGGGCGCCGAGCGACACGACCTCGCGCTTGAGGAACATGCCGAGGGTCCAGTCGGCGAAGACGCGGATCTTGCGGTTGAACGTCGGCATCGCCAGACCGTGGTAGCCACGGTGCATGTACCAGGCGAGACGTCCCTTGAGCTTGATCTTCATCTTGCCCATGACGATCATCGCCACGCCCTTGTGCAGGCCGAGGCCCGCGACCGCGCCCTTGTTGGCGTGGCTGTACTCCTTCTGCGGGAAGCCCCGCATACCGGAGATCACGTTGTCGCCGAGGACCTTGGCCTGGCGCAGCGCGTGCTGGGCGTTCGGCGGGCACCAGGCGTTGGGGTTGCCGGCCTTGCGGCCGACGAGGTCCGGGACCTGGGCGTTGTCGCCGGCGGCCCAGATGTAGTCGGTGCCGGCGACCTGGAGAGTCGGCTCGCAGTCGACGTGGCCGCGCGGGCCGAGGGGCAGGCCGAAGCGGGAGAGCGCCGGGTTGGGCTTGACGCCGGCCGTCCAGACGATCGTGTTGGAGTCGACCTCGAGCCCGTTCTTCAGCACCACGTGGCCGTCGACGCAGGAGTCCATGGAGGTGGAGAGGTAGACCTCGACCCCGCGGGCCTCCAGGTGCTCCTTGCCGTACTGGCCGAGCTTGGGGCCGACCTCGGGGAGGATCTTGTCGGCGGCGTCGACGAGGATGAACCGCATGTCCTCGCGCTTGACGCTGGAGTAGTACTTGGCCGCGTCGCGGGCCATGTCCTCGACCTCGCCGATCGTCTCGGCACCGGCGAAGCCGCCGCCGACGAAGACGAAGGTGAGCGCCTTGCGGCGGATCTCCTCGTCGGTGGTGGAGTCGGCCTTGTCCAGCTGCTCCAGCACGTGGTTGCGCAGGCCGATGGCCTCCTCGATGCCCTTCATGCCGATGCCCTGCTCGGCGAGGCCGGGGATCGGGAAGGTGCGGGAGACCGCGCCCATCGCGATGATCAGGTAGTCGAAGGGCAGCTCGTACGCCTCGCCGACCAGCGGGGCGATCGTGGCGACCTTGCGGTCCTGATCGATGGTGGTGACCCGGCCGGTGAGGACCTCCGCCTTCGGCAACACGCGTCGCAGCGGGACGACGACATGGCGCGGGGAGATGCTGCCGGCGGCGGTTTCGGGGAGGAAGGGCTGGTAGGTCATGTACGACCGGGGGTCGACGACCGTGACGGTCGCCTCGCCGTAGCGCATCTTCTTGAGAATGCGCCGAGCTGCGTACAGGCCTACGTACCCACCGCCTACTACGAGGATCCTGGGACGCTCCGTGGTGCTCATGGCATCGAGTATCCACCCGCCTCAGGGGGGTCGCTCGTGCGCCCCTTCACAAGCTCTTGCAGGGGCTGTGCTACACTCCCCGGCCCGCGTGACGCAGGTCATGGTCACGATCGGGAACCCGGTTCCGCGATGACCCGTTGTCAATGCCGCGTGAGCTGCCCCTCTACCCCAGGGAGCCTCCTGCGAGGGGGTCGGAACAGCGTGCGGGACGGCTCGTCGAGGACCTGCTTACACCGACCATCTGAACATGTTCAAGGGCCTGTTCACCCCTCGGAACGGCCATCCGGCCCCTCCTTGCCCCCGGACTTGACGGAATTCCTTGTGAAGAACTTCACGAACTTTCTGCGAGCCCGTGCCCGGACCGGCCGGCGAGCCCCCCTCGAACCCGCTCACCCGTGCCGTCGTCCGCTCAGCGGAGGCTGTTGACCAGCGCCGTTCACCGCGACGGGGGTTCGAGTCCCGGCGCTCCGGTGGCGTCGGCGGCACCCCCCGCCGACGCCCACGGAACCCCGCTCGCGGGCCCTGTGGGGGGCGCGAGCACGTCGTCATGGAGGAAGGGGAGCAGACCGTCCCGGTGCGGCCCGAAGAGGTGGGCGCGGAGCGCCGAGGAGCGGACCGCAGCCGGGCGCCTCAACTCGGGCGCGTCACACCGGAGCGCGGGCGGATCACACCAGCGACCACGCGATGCCGTCCAGGATGTCGTGCTCGCTGACCACGACCTCCTCGGCGCCGACGCGTTCCATGATCGCCAGCAGCACCAGGGCGCCCGCCGCGATGACGTCGACCCGGCCCGGGTGCATGGACGGCACGGCCGCCCGTTCCGCGTGCGTGGAGCGCAGCAGCCACTCGGTGATCTCCCGGACCCGGTCCCGGCTGACCCGGGAGTGGTGGATGCGGGCCGAGTCGTACTCCGGCAGGTCCTGCGCGATCGCCGACACCGTGGTCACCGAACCGGCCAGCCCGACCAGCGTCCGCGCCTCGCGCAGCGGCACCGTCTCCTCGGCGAGGTCCAGGGCCGCCTCGATGTCGGCCCGTATGGCCGCGATCTGCGCGGCGGAGGGCGGGTCGGAGACGACGCCGTCCCGGACCAGATGACGCTCCGTCATCCGGACGCAGCCCACGTCCACCGAGCGCGCGGCGCGCACGTGCTCCTCGCCGACGACGAACTCGGTCGAGCCGCCGCCGATGTCCACGACCAGGTACGGCCGCTTCAGGTCGGACCGCCCGGTCAGTTCGCGCGTCGCGCCGGTGAAGGAGAACTCGGCCTCCTGGTCGCCGCTGACGACCTCGGGCTCGACCCCCAGGATGTCCACGACCCCGCGGACGAACTCGTCGCGGTTCTCGGCGTCCCGGGACGCGGACGTGGCGACGAAGCGCACGCGCTCGGCTCCGTGCTCCGCGATGACCGCCGCGTACTCGCGGCAGGCGGCGAAGGTGCGCTCCAGCGCCTCGGGCGCCAGCCGGCCCGTGCGGTCGACGCCCTGGCCGAGCCGCACGATCGTCATGCGCCGCTCCAGCTCGGCGAGTTCACCGGTGTCCGGGTGCACGTCGGCCACGAGGAGCCGGATGGAGTTGGTGCCGCAGTCGACGGCCGCGACCCGGGTCACCGGTCCTCCTCCTTCGCGGGAAGCGTCACGCAGGCGCCCTTGCGCCACCACTCCGGCAGCATCGCCAGGGCCTCGTCGCCCAGCGGGTTGACGCCGGGTCCGGCGGCCAGCGAGTGCGCCACCAGCACGTGCAGGCACTTCACGCGGTCGGGCATGCCGCCCGCGCTGGGGAAGCCCGTCAGCTTCTCGATCTCGTCCCGCCGCCGGATGTAGTCCTCGTGCGCCGCGCGGTACGCGGCGGCCAGCTCGGGGTCGCTCTCCAGACGCGCCGTCATCTCCTTCATCACGCCGTTGGCCTCCAGCGTGCCGATCGCCGACGACGCCTTCGGGCACGTCAGGTAGTACAGCGTCGGGAAGGGGGTGCCGTCGGGCAGGCGCGGGGCCGTCTCGACCACGTCCGGCTGACCGCAGGGGCATCGGTGCGCGATCGCGCGCAGCCCGCGCGGGGGGCGGCCGAGCTGCTGCTTGAAGGCCTCGACGTCCGCGTCGGTGGGCTCGGTGCGCGGGGTGGGCGGCGGGGGCGTTTCCATGCCTGTCTTTCTATCGGTTCGGTTCGCTGCGGGCGGCGTCGGCCTTGTCGACGCCCTCCCAGAGGTTCGTGTACCAGGGGCGGCGGGCCGCGCCCAGGTCGGTCCGCGACTGCTTGGCCGCGTCCGGGTCGACGACGATGTAGCCGGTCTCCCCGGGCATCACGTAGTGCAGGCGCAGCCGGACCTGCTGCTCGGCGTAGGCGTCGTCCTGCCAGCGGGCCTTGAGGTCGCGCAGCTCCTCGACGCGCCGGGCGGTCGCGGTCTTCTCCCGTTGGAGGTCGGCGATCTCGGCGCGCTGGGAGACGTACTGCCTTATCGGGTACGCCATGGCCACGACGAGGGTGCACACGACCAGGGCGAGCAGCGCGGCGCGGCCGGTGAGCCGGGAGCGCTGGGCCTGCCGCTTGGTCTGGGAGCGGTAGACACGGGCCGCCGTCTGCTCCCCGAGCAACCGGATCCTGGTCGCGGTGGAGAACCGGTCCCGGTCCTTCACGGCCATGTCCCGCCTCCCGTCTCAACGCGCGTACGTCCCCGCACACGGTACGGGACCGAGTACGGGGACGTACGTACGACGCTTCCTACAGGTGCGTGCCTCAGCCCTTGAAGCGGGGGAACGCGCTGCGGCCGGCGTAGACCGCGGCGTCGTCGAGGATCTCCTCGATGCGCAGCAGCTGGTTGTACTTGGCGACGCGCTCGGAGCGGGCCGGGGCGCCGGTCTTGATCTGGCCGCAGTTGGTGGCGACGGCCAGGTCGGCGATGGTGACGTCCTCGGTCTCGCCGGAGCGGTGGGACATCATGCACTTGAAGCCGTTGCGCTGGGCCAGCTCCACGGCGTCCAGGGTCTCGGTGAGCGAGCCGATCTGGTTCACCTTCACGAGCAGCGCGTTGGCGGCGCCCTCCTCGATGCCGCGGGCGAGGCGCTCGGGGTTGGTGACGAACAGGTCGTCGCCGACGAGCTGGACCTTGTCACCGAGCTTGTCGGTGATGGTCTTCCAGCCCTCCCAGTCGTCCTCGAACAGCGGGTCCTCGATGGAGACGAGCGGGTACGCGTCGACGAGCTCCGCGTAGTACTCGGTCATCTCGGCCGCCGAGCGCTCCTTGCCCTCGAAGGTGTAGACGCCGTCCTTGTAGAACTCGGAGGCGGCCACGTCGAGGGCGAGGGCGATCTGCTCGCCGGGGGCGTAGCCGGCTTCGTTGATCGCCTCGAGGATGAGGTCGAGGGCCTCGCGGTTGGAGCCCAGGTTCGGGGCGAAGCCGCCCTCGTCGCCGAGGCCGGTGGCCAGGCCCTTGCTCTTCAGCACCTTCTTCAGCGTGTGGTAGACCTCGGCGCCCCAGCGCAGCGCCTCGGAGAAGGACTCCGCGCCGATCGGGGCGATCATGAACTCCTGGATGTCCACGTTGGAGTCGGCGTGCGAGCCGCCGTTCAGGATGTTCATCATCGGCACCGGCAGCAGGTGCGCGTTCGGGCCGCCCAGGTAGCGGAACAGCGGCAGGTCGCTGGCCTCGGAGGCGGCGTGGGCCACGGCGAGCGAGACACCGAGGATGGCGTTGGCGCCGAGGGAGCTCTTGTTGTCGGTGGCGTCCAGGTCGAACATGGCCTGGTCGATCAGACGCTGCTCGGTGGCGTCGTAGCCGACGAGCTCCGGGCCGATCTGCTCGATGACGGCGAGGACGGCCTTCTCGACACCCTTGCCCAGGTAACGGTTGGGGTCCCCGTCGCGCAGCTCGACGGCCTCGAAGGCGCCGGTGGAGGCGCCGGACGGGACGGCGGCACGACCCGTGCTGCCGTCGTCGAGGCCGACCTCGACCTCGACCGTGGGATTGCCTCGGGAGTCCAGGATTTCCCGGGCTACGACGACGTCGATGGACGGCACGAGCATCTCCTTCGTGATGTGAAGCCTGTACGCAGCCCGCGATGGGTGCTGCGAGACGAGCCTATCCGGCTCGGGGGCTTCGGCCAGCGGTCGACCGCTCTATGGACGGAACCGAGAGCGAATTGTTTCCGAACGGAACAAAAACCGGGCCCTGCATCCGCACAGAACCCCGCCCCGGTGCGTACGGGGGAACGCGCACCGGGGCGGGGAGCCTGTGGGGGTCCTACTTGAGGTGGAGCTGCTGACCCGGGTAGATCAGGTCGGCGTCCTGGACGATGTCCTTGTTCAGCTTGAAGAGCTTCTCCCAGCCGCCCTTGACGTCGTGGTCGGCGGCGATCGTGCTGAGGGTGTCGCCCTTGACGACCTTGTACTCGCCGTCGCCCTTCTTGACCTTCTTGCCGGTCGGGGTGGTGACGGTCTTGGTGCTCTTCTCGGCGGCCGGACGCTCGGCGGAGCGGGAGGCCGGCTTCTCCTCGGTGGAGCGGGTGCCCTGCTCGCCGCCGGTGGCGGAGGAGCCGTTGTAGGCCGCGCTCGACAGGCCGGTGCCGCAGTTCGGCCAGGCGCCCTTGCCCTGGCTGGCGAGGACCTTCTCGGCTATCGCGATCTGCTGGGCCTTGGTGGCCTGGTCGGCGGTGGAGGCGTACTGCGTGCCGCCGTAGGCCGCCCAGGTCGAGGCGGAGAACTGCAGACCGCCGTAGTAGCCGTTGCCGGTGTTGATCGACCAGTTGCCGCCGGACTCGCACTGGGCGACGGTGTCCCACTCGGAGGCGGTGGCGGCCGAGGCGCTGCCGGCGGCCATCAGCGGGCCGGCGACGGCGGCGGCGCCGGTGACGCCGACGACGGCGATGGCGCGGGCCGCCTTGGACGGACGACGGTGCTTGGCCTTGCTGGAGAACAGCATGGAGAGATCCCCTCACCGACGCCTACGAGGTGAGCTGTCGGGTTCGGGCCGGTTGAGTTGCCCGGTCGCGCACCGCTGGTGCGTGCTGCGCGACTTCACCCCAAGCCGGTTCCGGCCGTCCGGCCCCGAAGGGCCTCGACTTCCGGACCCGGCGCTTACCTTGGGTCCCCCGCTCCTGCCTACGGCGCTTGACGCGACGACTGTTCCCGTACGGCCGTCGGCAGGATTCGGCGTGACGGCTGACGGGGCTCGCTGGTGGCGAGCGATCACGACCGTAGACACGCCGCTCGGGGATTTTCAAAGACGATCAAGGCTTCTGAGATCTATCTCTCAGTCCATTCAAAACGGACATTACCCATGAAAGCAGGGCGTGAACTGCCGCTTCATTTGGCCCTGTTCGGCCGTTATTCGGTGGGGACGTCCAGCGTCTGACCGGGGGCGATGCTGTTCGCGTCGGCACCGATGGCCGCCTTGTTCGCCTCGTACAGCGCGCGCCATCCGCCGTCGACGTCAAGGGAGTCGGCGATGGAGGCGAGCGTGTCGCCCTCCCGGACCCGGTAGGAGGCGTGGCGGCCGGAGGAGCCGGCGGTGGCGTCCACGGCCGCGGACTCCTCGGCGCTGGCGCCGCGGTGACGTCCGGAACCGGTCGGCACGTCCTCGATCGCGGCGGTGTCGACGAGGCTCCAGGACCCCGCACTCTGCCCGGAGTTGTCCCGATTGCCGCTCTCGAACGTCTCCACGGGGGAGCTGTCCGGCGACTCCGAGACCGTCGCTCCGCCGGACGCGCCGGCTCTCTCGGACTTACCGGACTTATCGGCCTTGGAGGCCGAAGAAGGGGAGGAAGTGGAGCTGCCGGGCGATTCGGATGAGTCGTCCGCCGAAGCACTCGGCGTGCCCGACGTGTCGCCGGAGGGGGCCGAATCGCCGGAGGAGCCAGAGGATTCGGATGAGTCAAGCAGGCCGGACGACCCGGACACCTCGCTCGGGGAGTCCCCCGCGACCCCGGTGTCGAGGTCGATGGCTCCCGACTTCTTCGTGAGCCCGTTGAGCACGGCGCAGGTGCCCCAGGGGCCCGTCCCGCGCTGCGCGAGGATGTCCTGCGCCACGGCGATCTGCTGGGAACGGCTCGCCAGGTCCGGGCTGGCGGCGAAGTCGAGACCGCCGGACTTCTCCCAGTCCGCCTGGGTCAACTGGAGCCCGCCGTAGTGCCCGTTGCCCGTGTCCGCGCTCCAGGAGCCGCCGCTCTCGCAGTCGGCGACCTTGTCCCACACGTTGCCGTCCGCCGCGCTCGCGCCCGTGGCGCCGAGGAGCGGGATGGCGATGGCGGAGCCGGTCACTCCGGCCGCGACGAGAAGAGCCGGAGCCTGGCGGGGGCGACGGTGACGACCGTTCCCGGAGAGCATGCGGGGACCTTTCGCGAGACAGCGCTGACCAAGGCGCGCAGAACCCGCGTGCCTTCGTTGATGGGTGAACGTATAGGCAGACGATCACTTGTCACAAGTTAATGCCGCGCAGATCACGTGAAGATCACAGAGGTGAGCGCATGTCACGTTTGCGGAGCGGAACGGTTGCCTCCGACCGGGGTGAACTCCACCGGTAGGGTGCGCAGGCCCCGCATGATGAGCCCGCCGCGCCACCTCAACTCCGCCGGGTCGGCGGCCAGTCGGAGGTCCGGGAGCCGGGTCAGGAGGGTGGCGAGGGCCGTCTGTCCCTCCAGCCGGGCCAGCGGGGCGCCGAGGCAGTAGTGGATGCCGTGGCCGTAGCCGAGGTGCTGGTTGTCACGCCGGCCGAGGTCGAGGACGTCGGGGTCGGCGAACCGCTCCGGGTCCCGGTCGGCGGCGGCCAGGACGACCAGGACGGGGTCCCCGGCCGCGATGTCCTGCCCGCCGATGGTCAGCGGCTCGGTGGCGAACCGCCAGGTGGCGAGCTCCACCGGCCCGTCGTAGCGCAGCAGTTCCTCGACCCCGGTCTCCAGCAGGGCGGTGTCGTGGGCGGCCAGGGACTCCTGGAGCCGGGCGCGCTGGGCGGGGTGGGTGAGCAGCGCGTAGGTGCCGTTCCCGATGAGGTTGACGGTGGTCTCGAAGCCGGCGAACAGCAGGATGAAGGCCATGGCGGCGGCCTCGTTCTCGGTGAGGTGCTCGCCGTGGTCGGAGGCGCGGATGAGACCGGAGAGGAGGTCCTCGTCCGGGGCGGGCGCGTCGGGGAGGGCTTCGCGCTTGCGGTGGATGAGATCGGCCAGATAACCACGCATCTTCTTCACGGACCGGGCGACCCCGCCGCGGGGCCCGCCCTGGTGCCGGATCATCATGCCCGCCCAGTCCCGGAAGTCGTCCTGGTCCTCGCGGGGGACGCCGAGCAGGTCGCAGATGGCGTAGATGGGCAGCGGGAAGGCGAACTCGTGGATGAGGTCGGCCTCCCCCTTCCCGGCGAACCCGTCGATGAGGTGGTCGGTCAGCTCCTGCACCCGGGGCACGAACGCGGCGACGCGGCGCGGGGTGAACGCCTTGCTGACCAGCCGCCGCAGCCGGGTGTGGTCCGGCGGGTCGATGTTCAGCAGATGCGTCATCAGCTCGGCCTTGCGCTCACCGGGGATGCCGGTCCGGCCCTTGGCGTGGGCCGGTTCGGCGTGGTGGGCCGGGTTCTTGGAGAGCCGGTTGTCGGCGAGCGTCTGCTTGGCGTCGGCGTACCGGGTGACCAGCCAGGCCTCCACCCCGCTGGGCAGCCGGGTGCGGTGCACGGGCGCGTGCTCGCGCAGCCAGGCGTACGCGGGGTAGGGGTCGCCGGCGAACTCCCAGGTGAACAGCTCGGGAGCGCCGGGAGCGGGGGCGGGGCGGTGGGGCTGGTCGGTCACGCCCCTGACCGTATCGGCCCCGGGGGGCGCCCCGTCGCTCGGGCATGATCGGCGAGAGACCCCCCTACGGGGACACGCCCTCGGTGGCCCGGACCGCGTCCCGGTAGGCCCGGGCCGCGACCCGCAGGGCGGCCTCCGGGTCGACGCCGGCCTCCGCCGCCCGCACGGCCGTGGCGAGCAGGTCGTACCCGACGCCCTCCCCCGCCGGCAGCGGCACGTCCAGGCCGGCCGTGCGGACCCGGGACGCCAGCTTCGCCGCGAGGGCCAGGCCCGGCTGGCCGAGCGGGATGCCGTCGGTCACCGACTCCCGCCGCTTCTCCTCGGCCTTCGTCCGCAGCCAGTGCTCGCGGACCTCCTCGGGGGTCGTCGCGGTCGCGTCGCCGAAGACATGGGGGTGGCGGTGGATGAGCTTGGCCACGATGCCGCCGGCGACGTCGTCGACGGAGAAGGGGGCGTCGGGGTGCTCCTCGGCGATACGGGCGTGGAAGACGACCTGGAGCAGGACGTCGCCCAGTTCCTCGCGCAGCTCGTCGCGGTCCCCGTCCTCGATCGCCTCGACCAGTTCGTACGCCTCCTCGATGCCGTACTTGGCCAGGCCCTCGTGGGTCTGCCGGGAGGACCAGGGGCACTCGGCGCGGATGCGGTCCATGACCTGGACGAGGTCGAGGAGGCGGGCGCCGGGCAGGTCGTACGAGGCGGGCAGCAGTTCCAGCTCGGGCATCCGCACCCGGCCGGTGCCGGCCAGTCGGGCCAGGCCGTCGGTGAGCGCGGGCTCGCCCTCGCCGGTGGCGACGACCACGGCGGTCCGGCCGCCGGAGCACGCCTCGACCAGCTGTTCGGCGGTCGGGGCGGCCTCGTCGACGGTGATCCCGGCCTCGCGCAGATACGGCAGCTGCGGGTGCGCGCCGTCCGCGCACAGCACCCGGTCGGCCGTGCGCAGTGCCTGCCAGGCCGGCCAGGACAGCAGGCCGGGCGCGACACGGTGGCTGGTGGTGAGCAGGACGATACGGCCGGGGGCGGCTTCGGGACTGGTTGCGTTCACGCTCCGAACGTAACCCACGCCCCGGGTGCGGCCCTTCGGCCGTCCCCGGACCGGCCGGCTACGCCGGCTGCTGCGGTGCGGTCACCTCGCGCAGCCAGGGGGCCTTGGCGTCGGTGCGGGCGCTCTTGCGGGCGTCCCAGGTGCCGTAGCGGGGGTTGAGGTCGATGTCGAGCTTCTTGGAGGCCACCGCCAGCGCGTCCCAGAAGGCGGGCTTGCCGGTGTCGGTGCCGAGCGCGGTGGCCAGCTTCTGGGCCTCCAGCTGGAGCCGGAGGTTGTCGTCGAGGCGCCGCGGCGGGACGCCGTACTGCTGGAGCCAGGACGTCTCGAGCGCCTTCGCGCCGCCGACCTGCTTCTGCAGGCCGTCCCGCATCTCCTGGACCTCCTTGCGGGTGACGCTCACGCCGTGGTCGCGGGCGGCCCGGTGCAGCACCCGGTCGAGGACCATGGTGTGCAGCACATCGCGCGGGAGGGTGCCGGACTTGGCGACGACCTGGGCGTAGGCGGCCTCGTCGGGGACGGCCGCGCGCTGGGCGTCGCGTACCTCGCTCACCCGGTTCTCCAGCTGGGCGACGGTGATCCGCTGGTCTCCGACGACGGCGGCCGCGCCCGGATGCGCGTCGCTTCCGCACGCGGTGAGCAGAGGTGCCGCGGCGAGCGCGGCGGAGAGCAGGAGCGCGGTACGACGGCGGCGGTGCAAGGAGACCTCCCGAGGGGCGCTTGTGCGACGGTGCACAAAGTCTTGCGGTGATCGATGGTAGGCAGTGGGCACGCTCTGGCCAACCCATTCGACCAACGATTCGCGCGGGCTTCGGGCACCCGTCACACGGCGCGGCACCGTCTTCGGGCGGCTAGCCGCGCACCTGGCCCAGCCACTGCAGGGTGCGGCGGACCTCCGCGGCGAGGGGGTGGGCGGGGCCGTGCAGGCGCTCGACGTCCATCAGGAGCCGGGCGAGGGTGTCGTGGGCGGCGGGCCGGTCGCCGAGGGCGAGCAGCAGGTGCCCGATGCGGCGGCGCACGTCGTGGGCGAGCACGGGGTCGCCGGAGACGTACTGGTTCTCGTAGTACGGCAGCAGCGCGCGGTACTCGGCGAGAGCGGCCGCCGGTTCGCCGAGCTGTTCCAGGCACTGGGCGACGTCGTAGCGGAAGCGCAGGGACTGCGGGTCGGCCTGGCCGGCCTCGGAGGCCCGTTCGTCGGCGAGGCGGCGCAGTTCGGGCAGGGCGCGCCGGTACTGGCCGTCGTCCATGAGCGTGGCCGCGTACTGCTTGCGCAGGGTGCGCACGACCGGTGAGTGGGTGCCGTGCTGTTCGGCCGCGACGGGCAGGATCGCGCCGAGGATGTCGACGGCCTGGGTGATCCGGCCCTCGCCGAGGAGCCGCTTGACCTCGTCTACGGCGCGCGCGACGTCGGCCTTCTCGTCGGCGGGCGGTGCCGGGGCGGCGGGTGCCGGCTGGGGCGCGGGGGTGCGGGCGCGGTCCGGCCAGGGCGCGTGGGGGCGCAGGAAGGGGCGGGTGGGGTCGAGGGGTTCCCCGGTGGGCGTGCCGCGCCCGGGCAGCAGCGGCGCCAGGGCCTCGTAGACCTCCTGGGCGGAGGCCGGGCGGTGCTGGGGGTCCTTGGCCAGCAGGCGCAGGACCAGCGCCTCCAGTGCCTCGGGGACCTCCGGGCGGGCCCGGCGCACCGGCTGCGGCGCCTCGTACAGGTGCCGGTGCAGCACGCCGAGCGCGGTCGAGCCGGAGAACGGCACGTCGCCGCTGAGCAGTTCGTGCATCAGGACGCCGAGCGCGTACAGGTCGGTGTACGGGCCGACGGCGCCGCCCATCGCCTGCTCGGGGGCCATGTAGGCGGGCGAGCCGATCGGGGAGCCGGTGTGGGTGAGGCGGGTGGTGTCGGTGTCCATGACGGAGGCCACGCCCAGGTCGAGGACGGTGACGGTGCCGTCCTGCTTCACCATCACGTTGCGCGGCTTGAGGTCGCGGTGGACGATCGGCACCGCGTGCACGGCGCTGAGCACGGCGCACAGCTGCGCGGCGACCGCGACCGCCCAGGGCCACGGGTACGGTTCCCGTTCGGCGAGGTGGGCGGAGAGGTCGACCCCGTCGACGTACTGCATGACGAGGAACAGCTCCTCGCCCTCGCTGCCGGCGTCGTGCACGGTGACCAGGCCGGGGTGGTCGACCTGCGCGGTCACCCGGCACTCCCGCACGAAGCGGCGGCGCAGCTCGTCCGCCTCCTGCCCGGCCACCTTGTCGGGGCGCAGCAGCTTCACCGCCACCCGCCGGTCGAGCCGCTGGTCGTAGGCCGTCCAGACCTGGCCCATGCCGCCCTGCCCGATGAGGGTGGACAGCTCGTAGCGGCCGGAGACGACGCCTCCCGCCGTCGCGGTCACAGCCCGCCCTCACGGCTGCCGTCGGGCCGGCCGTCCTGGCGGCGCAGATAGTCGCTGAGCTCGTCGAGTTCGGCGCGCACCTGGTCGATGCGGGCGGGCGCGGGGCGCTGCGGGGGCGGCGGCACGGGCGTGGAGTCGCCGGGGGCCGGCGGCACCGGGGTGGGGACCGGGGTCGACGGCACGGTCGTCGCGGTGTACGGCGACGGGGGCGGCGGGTAGCCGTACGCCGGGCCGGGGTGCTGCTGCGGGGCGTATCCGGCGGTGAGGTGCGCCTGGTGGAAGTGGCGGATGTCGGCGGCGAGGTAGTACGCGATCGCGGCGACGATGCCGCCCAGCAGCAGGACGAGGCCCAGCCAGCCGCCGGTGGTGTGGATCTCGTCGCCGGGCTCGGAGCCGATCAGGTACAGCCCGAAGTAGGGCACCACGATCGACGCCCCGAACAGCCACCAGTCGGCCGCCCGGCGGGTCACTATGGCCAGGCGCAGCATCATCGCCCAGGTCAGCAGGCCGAAGCTCACGACGGAGACCACGACGAACAGCACGCGCAGGAAGACCAGCGTCCCGGTGGACGGCGGCCGCTTCACCGGCTGTCGGTAGCCGTGGCCTTGCATGACTGCTCCTGATGCCTGACGAGATGGACGGACCCGGCCGGTCCTGCGCGTTCGGGGCAACCTCGGTCGCGCGACGGCCGCTTCGAGCGTATAGGTCGACACCGAGGTCCGGTCACCGGTTGTACCGGATCGTTGCCGTGCTCATCACCTGGTACGACGCCGCAGGCGGCGGAGGCCGGGCTTCCGGGCGCGTCCGTCAGAGCGGGTGGCGCATCCACACGTTGGGTTCGACGTACACCGCCAGGTCCCTCCCGGGCTCGCAGCGCACCGGCACCAGCGCCCCGGGCACCTCGACGTCCCCCGCGGTGTCGAAGGGCAGCCCGGTCCAGCCGCGCCACATCTCCAGCGAGCCGACGACGGTCATGGAGGCGGGGGCGACGGAGTCGACGGTGGCTCCGGCACGGACGTGGACGCGCATCCACGGGTCGTACGGCAGCCCGTCGGGGCGTACGCGGTGGGCGTACTCCTCGATGGGGGTGGCCGGTTCGAGGTGCTTGGCGCTGGGCCGGACCGGCGCGACGACCTCGGTGAAGCCGTGCGCGCGGGCGTTGTCGCGCATCGCGCCGAGCATCCGGGCGGACAGGCCGCCGCCCTGGGCGTGCGGGGCGACGACGACGGAGATGGCGCTGACCGTGTCGGGCCGGGTGCCGGACCGCAGGTCGGCGAAGGCCCAGGCCAGCACCTGGTCCCAGCCGCGGGCGGGCAGGGTGCCGCGGCCCTCGGCGTTCAGCGCGAACGGCACGCTGAAGGCGTGGGCGACGACCTCGCCCCGCTCGTCCTCGGCGAACAGCACGTACTCGGGGAGTTCGGCGGGGACGCGGCCGTAGTGGCTGTTCCCCACGAGGTCGTGCAGGACGACCTCCGGCCAGCTGTCCGCCATGCCCAGCACCGCGCCGGCCCGCTCGGGCCGCTCGGCCAGACTCCACACCTTCCTCTCCATGCCGGTCACGGTAGGGCGGCCGGTGAGGGGAGCAAAGCCGTTTTCCGCGGGGCGGTTTCAGCCGCCGCACTGCCGCAGCATCATCTCCTTGTCGGCCTTGGTGACCGGCAGTTCGTACTTGAGGGAGACCTGGGCGAAGCGGACCGCGTAGGAGCAGCGGATCGCCTTGCTGGGGGGCAGCCAGGCCGCGGGGCCGGAGTCGCCCTTGGAACTGTTGGTGGGGCCGTCGACCGGGAGCAGGTTCAGCGGGTCGTTGGCGATGTCCTGCCGTTTGCCCTTGGGCCAGCGCGCGGCGCCCATCTGCCAGTCGTAGGACAGCGGCATGACGTGGTCGATCTGCACGGTGGTGGCGCGGGACTTGGTCCACCCGATGGTCCGGCCCGTGTACGGGTCGTCCAGCGTCATCGACGTCACCACGCAGTTCGAGCCGGAGCGGAAGCGGACGTCCTGGCCGTCGCGCTTGAGCAGGTCGTTGCGGGTGTCGCAGCCGTTGCGGGAGAAGGGGACGCCGCCGGGCGCCGAGTCCATCCAGGCGTAGCCGAACGCGTCCCGGTCGTAGCCGGTCTTCGGGCCGCGGCCCTTCGTGGCGACCTTGCCGATGAGGGCGCGCGCCTCGGCCCGGTCGGCGTCCGAGGTGAGGGGCCCGAGGCCCGGCTTGGTGCCGTCGGGGTTGTCCAGCGGGCTCGCCGCGTGTCCGGAGCCGGCCGCCGGACCGGCGCCGGTCGCCCCGTCCGGTGCGGGCAGTTCGACGTTCTCGCAGCCTCCCAGCAGCAGTGCCGTGCCGAGCACCGCCGCGGCGGCCGCCGCCCCACCCCTCAGACGCCTCACGGTGCCGTCCCTCCCCTGGCCTGCCCCGATACCCCGTGGCTTGGGCTGTGTCTTCCCCGGTACCCCGTCGCGCACACGGTAGCCGCCCGGCGCACGGGGGCATCCGGCAGGTCAAGACCAGAAACCGGCCAAGTGCGCATAGCACGCAAGTCGGGCGTATCGTCGGTCGTGAGTCACTCGGGAAGGAGCTCTGGATGGGCATCTTCGACAGGTTCAAGAGCAACCGCCACGCGCAGGACAAGGCCAGGGACGTGTCCGACGCCGCGGAGCGAAAGGTCAACGAGAAGACGGGCGACAAGTACGGCAGCCGCGTCGACGACGCTCAGCAGCGGATGGAGCGCCAGGCCGGCATGGAGCGTGACAAGCCCGACCAGCCGTGAGGCCGTAGACCCACGCCCGGCCCGAGAGAGGCCGTCCGCGCGGACCGACGTCCCGCGGACGGCTTCGCGCTGACCCGGCCGGGAGAGGCCGGGCCCCCTCCGCGGTGGGTCAGGACCCCAGGACCGAGGTCAGGAACTCCCCGACCCAGCCCAGCAACTCCCGGCCGACCAGCGGCTTTCCGCCCACCTTCGCGGTCTTCGGACGCGGCACCAGCACCTGGCGGATCGACGGCTTGATGACGGTGCCCGGATACAGGCGCTTGAGCCGCAGCTCCTGCGACTCGCGCAACTCCACCGGCGCGAACCGGATGTTGTTGCCCTGCAGCACGACCTCGCCGACGCCGCACGCCCGGGCCAGCATCCGCAGCCCGGCCACCAGCAGCAGGTTCTCCACGGGCTCGGGCAACTTGCCGTACCGGTCGATGAGTTCCTCGCGGACGGCCTTGACGTCCTCCTCCGTGTTGGCGGAGGCGATGGCGCGGTAGGCCTGGAGGCGGAGCCCCTCGCCCGGGGCGTAGTCGTGCGGGACGTGCGCGTCGACCGGGAGCTCGATCTTGACCTCCAGCGGCGGCTCCTCCTCCACGACGCCCTCCAGCGAGGCGCGGTAGTCCGCCACCGCCTCGCCGACCATGCGGACGTACAGGTCGAAGCCGACGCCCGCGATGTGACCGGACTGCTCGCCGCCCAGCAGATTGCCGGCGCCGCGGATCTCCAGATCCTTCATGGCCACGTACATGCCCGCGCCCATCTCGGTGTGCTGGGCGATGGTGGCGAGCCGCTCGTGCGCGGTCTCCGTGAGCGGCTTCTCCGGCGGGTACAGGAAGTAGGCGTAGCCGCGCTCGCGGCCCCGGCCGACGCGGCCGCGCAGCTGGTGCAGCTGCGAGAGACCGAAGTTGTCGCCGCGCTCCACGATCAGGGTGTTGGCGTTGGAGATGTCGATGCCGGACTCGACGATCGTCGTCGAGACCAGCACGTCGAACTTCTTCTCCCAGAAGTCGACGACGACCTGCTCCAGCGCCTGCTCCGACATCTGGCCGTGGGCCGTCGCGATCCGGGCCTCGGGGACGATCTCGCGCAGCCGGGCGGCCGCCCGGTCGATCGACTCGACGCGGTTGTGGATGTAGAAGACCTGGCCCTCGCGCAGCAGCTCTCGGCGGATCGCCGCGCCGATCTGCTTCTCCTCGTACGGCCCGACGAAGGTGAGAACCGGGTGCCGCTCCTCCGGCGGGGTGGTGATCGTGGACATCTCGCGGATGCCGGTGACCGCCATCTCCAGGGTCCTCGGGATCGGGGTCGCGGACATCGTCAGGACGTCGACGTTCGCGCGCAGCTTCTTCAGCTGCTCCTTGTGCTCCACGCCGAAGCGCTGCTCCTCGTCGACGACGACCAGGCCCAGGTCCTTGAACTTGGTCTCGGAGGAGAACAGCCGATGGGTGCCGATGACGACGTCGACGGAGCCGTCGCGCAGCCCCTCCAGGACCGCCTTCGCCTCGGTGTCGGTCTGGAAGCGGGACAGCGCGCGCACGTTCACCGGGAACTGCGAGTAGCGCTCGGAGAACGTCCCGTAGTGCTGCTGCACGAGCAGGGTCGTCGGCACGAGCACGGCCACCTGCTTGCCGTCCTGGACGGCCTTGAAGGCGGCGCGCACCGCGATCTCCGTCTTGCCGTAGCCGACGTCGCCGCAGACCAGGCGGTCCATCGGGACCGACTTCTCCATGTCCTCCTTGACCTCGGCGATGGTCGTCAACTGGTCCGGGGTCTCCGCGTACGGGAAGGCGTCCTCCAGCTCGCGCTGCCAGGGGGTGTCGCCGCCGAAGGCGTGCCCCGGCGCGGCCATGCGCGCGCTGTAGAGCTTGATCAGGTCGGCGGCGATCTCCTTGACGGCCTTCTTGGCGCGCGCCTTGGTCTTGGTCCAGTCGGCGCCGCCGAGCCGGTGCAGGGTGGGCGCCTCGCCGCCGACGTACTTGGTGATCTGCTCCAGCTGGTCGGTGGGGATGTACAGCCGGTCGCCGGGCTGGCCGCGCTTGGCCGGGGCGTACTCCACGACCAGGTACTCGCGGGTGGCGCCCTGCACGGTGCGCTGCACCATCTCCAGGTAGCGGCCGACGCCGTGCTGCTCGTGGACGATGTAGTCGCCCGCCTCCAGGGTGAGCGGGTCGATGGTCTTGCGGCGGCGGGCCGGCAGACGGGCGCCGTCCCTGCCGGCCGCCTTCTGCCCGGTCAGGTCCGTCTCGGTGAGGACGGCCAGGCCGAGCGCGGGGTCCATGAAGCCGTAGTCGATGCAGCCGCAGGCGACGTGCACGACCGACGGGGAGATCTCCTCCAGGTCGGTGGTCAGACGGGCCGGCACGCCCTCGCCGCCGAGCACCTCGACGGTGCGGGCCGCCGGGCCGTGGCCCTCGGTCACGAAGACCGTGCGCCAGCCGTCGGCGAGCCAGCCCTTGGTGTCGGCGAGCGCCTTCGCGGTGTCGCCCCGGTAGGACTCGGGGGCGCGCATGCCCAGCTTGAGGGTGTCCGCGTCGAGCTCGTCGTCGGCGGCGAACGGCGACACCGACCACCACATCATGTCCAGCTCGCGCGCCCGGTCCCGGACGTCCGCGATGGACCACAGGGAGGCCGCGCCGACGTCGATGGGGGCCTCGCCGCCGCCCGCGGTGGCGGCCCAGGACGCCTGGAGGAACTCCTGCGAGGTCGCCACCAGGTCGGCCGCGCGGGTGCGGACCCGCTCCGGGTCGGCGACGACGGCCATCGCGCCCTTGGGCAGGACGTCGAGCAGCAGCTCCATGTCGTCGACCAGGACCGGCGCCAGGGACTCCATGCCCTCGACGGCGATGCCCTCGGCGATCTTGCCGAGCAGTTCGCCGAGCTCGGGGTGTTCCTCGGCGAGCACCCGCGCCCGCTCGCGCACCTCGTCGGTGAGCAGCAGCTCCCGGCAGGGCGGCGCCCACAGGCCGTGCTCGGCGACCTCCAGGGAGCGCTGGTCGGCGACCTTGAAGTAGCGGATCTCCTCGACGTCGTCGCCCCAGAACTCGATGCGCAGGGGGTGTTCCTCGGTGGGCGGGAAGACGTCGAGGATGCCGCCGCGGACCGCGAACTCGCCGCGCTTCTCGACGAGCTCCACGCGCGAGTACGCGGCGGCCGCGAGGGCGTCCACCACGTCGTTCAGATCGGCGCTCTCCCCGCTGCGCAGGGCGACCGGCTCCAGGTCGCCGAGGCCCTTGACCTGCGGCTGGAGGACGGAGCGCACGGGCGCCACCACCACGGACACCGGTCCGGTCTCCGGGTCGTCGGGCCGGGGGTGGGCGAGCCGGCGCAGCACGGCCAGGCGGCGTCCCACGGTGTCGCTGCGGGGGCTGAGGCGCTCGTGCGGCAGGGTCTCCCAGGACGGGTACTCCACGACGCCCTGCTCGGGCAGCAGCGAGCGCAGCGCCGCCGCCAGATCCTCGGCCTCCCGGCCGGTCGCCGTGACGGCGAGGACGGTGCGGCCGGTCTCGCGGGCGAGCGCCGCGATCGCGAAGGGGCGGGCCGCCGGGGGGCCGACCAGGTCGATGTGCATGCGGTTGCCGTCCGCGGCAGCCGTGATCGCTTCCGCCAGGGCGGCGTCCTTGACTACGGCGTCGAGCAGACCGTGCAGACTCATGGAGAGGGCTTTCCGTCCAAAGGGATGGGCAACACGAAGGGCCCGACACGGGGGACGGGCCGGGGGTTCCAGCGTACGTCGCCGCAGGGGCGGACGGCGGGGCCTGTGGATGACGCCGGCCACTCCGTGCGGCTCCCGTGGCACGCGGCGGCGCCGAACGCCCCGCCCGGCCCACGGGGCCCCGGTCCCCCTCCTGCCCCGGCCCCCGCGAAGGCGCGGGCGGCCCCAGGACGGGCCATGCGCGCGGCTCACAAGGGCCACGGCCCCCGCAGGCCCGACCGGCCGGGCGCCGGACCCGTGGACAGGACGCGCCCCCGGCCCCGGTCGCGCGGCCCCGGGAACGGGCGGGAGCCGGGACGGGCCACGCGCGCGGGCCCGGCGCCCCGAGCCCTCGCCCCGGACGGGCGCGGCCCCGTGCCGGCGGTCCCGGCCGCCCCCGGGGGCGGCCCCCGGTCCCCCGCCCCCGTCCACCGCCCCCGTCCACGTAAAGTCCCCCCATGCCCACCCGAGCCGCCTCCGCGACACCGGACGCCTCCCCGGACCCTGCGATACCGGGGACCGCTCCGCGTGCCGGGGAGTCGTCGCCGGCCGGGGCGGGGCGGTGGGACCCCTGGGTGCTGGCCGTCGTGCTGTTCGCCGGGTACGCCGTCGTCTCCGTGGGCCGGTACCGCCATCTGGGGCAGCGCTCGTGGGACCTCGGCATCTTCGAGCAGGTCGTGCGCTCCTACGCGCACCTCCAGGCGCCGGTGGCCGATCTGAAGGGCCCGGGGTTCAACATCCTGGGCGACCACTTCAGCCCGGTGACCGTGCTGCTCGCGCCGCTCTACCGGCTCTTCCCGTCCTCCGTCACCCTGCTCGTCGCCCAGGCCGCGCTGTTCGCGCTGTCCGCCGTCCCGGTCGCCCGGGCCGCCGCCCGGCTGCTGGGCCGGGGGCGCGGACTGGCGGTCGGCGTCTCCTACGGACTGTCCTGGGGCATCCAGCAGGCCGTCGACTTCGACTTCCACGAGATCTGCTTCGCCGTGCCGCTGCTCGCCTTCGCGCTGGAGGCGGTCCTGGGCCGGCGCCGGCGGGCCGCCCTGCTGTGGGCGCTGCCCCTGATCCTGGTGAAGGAGGACCTGGGGTTCACGCTGAGCGCGCTCGCCGTGGTCGTCGCCTGGCGGGCGCGCGGCACCTCCCCGCGCGCGGCCCGGTACGCGGCCGGGGTCGCCGTGTTCGGGGCCGTGGCCGTCGCCGTCACCCTGCTCGTGCTGATACCGGCGTTCAACGCGGCGGGCTCCTACGACTACTGGAACAAGGTGGGCGAATCAGGCGGCGGTGGGCCGCTGGACGGCCTGGACACCAAGCTGCGCACCCTCGGCTGGGTCCTGATACCGACGACCGGCCTGCTCGCCCTGCGCTCCCCGCTGCTGCTCGTGGCGCTGCCCACCGTCGGGTGGCGGTTCCTCTCCTCCTACCCGCAGTACTGGGGGACGGACTGGCACTACAGCGCCGTCCTGATGCCGATCGTCGCCCTCGCGCTCGTCGACGCCCTGCACACCGCCGGGCACAGCCCCCGCCCGTGGCTGCGGTCGTACGCCCGGCACCTGCCGGCCGCCGTCGCGGGCGCCTCCCTGGCGCTGACGACCTCGCTGCCGCTGGCCGCCGTGACCGAGACCGAGATCTACCGCAAGCCGGAGCGGGTCACCGCGATCGAGCGCCTGCTCGCCGAGGTCCCGGACGGCGCCTCCGTGGAGGCGAACATCGCCCCGATCAGCCGCCTCACCTCCCGCTGCCGGGTGTTCTGGGTCAGCAACACCCAGGGCGTCGAGCCGGACTACATCGCCCTGGACAACTCCCGCAAGCGCTACCGCGACGTCGAGGGCTACGCCCGCACCCTGCACCCCGGGGCCCGCTACACCGTCCAGGGCACGGCCTACGGGGTCGTCCTGCTGGAGCGGCAGGGCGGGCGATGAGCGGCGGCCCGGCCCGGAGGGTCGTCCCCTCCGGGCCGGGCCGGTCCCCCGCAACCCCCGTGTGCGGTGGCTACTCGGTCGCGATCGCGTTGAGCACGTTCATCCGGCCCGCCCGGAACGCCGGCACGAGGGCGGCGAACAGGCCCACGAAGGCCGATCCGATGAAGACCCCGGCGATCGTCGGCCACGGGATGTCGAGGACGCCCAGGCCCTCCAGCGCCAGCAGCCGCTGGGCGGTCGCGCCCCAGCCCATGCCCAGTCCGAGGCCCAGCAGGGCACCGAAGAGGGCGATCACCACGGACTCCATGCGGATCATGCGGCGCAGCTGCCGGCGGGACAGGCCGACGGCGCGCAGCAGGCCGATCTCCCGGGTCCGCTCGACCACCGACAGGGCCAGGGTGTTCACCACACCGAGGACCGCCACGATGATCGCCAGGGCCAGCAGGCCGTAGACCATGTTCAGGAGCTGGCCGACCTGGTCCTTCAGCTCCTCCTTGTAGTCGGTCTGGTCACGGACCTGGTACTGCGGGTACGGGTCGAGCGCCTTCTTCAGGGCCGCGTAGGCGGCGTCCTGCTTGCCGTCCTCCGCCTTGGCGAACATGATCACGTCCTGCGGGATCCGGTCCGCGGGCAGGTACGTCCGGAGCGTGTCGATGCTCAGGTACCGGGCGCCCTGGTCGATGGCGGTGTCGTCGTCGGTGATGGCGGCGACCTTCAGCTCGGCCGTCTCACCGCCCTTGAAGGCGACGGTGATCGTGTCGCCGACGTGCACGCCGTGCTTCTTCGCGTAGTCGCTGCCGACCGACATGGCGTCCTTGCCGTAGGCGGCGGACAGGGTGCCCTCCGTGGTCGTACGGCGCAGGTCCTCGGCGTACGTCGGGTCGGCGGCCGTGACCCCGGTGTCGTCGGTCCTGCCGTCCGGCGAGGTCAGGGTGGCGTCGACGCTCTTGTAGTGGGTGACGTGGGCGAGGCCGGGCGTGCGCTCCATGGCCTTCTCGGCCTGCGGCACGATCGGCTGCTGCTGGCTCATCACGATGAAGTCCGCGCCGACCGACTTGTCGAGCTCGCTCGTCGCCGAGGCGACCATCGAGGAGCCGACCACCGACAGGCACGCCACCAGGGCGAGGCCGATCATCAGGGCGGCACCGGTGGCGCCGGTGCGGCGCGGGTTGCGCAGGGCGTTGCGCTCGGCCATGCGGCCCACGGGCCCGAACGCCCGCAGCAGTACCGCGCTGATCACCCGGACCACACCGCCCGCGAGGAGCGGGCCGATGACGACGAAGCCGATCAGGGACAGCACCACACCGCCGCCCAGCATCAGCGCGCCGTCGCTCGCCTTGTCGGCGGTGGCCGCCGCGTACAGGGCGACCGCGCCCGCGCCGGTGAGCACCACTCCGACCAGGCCCCGCACCCGGCCGGCCTTGCCGTCGGCCGGGGTGCCGGCGTCGCGCAGGGCGGCCATCGGGGAGACCTTCCCGGCGCGGCGGGCCGGCAGGTAGGCGGCCAGCACGGTCACCACGACACCGAGGATCAGGCCGACCACGGGGGTCGTCGTCCTCACGGTGAGGTCGTCGGTGGACAGGCTCATGCCGGCCATCGACATCAGCTTCATCAGGCCGACGGCGATCCCGACGCCCGCGCCGACTCCGAGGACGGACCCGACGAAGCCGAGCAGCAGCGCCTCCACCAGCACCGACCGGTTGACCTGGCGGCGCGAGGAGCCGATGGCCCGCATCAGGCCGATCTCGCGGGTGCGCTGGGCGACCAGCATCGAGAAGGTGTTGATGATCAGGAAGATGCCGACCAGGAACGCGATCCCGGCGAAGCCGAGCATGGCGTACTTGATGATGTCCATGAACTCGCCGACGTCCTTGCGGTTCTCGTCGGCGTTCTCCTTGGCCGTCTGGATCTTGTACGAGCCGTCCAGGGCCTGTGCCACGTTCCGCTTGAGCCGGGTGTCGCTCACGCCGTCCGCGGCGGTGACGGAGACCTGGGTGAACCGGCCGGTGGCACCGAGCAGGGCGCGCTGGCTGGTCGCGGTGTCGAAGTAGACGACGGCCGCGCCCGGGTTGGTCACCTTCCAGGAGGCGATGCCGACGATCTTCGCGCGGATGTCGCCGGTGGCGGCGATGGTGCGCAGTTCGTCACCGAGCTTCAGGTCGTGCTTGTCGGCGGTGTCGGCGTCGACCATGACCTCGGTGGGCCCGCGCGGGGCGTGCCCGGAGGTGATCTCCATGGACCGCAGGTCGTTCTCGGTCCAGTTGCCGGCGATGGTGGGCGCCCCGGTGGACGACCCCATGTTCTTGTTGTCGGCGTCGACGACGGTCACGTTCAGCGAGGTGACCGCACCCTCCGCCTTCTTGACGCCGTCGACCGACGCGACCTGCTCGACGACCGACGCGGGCAGTGAGGCGGGCCGGCCCGTGCCGGCGCCGTCGTCCTCGTCCTCGGCGTCCTTGGGGCTGACGCTGACGTCGGAGGAGGTGACCGCGAAGAGCTTGTCGAAGGTGGTGTTCATCGTGTCGGTGAACACGAGCGTGCCGCACACGAACGCCACGGACAGCAGCACCGCCACCGCGGACAGCGCCATCCGGCCCTTGTGCGCGAAGAAGTTGCGCAGCGAGGTCTTCACGACAGTCATGACGTGCGCCCCCGGGCGTCGAAGTCCTTCATGCGGTCCAGGACCGCTTCCGCCGTCGGCTTGTGCATCTCGTCGACGATGCGTCCGTCGGCGAGGTACAGCACCCGGTCCGCGTAGGACGCGGCGACCGGGTCGTGGGTGACCATCACGATGGTCTGCCCGAGCTCGTCCACGGAACGGCGCAGGAAGCCCAGCACCTCGGCACCGGCGCGGGAGTCCAGGTTGCCGGTCGGCTCGTCACCGAAGATGATCTCCGGGCGGGCGGCGAGGGCGCGGGCGACCGCGACGCGCTGCTGCTGGCCGCCGGAGAGCTGGGTGGGCCGGTGCCTGAGCCGCTCGGACAGGCCCACGGTGTCCACGACCCGCCCGAGCCACGCCTTGTCCGGCTTGCGGCCGGCGATGTCCATCGGCAGCGTGATGTTCTCCAGGGCGTTCAGCGTGGGCAGCAGGTTGAACGCCTGGAAGATGAACCCGATGCGGTCGCGCCGCAGTCGGGTGAGCTTCTTGTCCTTCAGCCCGGTGATCTCGGTCTCGTCCAGGTAGATCTGCCCGCCGGTGACGGTGTCGAGCCCGGCGAGGCAGTGCATCAGGGTGGACTTGCCGGACCCCGAGGGGCCCATGATCGCGGTGAACTGCCCGCGGGCGATGTCCACGTCGACGTGGTCGAGGGCGACGACGCGGGTCTCCCCCGACCCGTACGCCTTCACGACCTGCCGCGCCCGCGCGGCAACGGCCGTGCTCCCTCCCGTCACCCGGCCACCACCCCTCAACGAGGCGCTGCGCGGCGCACCTTCAGAATCGCCCCCGTGCCCGGGAATGGTCACAGCCGATGTCACGGTATGTCTCCTCAGTCGGTTCAGCAGGCGCGTCACGCCATCACGTCACGGCGTCAGTCTCGGGTCGGGAAGGGGTCCGGCGCGCTGGTGCCCGGCCCCGTCTTCTGCGGGGGTAAACCCCACCCCCGCAGGTTCGGTCAGCCACCCCCCGGCGGCGTAAAGCCAGGTTAAGGACGCGGCCCCCGCCGTCTCGTCCTCCGCCGGTACCAGCCCTCCCCGAGACCTGGTACGGAGGTACCCCTAGGGGCTCTCCCCCCTGGGGTGGACGCCGCGTCAGGGTCGCTGCGCCCTTCGGCCCATCCAGCCTCCACCCTGCCGCCGCGTGAGGGTCAAGTGCGCGGCTGTCCCCGGGCGGACGGGTGCACGGGGAACACATGCGGAGGGGACCCTGGTGGGCGGCACGGGGGACGCGCCGCGCGACGGCGCACGGCACACCGGGACCGACCGGCGCGGGCGGTCGTCGCGGTGTCCTACCCCGGACGGACACACCTCGGGCAACGGCAGGGCGGGAAGCGGCCCGCGAGGTCGAAGGGCGTGTCCTTGCGGGACGGCTGGTACGTCACCCTCGGTCCCCAGGTCCGTCCGCCGTCCCGGGAGACACGCAGCGTGAGCGCGGGCCCGGGCACCTCCGTGAACGGGTCTTTCTCCTGTTCAGCCTGCTCCATGTCGTCACCTTTCACTTTCCGTGCCGTCTCCGACACAGGGTGACGTCACCGTGGGTACGCTCGGAAGGTGGCTCAGTGTGACAACGGAGTCCGCACGGAGGGGAGTCGCCGGGGTGGCCATCGAGGACAACCCGCGTTCGCGGGAGCAGTACGGCGCGGAACTGAAACGGCGCCGGGAGGCGGCCGGTCTGACGCAGGAGGAGCTGAGCCAGCGGGCGGTGATGTCGCGGACGCATATCGCGCACATCGAGGGCGGGCGCCGCAGACCGGACGTCGAGGACGCCCGGCGCCTCGATCAGGTGCTGGGTACGGACGGTTTCTTCGAGAACTTCCTGCCGGTCCTGGACGGCCGCAAGGTGGCGGAACACTTCAAAGGCGCCGCCGAGTTCGAGGGGCAGGCCACCGAGATCCGGCTGTACGCGCCGAAGTTGGTGCCCGGCATTCTCCAGACGCCCGCATACGCCCGCGAGGTGCTCAGTTCCGGCGCCAGGCAGAGGAGCGACGAGCAACGTGACGCCCTGCTTGTCACACGTCTGCAGCGCGGACGCATCCTCGACGATCCCAGCACCCCAGCCGTATGGGCCGTGTTCGACGAGGCCGTGCTGCGACGGCCGATCGGAGGGCCCGCCGTGATGGCGGAACAGCTCCGGCACGTCCTGACGCTCGCCGAGGCCCGGCGCATCCGTGTGCATGTCCTGCCCTTCTCCGCCGGCTATCACGCACTGCTGGAGGGCTTCGTCTCCCTGATGTGGTTCGAGGACCTGCCTCCCGTCGCCTACGTGGAGGGCTTGAGAAACGGCCGCGTCTGGGAACTGCCGTCCGTGGTCCGCGAATGCCAGGTGGCCTACGATCACGCGCTGGGCGACGCGTTGTCGCACCGGGCATCTCTGGCCCTCCTCAGGTCTGCCGCGGAGGATTACGAGCATGAAGCGCAACGAGCACCGCATCCCTGACGCCTCCGTCCTGACCTCGTGGCGCAAGTCGAGCCACAGCGGCGGGGACAGCGGCGACTGCCTCGAAGTCGCCGACACGGCACACCCCTCCGTCCCCGTCCGTGACAGCAAACTCCCCACCGGCCCGGCCCTCGTCTTCTCCGCGTCCGCCTGGACCGCGTTCGTCGGCACCGTGTATCGCGGGCGTATCGAAAACCGCGTACACCCCCGCAACAGCCCCGCCTCTGTCATGGAGGCATGACCCACACCGCGTCCCCGTCCCCTCGGAAGCCGTCCCGCGCTCTCGTCCCTGCCGGGACGGCCGTGCTCGGCGTGGCGGCCGTCCTGTTCCTCCTGCGGCGGCCGCTGATGATGGCCGCGCCGACCTGTATGGCCGGGCGGTGGCACGGCTGCTTCGACACGTTCAACGGCGTGGTGCTGATGACCCTGCTCACCGTTCCGTCGGCCGTCCTGGTGGCGGGGGCGCTGGCCTGGTGGCGGCGCTCCCGCGGGGTCCCGGCGGCATGGCGGCTGTCGCTGGCCGAGGTCGGCATGGTGCACGGCACGGTGCCGTTCGTCTGGCTGATCCTCATGCCCGGCGCGGCGGCGGGCCGGGTCCCCGGCCGGGTCAGCCTCGTACCGCTGCGCGACCTGGTCACGATGGGCCCGCTCGGGATCACCGGCAATCTGCTCGTCTTCGCGGCCCTCGGCTTCTTCGCACCGATGCGGTGCGCGGCGCTGGCGTCCGTGCCGCGTGTGCTGGCGCTCGGGACGGCCTGTTCGGTCGTGGTCGAGACGGCGCAGTACGTGCTGCGCCTGGACCGCGTGTCGTCGGTGGACGACGTCCTGGTGAACGCGGCCGGTGCCGCGCTCGCCGCGCTGGCGTCGCGCCGCTGGTGGCGCGTCCCGGCGCGGCCGTCCTCGCATACGCCGGCGGTACGCACCGCTGCCTAGGCTGCGGACATGCGCGTACTGATCGTGGAGGACGAGCCCTATCTGGCCGAGGCCGTCCGGGACGGCCTGCGGCTGGAGGCGATCGCCGCCGACATCGCCGGTGACGGCGACACGGCCCTGGAGATGCTGAGCGTCCACTCCTACGACATCGCGGTCCTGGACCGTGACATCCCCGGCCCGTCCGGCGACGAGGTGGCCCGGCACATCGTGGCGTCCGGCAGCGGCGTCCCGATCCTCATGCTGACCGCGGCCGACCGGATCGACGACAAGGCGTCCGGGTTCGAGCTGGGCGCCGACGACTACCTCACCAAGCCGTTCGACCTGCGGGAACTCGTCCTGCGGCTGCGGGCGCTGGACCGCAGGCGCGCGCACGCCCGGCCCCCGGTGCGGGAGATCGCGGGCCTGCGCCTGGACCCGTTCCGCCGGGAGGTGTTCCGCGACGGACGCCATGTGGCGCTGACCCGCAAGCAGTTCGCGGTGCTGGAGGTGCTGGTGTCCGCCGAGGGCGGGGTGGTCGGCGCGGAGGAACTGCTGGAGCGGGCCTGGGACGAGAACGCCGACCCGTTCACCAACGCCGTCCGCATCACCGTCTCCGCACTGCGCAAACGGCTGGGCGAGCCGTGGGTCATCGTGACCGTTCCGGGCGTCGGCTACCGCATCGACACCGGCGGCGACGCCCGTGCCTAGGCGTCCCGGCCCGAGCACCCGTCTGAAGCTCACGCTCAGCTACGCCGGTGTCGTCCTGGTCACCGGGGCGGTGCTGCTGGCCGTGGTGTGGGTGTTCCTGCTGCGCTATGTGCCGGACAACTCGCGGGGCCTGCTGGGTATCTCCCCCAACCGGTATCTGCTGTCGCGGATCTTCGGGCGCGCGGCGGCCGTGACGATGGGGGTGCTGCTGGTGGCCGGCCTCGGCGGCGGGTGGATCCTCGCCGGGCGGATGCTGGCGCCGCTCACCCGGATCACGGCCGCCGCCCGGACGGCGGGGAGCGGATCGCTGTCGCACCGTATCCGCATGGAGGGCCGCCAGGACGAGTTCCGTGAACTGGCGGACGCCTTCGACGGCATGCTGGAACGGCTGGAGTCGCACGTGGCCGAGCAGCAGCGGTTCGCCGCGAACGCCTCCCACGAGCTGCGCACCCCGCTGGCCATCTCGCAGGCCCTGCTCGACGTCGCCCGCCGGGACCCGGACGGCGACCACGACGAGGTGTTCGCCCGCCTCCAGGCCGTCAACGCCCGCGCGATCGACCTGACGGAGGCCCTGCTGCTGCTCGGCCGCAGCGACCGGGGCAACTTCGCCCGGGAGACGGTCGACCTGTCCCTGCTCGCCGAGGAGGCCGCCGAGATGCTGCTGCCCCGGGCCGAGGAGCGCGGGATCACGCTGGACGTCTCGGGCGGAGCCGCCCCGGTCGGCGGCTCGGCGGAACTGCTGCTGCGGATGGTGACGAACCTCGTCCAGAACGCGGTCGTCCACAACCTTCCCGACGGCGGCACCGTCACCGTGCGGACCGGGACGCGGGGGGACCTGGGCGAGCTGCGGGTGGAGAACACCGGCCCGCCGGTGCCGCCCGGCCTCGTGCCGACGCTGACCGAGCCGTTCCGGCGCGGCACCGAGCGCGTCCGCACCGACGGGCACGCGGGCGCCGGCCTGGGCCTGGCCATCGTGCACAGCGTCGTCCGCGCGCACGGCGGCACCCTCGATCTGGCGCCCCGTCAGGGCGGCGGCCTGCTGGTCACGGTGCGTCTGCCGGGCCCCGGGCGGACAACGGCCTGACAGGCGGCGCAAAAAGTCTGAGTTAACGCCGGTAACACCGCTGGTCAGACACGACTAGATAGCGATCCCATATACCGACCGATCAGTTTGTCGAAACTCTCGCGCTCGCCCGTACTCCGAAGTAACGTGCGTGGCTCGCCCGCCCCCCACCTCCCTGCGGTCCGCCGCACCGGACCCGAGCCACGCAAGGAGTACCGGGATGTCCTCCCCGTATGAGCCATACCCACCCCATGTGTCCCACGCGCCGCCACCGTCCTACGCCACCTACCCGTGGCAGGCCGCCTTCCCGCCCGAACCCCCCGAGCCGCCGCGCCACCGCGCCCCCGACCACCCTCCGCTCGGGCACCACAGCGACCTGCGGGTGCTGCGCACCGCCTACCGCCTCCAGCGCCGGGTGGCGACTCTCACCGCCCTGGGCTACTTCCTGCTGTTCCTGATCCTGTCCGCCTTCGCACCCGGCTTCATGAGCGACGAGGTCGCCGCCGGCCTGCCCGCCGGACTGCTCCTCGCCCTGCTCCAACTGCCGGTCACCTGGCTGGCGATCGTCCTGTACGAGCACACCGCCCGCCGCTACCTCGACCCGGTCGCCGACCGCATCCGACGGCAGGCCGAGATCGACGCCAAGCGGGACGCCGCCGGGCAGAGGGGGACCGGACGATGACCGACTTCGGCGGAGACGCCCAGGCGATGTCCCTGGTCGCCTTCTGCGCGGTGGCCACCATCACGCTGCTGCTGTGCGTGATGACCGGCCCCGACCGGGACGACCTCGACGAGTTCTACACCGGCTACAGCTCCCTGTCGCCGCTGCGCAACGGCCTCGCGATCGGCGGCGACTACATCAGCGCCGCCACCGTCCTCGGCACCACCGGCGTGGTCGCGCTGTGCGGCTACGACGGCATCGTGCTCGCCCTGAGCACGGCCCTGTCGCTGATGCTGCTGATGTTCCTGCTGGCCGAACCGCTGCGCAACGCGGGCCGGTTCACCATGGGCGACGCCCTCGCCCGCCGGATGCCCGGCCGGGCCGTACGGATGGCCGCGTGCGCGGTGACCCTGGCCGCGCTGCTGCCGCTGATGCTGGTGCAGCTCGCCGGGACCGGCCAGCTGCTCGCGTTCATCCTCGGCTTCTCCAGCGACTCCATGAAGACCGGCTGCATCATCGGCCTGGGCGTGCTGATGATCAGCTACGCGGCGATCGGCGGCATGAAGGGCACCGCCCTCATCCAGATCCTCAAGCTCGTCATGCTGCTCGGCTCGGGGTCCATCGTCGCCCTGCTCATCCTGCACCGCTTCGACTGGGACCCGGGCGCGCTGTTCGACGCGGGCGCCGCGCAGAGCGGCGTCGGCGACGCGTTCCTGAACTCCGGACTGCAGTTCGCGGGCAGCCCGTACCCGCGCCTCGACATGATCACCACGCAGCTCGCCGTCGTCCTCGGCGGCGGCGTCCTGCCGCACATCACCATGCGCATGTACACCGCGACCGGGGCCCGTCAGGTCCGCCGGTCGATGTCCTGGGCGGTGTCCAGCGTCGCCCTGTTCGTGCTGGTGATCACGGTGGTCGGGTTCGGCGCGACCGCGCTGATCGGCCGTGAGGTCATCGCCGGGGCCGACCCGCAGGGCAACACCGCCTTCCTGCTGGGCTCCCGGGCCGTGTTCGGCGCCGACGTCTCGTACGCGGAGACCCTGCTGTTCACGACGGTCACCACCGCCATCTTCCTGACGGTGCTCGCCTCGGTGGCCGGCATGATCCTCGCCTGCGCCAACTCCCTGGCGCACGACGTGTTCGCCACCCGGGCGCGGCGGCTGACCACCCGCCAGGAGATGACCGTGGCCCGGCTGTCGGCCCTGGGCGTCGGCGTCCCGGCGATCCTGCTGGCGACGCTGGCCCAGCACCGCAGCCTGCAGCCCCTGGTGACGCTGTCGTTCACCCTGGGCGCCTCCGCCATCGCCCCCGCGCTCGTCTACAGCCTCTTCTGGCGCCGGTACACCCGCACCGGACTGCTGTGGACCCTGATCGGCGGCGCCGTCGTCGTCCTGCTGCTGATGCCGGGCACCAACCTGGTCTCCGGCTCGCCCATAGCGGCGTTCCCCGAGGCCGACTTCAACTGGTTCCCGTTCACCACACCGGGTCTGGTGTCGATCCCCGCCGGGTTCGCCCTCGGCTACCTCGGGACGGTCCTGTCGGGCCGCAGCGACTCCGACGAACAGCGACGGGAGTACGAGGCCGTCGAAGGATGGATCCTCGCGGGAGCCGTCCGCCGGGGCAACTGACCGCGCACGGCCGAGGGCCCGCCGCCGGTACGCCGGCGGCGGGCCCTCACTCCAGCGCCGCCTGCCCGGTCAGCGCCGTCAGGCTGTTGCGCATCTGCCCGATGTGGGCGCGCACGTCGTCCCAGGTGTCGCTGTGCTCACGCAGCACGCGCTCCGTCTCCAGCGCGATCTCCTCGGCCCGCCGCCGGGCCGCCGCGACCAACTCCTCGGCGTGGGCCCGCGCCTCCTCCCGCAGGCGGCGCGCCGACGCCTCGGCGTCCGCGAACACCTCCGTCGCCTCGGCCAGCGCCGCCTCCGCGCGCGCCTGCCGCTCCCGCTCCGCCGCCTCCTGCGCGGCCAGCCGCTCCTCGGCCTCCCGCTCGGCCCGGACCCACACCGTGTCGCGCCGCTCCGCCTGCTCGGCCAGCGTCCCCACGGTGCGCTGCCGTGCCTCCCGCAACGCGCCCAGCGCCCCCTTGCGTTCCTCCCGCACCTCGCGGCGGGCCGTCACCCGGATCTCGTCCGCCTCGGTCCGGGCCGCGAGCAGCCGCCCCTCCGCGAACCCCTCCGCCTCGGCGGTCACCGCGTCGGCGTGCGTCCGCGCGGCCTCGCGCACCTCGTCCGCCCACGCCTGCGCCTCGTCCATCAGGCGTTGCGCCTCCCGCCGCGCCTCCCCCCGCACGGCCGCGGCCTCCTGCTCGACCAGCTCGAAGATCCGCCGCGCCCGCTCGCCGAGGCTCTCGTACGTCTGCGGGCCGAGCCGCGCCACCTCCTCCTTCAGCTGCTCCGCCTCCGCCTCCATCTCCCGGGCGAGCACGGTGAGCCGGGCGGCCCGCTCCCAGGCGGCGTCACGGTCGCGGGAGAGGGCGTCGACGAACGCGTCGACCTGGTCGGGACGGTAGCCGCGCCCTCGTACGACCATGAAGTCGTACAGCGGGACCAGTGCGCCACTCATCTCGTGACCCCTCTCCACCAAACGGACAGTAAAATGATGATTTAGCGCACATCTTGAAGTATCAGGCGTAAGTGGTCATAACGCGACACTCCGCGTACGGGTGCGGGTCGCGGGCGCGGGGAAGGGCGAACAGCGCACACGAAAGGGGCCGATCCCGGTCTCACCACCGGGATCGGCCCCTCACCACACCCGGCCGCCCTCAGCGGCAGCCGGGTGACATCACGTCACACACTCCACGACCGGACGAACGTCCGTGCGAGGTCAGAGCAGTCCGTCCCACATCTGTTCCAGCAGCACCGACCACCAGCTCTCCGGCGAAGCCAGCGCCGCCGGGTCCAGCGCGGCCAGCTGCGCCTGGAAGTCGACGGTCCAGCGGCCCGCCTGCTCCTGGTTCAGCCCGAACCGCAGCCGCCACATCCGGCCCAGCAACGCCAGGCAGCGCTGGAACTCGGGCAGCCCCGTGTTCACGAACTGCGGCGGCACGGACGCACCGCCCGGCCCGGCCTCCACCGGCACCGCCACGATGTGCGCCGTCCCGTACTGCACACACAGGGCCTTTCCGAAGTCGCTGCCCATCACCAGGTACGACCCCGCGTCCGGCGCCGGCTGCACCCCGCGCTCCTGCGCCAGCTCCGCCAGCGTCGGCACCGGCCGCCCCGGCTGGGCCTGCGACCAGAAGAACGGACCCATGTCCAGCGGCAGACCGCCCACGACCAGGCTGTGCGCCACGATCGGCGGCACACCCTGCCGGGACACCGCGGCCTGCTCGAACCGGAAGATCCCCGGCCCGAACGCCCCGGCGAGCTCGTGCGCCACCCCCTCCGGGGGGATCGGCGGCGCCGGGTGCACCTGCGGCAGCGGGGCCCGCACCGGCGCCGGCCGCGCCGGGCCGTCCGCCACCTGGTGCAACTCGCCCTGGTGCGCCAGCAGCTGACCCATGCCCTGCTGACGGCTCGCGTGGTCCGTGCCGTACGGCGCGATCGACGTGATCCGCGCCTGCGGCCACTGCTCCCGGATCATCCGCGCGCAGTACGCGCCCGGCAGCTCGCACGACTCCAGCTCGGTGTGCAGCTCCAGCACCTGGTCCGGCGGCACGTTCATGGCGCGCAGCTCGTGGAAGATCTGCCACTCCGGGTGCGGCGTGCCCGGCGCCGAACGCCGGATCAGCTGCTGCTCCGAACCGTCCTGCGCGCGGTACCGCAGGACGGCCTGGTAGCCGGGTCCGACGGTCGGCTGCCCCACCGGCTGCTGCGGATAGCCGTACGCCGGCGGCTGCCCCGGGGACGGCGCCATGGCGCCGGGGGGCATGGGCGGCTGGTGGACGCCCGGCGGCACACCGGGACCGGGAGGACCGACCGGTCCGGCGGGTCCGACCGGCCCGGGGCGCCCGGCCGGCACACCGGGGAAGCCGGGGGGCGCTTGCTGGGTGCCGGGAACACCCAGGGCGGGCGGTGGCGGAGGCACGCCGGGACCCGCGACGGGCGGGGCGGACAGCACGGTCTCCGCGTGATGCACGGCACCGGGGTCACCCGCCGGGGCACCGGGAGGCTGCGGAGCACCGGGAGCACCCGGAGGCTTCGGGGTGCCGGGCATGCCCGGGGCACCCGGGGCGCCGGGCGGCGCCGGAGGCCGCGGCGGGCCGCCCCCCTGACCGGGACCGGCGAGCATCGTGTCGGCATGGTGTACCCCACCCGGGGGCGTACCGGCCGGGACACCGGGCGCACCGGGCGCACCCGGCGGACTCGGCACACCAGGGGCACCCGGAGCACCGGGCGGAGCGGGCACGCCCGGAGCACCCGGAGCCCCGGGAGCACTCGGCACACCGGGGGCGCCGAGCGCACCCGGCGGCGGCGGAACCCCCGGCCCCGACGCACCCGCCGGCCCGTCGGGCCCGGGCGACGACACCAGTTGCGTCGCCACATACCCGCCGGCCGGGGCACCCGGAGCGCCCGGCGGCGGAGGCGGCGTCGAGCCACCCGGCCCGCGCGGCGGCGCCTTGCTCGTCGCCGCGTCCGCGATGTCGCCCGCGCCCGGCGCGGGCCGCCCCGGCACACCCGGCGGCTGCGGATACCCGTACGACGGCGGCGCCGGCGGAGGCGGGGGCGCACCCACACCCTGCGGATACCCGTACGACGGCACACCCGACGCGTCCGGACCGTCCGCCGCCGGCTCGATCGCCGTGCCCGGCAGCCCGCCGCCCGCCGCCATCAGCGCCGTCTCGGCATTCGGCGGCGCCGCGGTGTCGTCACCGCTCAGCGGCGGCGCGAACACCGTCTCCGGCAGCGGCACCGAACGGTCCTCGCCCGCGTCGGCATTGGTGTCCGTACCGGCCCACGGAGTCGCCCCCTCGGGCACCGCGTCCCGCGGCTCGTCCGCCACCGCCACCGGCACCGCGTCCCGCGGCTCCTCGTCCGCCGGCTGCCGGCGATCCGGCACACCCATCCGGTCCGCCGCCTCCTGCAACCACTCCGGCGGCGTCAGCAGGAACGACGTCTGGTTCAGATCCACCCGCGCCGCCGGCGCAGGCGCCGGCTCCGCGACCGCGTCGCCCCGGCCGTACTCCTCCTCATAACGGCGGATCACCTCACCCACCGGCAGCGACGGCCACAAGGTGGCCTCCCCGCTGTCCCGGGCGATCACCAGCCGCTGCGCACCGCCGTCCGACCGCGGCCCGTCCGCACGGTCCTCACCCCACACCACGAAGCCCAGCCCGAACTCCCGGACCCGCACCTCACGATGCTGGTACGACGGCACATCGCCGTTGATCCACTCCTCGGCGCGCTCCTGCGCCTGCGCGAACGTCACCATCGCGAAGCTCACTCCCCCGCAGCCGCGGCCTCGACAGGCACCGCACGCGCGAACCCACCGTCCACCATCAGATTCGCCACCGTCTCCAACTCCGGCGGAGAACCCGCCAGCCGGGACAGGAACACGTCGAAGTCCTCACCGCACGGCAGCAGCAGCCGCTCCACCCGCTCGGCCACCGACCACGACGGATCCACGTCCCGCGCGTCGTCGTACGCCGAGAACCACACCGAACCCAGCCGCTCGCCCTTCACCTTCACGGCCAGCAGCCCGCCCTGCACGAACCCCACACACAGATAGTCCTTGGTGAGATGGTCCCGCAGGCACTTGTTCGCATAGACCAGGTCGTTGACCGCCGCCTCGTCCCGCACCGTGAAGAACGGCTGGTCGATCAGCAGCCCCAACTCCGCGTCCAGCGCCGTCCCCACCGGGGCACACCCGCCCGCCGCCTTCAGGAACGAACGGTACGCACCCGGCAACCGGTACCCGAGATCCTCCTCGACCCCCTGCGCCTGCGCCTCCGTCACCGCCACACCGGACTTCGGCAGCCGGAAGTGCGCCGGACGCGTCTCCTGCAACGGCCGCGTCCCACGCTTCCCCTGGTCCACACCCGACGTCGCGATACCGCCGTGATGCCGCAACAGAGCCTTCACCTCGACCGGAACCAACTCCAGCCGCCGCGACCCCGCCACGTGATGCCACGTCCAGCCGTGCGGCGTCGCCACCGCCGGCACCGTGTCCCACAACGCGTGCCCCGACGCCGCCAGCGCCGCGTTCGCCGACACGTAGTCCGTCAGCCGCAACTCGTCGACGCCGAAACCCTCCGGCGGCTCCGCGATCTCCGCAGCCGCCCGCGCGTACGGCGAGAAATCGGGATAACCCCGCTCGTCCACCCGCACCCCTCTCGGGTGCCGGGCCGCCCGCACCGGATCCGGAAAATGCACGACCTGCCCGGCGTAGGCCGCGTTCGGCGGCGCGGCGTGCCCCCCGGCCTGGCGGCCGGGAGGATCCCCCAGCCCGAGCCGACCTGTCGTCATGGCGGTAGCCCCCTGCGGCGTTCTGATCCGGCCCGCCATGACCACACACGGTCACAACGCCCCGAATCGACTGACTCGTCTGCGTCCACGCGTCACCGCATGGAAAGCGGTGGCGACAGCCTATGCGGTACGACGACAACGGTCACCGGCACAGGTGACACCCCCTACCACCACAGTGACAAGGCGTCACCCCACCGTGACAGCAGGCCCCGACACGGGCGTGTCGCATCGCCCCAGCTTCCGCACCCGCCACGGCATTTGGCACTCTGTGACGTCCGAGAGCATGCACGGGGGATGCTCAGGAGGGGATGATGACGATGAACGCGACACAGACCGACCCGCACTCAGGCAGGTCCGGCGACCCCCGCATCGGCTGGAGCGCCGACGGCACCCCGCACGCACCCGCCCTCCTCCACCGCCGCGACGGCATACTCCCCACCGTCGCCGCCGCCCTCTCCGTCCGCGGCGCCACCCTCACCGGCACCGCCGCCCGCGGCGACCAGCCCCCCGCCCTGCACCACCTCGTCCAGGACTTCCTCGACACCCTCACCAGCACCGAACGCGACCGCTTCACCGGACGCTGCGCCGAGACCATCCTCATCTCCCGGCACATCACCGCCGCCGACACCGCCCGCAGCAAACGCGCCGCCCGCAAACCCATGACCAACGGCGAAGCCCGCAAAGCACTCAGACAAGCCAAACTCACCACCCGCCGCATCCGCGAGGACGGCGACCCCCTGCACGGCAGCTTCGTCACCCCCTGCCGCGCCTGCACCGCCCTCAGCGCCCACTTCGGCGTCCGCATCGTCGACCCCACCCCGCCCGCCGACTGACCCCCCACCCGCACCACCGCACACCGCCGCGCGCGCCCGGACACCCGCCCCCCACCCGGCCCCGGCACACTCGACGAACGAAGAGCCGATGCACACCGACCGCACCTCGACCACCCGCTTCCCCGTACCCGTCGACGCCGCCCTGCGCGCCGCCGGCTGGCAACCCGGACGCTGGGACATCAAACAAGCCGAGATCTGGGCCGACACCCTGCGCGACCACACCTCACCCGCGGGCCACCGGCACACCGTCTTCCCCGCCGCCGTCGAAGCCTGGGCCGAATTCGGCGGCCTCCACATCACCCCCGGCGGCCCCGGACGCCAGATCGCCCCCGCCACCCTCCACCTCGACCCCCTGCACGGCCTCCACCTGGCCCGCACCCTCGGCGACCTCGGCCGCGCCCTCGACACCGACGTCAGCCCCCTCGGCATCGAGACCGACACCGACTCCCTGCTCGCCATCGACACCGAAGGCCGTGTCTACGCCCTCGACCACACCGGCGACTGGTACCTCGGAGGCGACATCGACCAGGCCCTCGCCGGCCTCGTCACCGGCCTCGAACCCGCCCGCCTCATCGCCCCCTGACCCAGGCCGACGACCCCGGTCAGACCGCCGGAATCACCGCCGACACCCGAAAACCCCCCGCGTCCGTCGGGCCCGACACGAACACCCCGCCCAGCGCAGACACCCGCTCCTTCATCCCCACCAGACCGTTGCCCCCCGACGGCAGCCGCGCCGACGACGCCGACCCCGCCTCCGGCGGCGGCTCGTTCTCCACCTGCATCGCGATCTCCGACACCCGATGCGCCAGCCGCACATACGTCTTCGCACCCGCCGCGTGCTTGTGGACGTTCGTCAACGCCTCCTGCACCACCCGGTACGCCGTCTGCTCCACCTCCGGCGCGTACACCCGCGACTCCCCCTCCACCGACAGATCCACGGCCATCCCCGCCGCCGCCGACTGCCCCACCAGCTCGTCCAGCTCCGACAACCACGGCCCCTCGGCGACCGGCTCCCGCGCCCGCCCCCGATCCGCCGCCACCGCCGCAACCACCCCCACCGCCGCCAGCGGAACCACCGCACCCCGCGACGCACCCCCGGACGCCACACCACTGCGCAGCACCCCGAGCATCTCCCGCAGCTCCGTCAACGCCTGCCGGCCCATGTCCCCCACCAGCGCGGCATTGCGCACGGCCTTCTCCGGGTCCTTCCGCGCCACCGCCTGCAACGCCGCCGCGTGCACCACCATCAGACTCACCCGATGCGCGACCACGTCGTGCATCTCACGCGCGATCCGCGTCCGCTCCTCGTTGCGCGCCCACTCGGCCCGCTCCTCCGCCCGCTCCGCGAGCAGCTGAAGCTCCCGCTCCAGACTGTCCGCCCGCTCCCGCAAGCTCTCCATCAGCCGGCGCCGAGCCCCCACGTACAGCCCCAGCAGCAACGACGGCGCCGTCAGCCCGATCGCCGTCGTCACCGACGCGAACGGCACCACCCAGTCGCCGACCGTCAGACTCCCCCGCGCCACGTCCTGGCGCACCCACACGAACGTCACGATCAGCGTGCCGACGAACGACATCCCCGCCAGCGACGCGATGATCCGGCGCGGCAACTCCGAAGCGGCCAGCGTGTACAGGCCGACGATGCTCAGCAGGAAACCCATCTGCGCCGGCAGCACCGCGATCGACACCAGCACCACGGCGATCGGCCAGCGGCGCCGCAGCAGCAGCACGGAACCCGCCAGCGCCCCGAACACCACCCCGACCGGCACCGGCAGCCCCGCGTCCCGCGCGAAGCCGACCCCCTCGAACGCGCACTCCACCGCCGACGCGACAGCCAGCGTCACGTCCAGCGCGGCACCACGCGCTCTGCTCCACCACCATGGCCCTGCCCCCGGCGGCGACTCCCCGGCGTGCTCTTCCCCCGTCCTGGTCATGCCTCCAGCCTACGGGCGCACACCCCCCGATTTCCGTCGACTTTCACGGACCGTCCACGACCACACCGAGTGACCACCCCGGCACGGAACGCCCCGGATTCCCCCGAACTGCTGAACCACCCCGCCCAGCCCCCCGGAACCCCAGATTCCCCCCGGACGCTGTGCCCATGGCACATGCATCCGGCAAGCACGCGGACTTCGAGGACCTCCGGGACCAGGCCGTGGCGCTGCGACGACAGGGCCGCAGCCTTCGGCAGATCCGCGACGAACTGAAGATCTTCAACAACGACCTCCTCAACCAACTGGTGAAGGGCGAGCCCCCACCGGCGTGGACCAGGCGCCCGAACGCCAAGGACGACCTCCGCGACCGCGCCCGCGAGCTGCGCCTACGGGGCTGGACCTACGACCGGATCCAGCTCGAACTCGGCTGCTCGAAGAGCTCGATCTCCCTCTGGGTGCGGGACCTCCCCAAACCGGACCGCACGAGGACCCCGGAGGAGGCACGGGAGATCTCCCGGAGGGGGTGGGAGGCGAAGCTGCGCATCCGTGACGAGGAGCGGCGGCGGACCAAGGAGGCCGCTCGCCAGGCCGTCGCCGCGCTGTCGGCGCGGGAGCTCTTCCTCGTCGGCGTGGGCCTCTACTGGGCCGAGGGCACCAAGGACAAGCCGTACGACCGGCGCGAGAAGGTGACCTTCTGCAACAGCGACCCCGGCATGATCCAGGTGTACCTCGCGTGGCTCGACCTCCTCGGCGTCGAGCGCGAGCGTCTGCGCTTCCACGTCCTGATCCACGAGAACGCGGACGTCGCGGGCGCCGAGGAGTACTGGGCCGGCCTCGTCGGTGCGGACCGCTCCGCCTTCCACAAGACGACCCTCAAGAAACACAACCCGAAGACGGTCCGCAAGAACGTGGGCGACTCCTATCGGGGTTGCCTGGTGATCAAAGTCCTGCGGGGTGCCGAGTTGTACCGTCGCATCGAAGGCTCTTGGTACGGCATAGTGTTGGCAGCCACCCAGCCGATCGACGAGATGTCCGATTAGCCGGGCTTTCCCCCGTGGTGTAATTGGCAACACACGTCACTTTGGATGATGTATTTCAGGTTCGAGTCCTGACGGGGGAGCAGCGTTCGGGTCCTGACCCCTCCGGGGTCGGGGCCCGCTCTCATGTCGCCCCGGAAACGCCCCGGTATCCTGCGGATGTCACCCCTCCCCCATCACAGCCGAAGGGCATCCCGTGAGCGCCATTCGCCCGGCAGCCGTCGTCGTTCTCGCAGCGGGTGAGGGCACCCGTATGAAGTCGGCCACACCCAAGGTCCTCCACGAGCTCTGCGGACGCAGCCTCGTAGGGCATGTCCTGGCCGCTTCCCGTGAGTTGGACCCCGAGCACCTCGTCGTCGTGGTCGGCCACGCCCGCGAGAAGGTCACCGCGCATCTCGCCGAGATCGACCCCGGTGTGCGCACGGCCGTGCAGGCGCAGCAGAACGGCACGGGTCACGCGGTGCGGATGGCTCTGGAGGAGTTGCGCGGTCCGGTGGAGGGCACGGTGGTGGTCGTCTGTGGCGACACGCCGCTGCTGACGGGCGCGACGCTGTCGGCGCTGGCGGCGGCGCACGCGGCGGACGGCAACGCGGTGACCGTGCTGACGGCGGAGGTGCCGGACGCGACGGGGTACGGCCGGATCGTGCGGGACGCGTCGGGCGCGGTGACGGCGATCGTGGAGCACAAGGACGCGTCGGAGTCGCAGCGGGCGATCCGGGAGATCAATTCCGGGGTGTTCGCGTTCGACGGGCAGTTGCTGGCGGACGCGCTGGGCAAGGTGCGCACGGACAACAGTCAGGGTGAGGAGTACCTGACGGACGTGCTGGGCATTCTGCGGGAGGCCGGGCACCGGGTGGGTGCGTCGGTGGCGGCGGATCACCGTGAGATCGCGGGGATCAACAATCGCGTGCAGCTGGCGGAGGCGCGGCGGATCCTGAACGACCGGTTGCTGACGGCGGCGATGCTGGCGGGGGTGACGGTGGTGGATCCGGCGTCGACGTGGGTCGACGTGGCGGTGACGTTCGAGCAGGACGCGGTGGTGCTGCCGGGTACGCAGCTGCTGGGTGCGACGCATCTGGGTGAGGGTGCGGAGGTCGGGCCGAACTGCCGGCTGCGGGACACGCGGGTGGGGGCGGGGGCCCGGGTGGACAACACGGTGGCGGATGGTGCCGTGGTGGGTGCGGGCGCGTCGGTGGGGCCGTTCGCGTATTTGCGTCCGGGTACCCGTCTGGGTGCGAAGGGCAAGATCGGTACGTACGTGGAGACGAAGAACGCGTCGATCGGTGAGGGGACGAAGGTTCCGCATCTGTCGTACGTGGGGGACGCGACGATCGGCGAGTACACGAACATCGGCGCGGCGAGTGTGTTCGTGAACTACGACGGTCAGGACAAGCACCACACGACGGTGGGGTCGCACTGCCGCACTGGTTCGGACAACATGTTTGTGGCTCCTGTCACGATCGGGGATGGTGCGTACACCGCCGCGGGGTCCGTGATCACGAAGGATGTGCCGCCCGGTTCGCTGGCCGTGGCCCGTGGCCAGCAACGGAATATCGAGGGTTGGGTGGCTCGTAAGCGTCCGGGGAGTGCGGCGGCGCGGGCGGCTGAGGAGGCGTCCGGGCAGGGCGGAAGCGAAGGCTGACCGGAAACGGGCGCGTCGGACACGGCGTACCGTGATAGGTGCACACCCAGCTGAGACACCTCTGAGGAGACAGTGCTGTGACCGGGATCAAGACGACCGGCGAGAAGAAGATGATGTTCTTCTCCGGCCGCGCCCACCCCGAGCTTGCCGAGGAGGTCGCCCAGCAGTTGGGTGTCGGGGTTGTCCCCACGAAGGCCTTCGACTTCGCGAACGGCGAGATCTATGTGCGGTATCAGGAGTCGGCGCGCGGCGCGGACTGTTTCCTGATCCAGAGCCACACGGCGCCGATCAACAAGTGGATCATGGAGCAGTTGATCATGATCGACGCGTTGAAGCGTGCGTCGGCCCGCTCGATCACCGTGATCGTGCCCTTCTACGGCTATGCCCGTCAGGACAAGAAGCACCGTGGCCGTGAACCGATCTCGGCCCGTCTGATCGCGGACCTGATGAAGACGGCCGGCGCGCACCGCATCCTGACCATGGATCTGCACACGGACCAGATCCAGGGCTTCTTCGACGGCCCGGTGGATCACCTGTTCGCGCTGCCGCTGCTGGCGGACTACGTGGGCCGGAAGGTCGACAAGGACAAGCTGACGGTCGTCTCGCCGGACGCGGGCCGGGTGCGGGTCGCGGACCGCTGGTGCGACCGGCTGGGCGCGCCGCTGGCGATCGTGCACAAGCGGCGTGACAAGGACGTGGCGAACCAGGTGACCGTCCACGAGGTCGTGGGTGAGGTCAAGGGCCGCGTGTGCGTGCTGGTCGACGACATGATCGACACGGGTGGCACGATCTGCGCCGCGGCGGACGCGCTCTTCGCGCACGGCGCGGAGGACGTCATCGTCACCGCGACGCACGGTGTGCTGTCGGGTCCGGCGGCGGACCGGTTGAAGAACTCGCGGGTGAGCGAGTTCGTGTTCACCAACACGCTGCCCACTCCGGGTGAGCTGGCGGCGGATCTGGACAAGCTGACGGTGCTGTCGATCGCGCCGACGATCGCGAGCGCGGTGCGTGAGGTGTTCGAGGACGGTTCGGTGACGAGCCTGTTCGACGAGCAGTAGGACGAGCTGTAGAGATCGTTTTGGGAACGGCCTCCGGGTCCGAGTAGACTGCTGCAGTTGCTCGGCGAGGGAGGCCGTTTCCCGTTGCGGGATGCGGTGGTCCGTTATCGACGCGCTCTTCGTAGCAGGCCGTTCGTGGCCGGGTGACCCCGTCCGTTCTACTTCTACGAGGAGTGATCGTCATGTCCGAGGTGAAGATCTCCGCCGAGTTCCGTACCGAGTTCGGCAAGGGTGCGGCCCGTCGTATCCGTCGTGACAACAAGGTTCCGGGTGTGCTGTACGGGCACGGTTCCGACCCGCTGCACCTGACGCTTCCGGGCCACGACCTGCTGCTGGCGCTGCGTACGCCGAACGTCCTGATCGCGCTGGACATCGACGGCAAGACCAACGAGCTGGCCATCCCGAAGGCCGTGCAGCGCGACCCGCTGAAGGGCTTCCTGGAGCACGTCGACCTGCAGCTGGTCAAGCGCGGCGAGACCGTCACGGTCGAGATCCCCGTGCACGCCGAGGGCGAGCTGGCCCCGGGCGGCAACCTGCTCGAGCACGTGCTGAACGCCCTTCCGGTCGAGGCCGAGGCCACGCACATCCCCGAGTCGGTCACCGTGTCGGTGGAGGGCCTCGCGGCCGGCGCCTCGATCCTCGCCAAGGACATCGAGCTGCCCAAGGGCACCAAGCTGGCCGTCGAGGACGACACCGTCGTGCTGCAGGTCCTGGCCGCGCAGGCCGAGGAGTCCGCCGAGGGCGCCGAGGCCGAGGGCGAGGACGTCGCCGAGGCCTGATCCTCGAGTCGTGGCGGGAGCCGTTCCGGTTCCGCCGTCGTGTTCGCCGGCCGCCGTCCCTCCGGGGGCGGCGGCCGGCGCGTATCAATGGAGACGTGGACGTGACGACCGATCCGAGTGCGCCGTGGCTGATCGCCGGTCTCGGTAATCCGGGGCCCGAGTACGCCAGGAACCGGCACAACGTGGGGTTCATGGTGGTGGATCTGCTGGCGGAGCGGATCGGGGGCAAGTTCAAGCGGGCCGGGAAGGCGCAGGCGCAGGTCGTCGAGGGGCGCATCGGCCCGCCCGGTCCGGCGAACCGGCGGGTGGTGCTGGTGAAGCCGATGTCGTACATGAACCTGTCGGGTGGCCCGGTGAACGCGCTGCGCGACTTCTACAAGGTGCCGCTGGGCAACATCGTCGCCGTGCACGACGAACTGGACATCGACTACGGCACGCTGCGGCTGAAGCTCGGCGGCGGGGACAACGGGCACAACGGCCTGAAGTCGATGACAAAAGCCATGGGTTCCGACTATCACCGGGTGCGGTTCGGCGTGGGGCGTCCGCCGGGCCGGATGCCGGTGGCGGACTTCGTGCTGAGGGACTTCTCGGCGGCGGAGCGCAAGGAGCTGGACTATTTCGTGGACCGGGCGGCGGACGCGGTGGAGTGTCTGGTGACCGAGGGTCTGGAGCGGGCGCAAAGCACGTACAACTCGTGACGTGTCGGTCCGTACAGCCGACCCGAAGTTGACCGTTCGCAGGGGCATGGCCAAAGATCGCGGCCATGCCTTCTGCCGTTGTCTCCAGTCAGGGCGCCGTCTCCGCGCTGCGGTTCGGGCGGATCGTGGTGATGGGGGCGGTGGTGCTGCTGATCCTGGTCGCGGGTGTGTGGGGGTCGTGGGGCAGTGCCCAGCACGTGATGCTCGCCAAGGGCCGTGAGCACGGCACGATCGAGGTGGTCCGGTGCGGCGCGGACACGTGCGGCGGGCCGTACACGCCGGTGTCGGCGGGGTCGCGGGCGCGCGCTTCGGCGGTGATCGAGAAGAGCGTCGCGGTGCGCAAGGGGGAGACGTACGCGGTGGTGGTGAAGCCGGGGACGGACGAGGTGGTGCGTTCGGGTCCGGCGGGTGTGCTCTACGCGTGGGTGCCGCTGGGGGGCGCGCTGCTGCTGGCGTCGGTGGTCGCGGCGGGCGGTCTGCGCCGGGCCCGGCTGGCCTGGCTCCTGGCGGGCACGGGCGTGGCCCTGCTGACGGGGGCGTACGTGATCGTGTGAGGCGGCCGCGGGCCTGACCCGCGCGGTGTGATGGCAGTGCCCCCGTGCCGGTGCCGGCGCGGGGGCACTGCCGTCGTGCGGGTCAGCCGGTGTTGCGCAGGCCGGCGGCGACGCCGTTGACGGTGAGGAGCAGGGCGCGGGCGAGCAGCGGGTCGGGGTCGGCGCCGCTGGCGGCGGCGTCGCGCTGGCGCTTGAGCAGGGCGACCTGCAGGTAGGAGATCGGGTCGAGGTAGGCGTCGCGGATGGCGAACGTCTGCCTGAGGACGGGCTGGGCGTCGAGGAGTTCGCTCTCGCCGGTGACCCGCAGGACCTCGCGGACGGTGAGTTCGTGCTCGGCCTCGATGGTGGCGAAGATGTGCTGGAGCTCCTCGGGGACGAGGGTCTCGACGTAGTGGCGGGCGATGCGCAGGTCGGTCTTCGCGAGGGTCATCTCGACGTTGGAGATGAAGTTGCGGAAGAAGTGCCACTGCCCGTGCATCTCGTCGAGCACGGTGTCCAGGCCGGCCTCGCGCAGTGCCTTCAGGCCGCTGCCGACACCGAACCAGCCGGGGACGATCTGCCGGGACTGGGTCCAGCCGAACACCCAGGGGATGGCGCGCAGCCCGTCGAGGGAGACGCCGGAGCCGGGGCGGCGGGAGGGCCGCGAGCCGAGGTGCAGGTCGGCGAGCTGGTCGACGGGGGTGGACGCGACGAAGTACGTCGGCAGGTCGGGGTCCTCGACGAGCTTGCGGTACGCGGTGTGCGCGGCGTCGGAGACGACGTCCATCGCGGCGTCCCAGCGGGCGAGCGCCTCGGTGGACTGGCGCGGCGCGGTGTGCAGCGCGGAGGCCTGGAGGGTGGCGGCGACGGTCAGTTCCAGGTTCTCGCGGGCCAGCGAGGGGACGAGGTACTTGTCGGAGATGACCTCGCCCTGTTCGGTGACCTTGATGGCGCCTTCGAGGGTGCCCCAGGGCTGGGCGAGGATCGCGTCGTGGGAGGGGCCGCCGCCGCGGCCGACGGTGCCGCCGCGGCCGTGGAAGAGGCGCAGCCGGACGCCGTAGCGGTGGGCGACGTCGCGCAGCCGGCGCTGGGCGCGGTGGATCTCCCACTGGCTGGTGGTGATGCCGCCGAACTTGGAGGAGTCGGAGTAGCCGAGCATGACCTCCTGGACGTCGCCGCGCAGCGCGACGAGGCGCCGGTAGGACGGGTCGGAGAGCATGTCCTCCAGGATGGTGTCGGCGGCCTTGAGCTCGTCCGTGGTCTCCAGGAGGGGGACGATGCCGATCTTGGCCCAGCCGGCGTGCAGGTCGAGCAGGCCGGCCTCGCGGGCGAGGACGGTGGCGGCGAAGACGTCGTCGGCGCCCTGGCACATGGAGATGATGTAGGACTCGATGACCTCGGGTCCGAAGACCTCCAGGGCCCGCTTGACGGTCTGGAAGACGCCGAGGGTCTTCTCGGCGGCGGCGTCGACGGGTGCCGGGGTGGGGGCGAGGGGCCGCCGGGAGCGCAGTTCCTTGGCGAGGAGCTTGGTGCGGTAGTCGCGGGGCATGTCGGCGTAGCGCCAGGACTCCTCGCCGAGCCGGTCGAAGAGCTGGCCCAGGGCGTGGTGGTGGGCGTCGGCGTGTTCGCGGACGTCCATGGTGGCGAGTTGGAGGCCGAAGGCGGCGAGGGTGCGGATGGTGCGGTCCAGGCGTCCGTCGGCGAAGAGGCCACCGCGGTGTTCGCGCAGGGAGCTCTGGATCAGGGTGAGGTCGGAGAGCAGTTCGCCGGTGCCGAGGTAGTCGCGGCCGGCCTCGTGCGGGGTGTTGCGGGCCAGGCGGGTCTTGGTGTTCTCCAGCTTCTGGCGGATGCAGGTGGCCTTGAGCCGGTAGGGCTCTTCGGCGTTGAGGCGCTTGTAGCGGGGGCTGATCTCGGGGAGGGCGTCGAGGTCGGCCTGGAGGGAGGCGAGGAGTTCGTCGGTGGCGCCGGTGTAGCGGATGGAGTTCGACAGGAAGCCGCGCAGCTCGTCGATCATCTCCAGGGCGTCGTTGATGCCGTGTTCGTGCTGGAGGATGAGGATGTCCCAGGTCACCTGGGGGGTGACGTTGGGGTTGCCGTCGCGGTCGCCGCCGATCCAGGTGCCGAAGGTGAGGGGACGGGTGTCGTCGGGGAGCTTGTGCCCGACGCGTTCCAGTTCGGCGGTGAGGTCCTCGAGGACGTCGCCGACGGCGCCGGCGTGCAGTTCGTCGAGGTAGTAGATGGCGTTGCGGGCCTCGTCGGCGGGCTCGGGGCGGACGACGCGCAGTTCGTCGGTCTGCCAGACGAGGTCGATGTTCTCGGCCAGTCGGGTGTCGTTGCGGCGGCGGTCGCCTTCGAGGACGGGCGTCTCCAGGAGGGCGGCGATGCGCCGCAGCTTGTTGAGGACGGAGCGGCGGGCGGCCTCGGTGGGGTGTGCGGTGAAGACGGGGCGCACGTTGAGGTTCTGGATGGTCTGCCGCAGGTGCTCGGGGTCGGCGTCCTTGAGCCGGTCGGCGGTGCGGGCGAGCAGGCCGCCCTCGGCGGCGCGCCGGGCGCGCAGTTCGCGGCCGCGGTGGACCTGTTCGGTGACGTTGGCCAGGTGGAAGTAGGTGGAGAAGGCGCGGACCAGCTTGGCCGCGGTGTCGAGTTCGGTGCCGCGCAGCAGTTCGGCGGCGGCCTCGCCGTCCTCCCGGGTGAGGCGGCGGACCTTCTCGACGAGTTCCAGCAGCTCCGGGCCTTCTTGGCGGACGAGTGTCTCGCCGAGGAGGTCACCCAGCCGGCGGATGTCGGCACGCAGCTCGGCGCTGGCGGTCTCCTGGGACACGGTCTGGTCGTCGGCACTGCTCACAGGTGCGGCTCCTTGCAGTGTTGAAGCTCGTCTGGGAGGGGAACCCGGCGCCGGGGGCCGTGCGGCGGGACCGCCGCTTACGGCTCCTGACATCCGGGAAGAAATCAGAGCGGACCGCGCTGTCCGACCGAGACAAGGATAGGTGTCCACAGGGAGGCGCTGTCTCACGGGCTCTTGCCGCAGGGCGGCGCACTGCCATACTTACGACGCCGTAGGTTACGGAACCGTAGGCACCGCCCCGACGGAGCCTGCCCGACCGTGACACGGCATCTGTCACAACCCTCGACCCCACAGGGGACGCCCATGACCACGAGCTCCGATGTGATCCAAGACGCCCCGAAGGCGAACGACGACACCCCGACTCCCAGCGCCACGCTCGGCGGCGAGAAGAAACGGTCGATCGAGCAGATCGCGCTTCTGCTCTTCATCATCCTGCCGTTCCTCGCGCTCCTCGCGGCGGTTCCGCTGGCCTGGGGCTGGGGGGTGAGCTGGCTCGACCTCGGCCTGCTGGTCTTCTTCTACTTCCTGGGCTGCCACGGCATCACGATCGGCTTCCACCGCTACTTCACGCACGGTTCGTTCAAGGCCAAGCGGCCGCTGCGGATCGCTCTGGCCGTCGCGGGGTCGATGGCCGTGGAGGGCCCGGTCGTGCGCTGGGTGGCGGACCACCGCAAGCACCACAAGTTCTCGGACGCCGAGGGCGACCCGCATTCGCCGTGGCGGTTCGGTGAGACCCTGCCGGCCCTGATGAAGGGCCTGTGGTGGGCGCACATCGGGTGGATGTTCGACGAGGAGCAGACGCCGCAGGAGAAGTACGCGCCGGACCTGATCAAGGACCCCGCGATCCGCGCCGTCTCCCGTCACTTCGTGTCCTTCACGGTCCTGTCGCTGGCGCTGCCCGCCGTGATCGGCGGTCTGGTGACGATGTCCTGGTGGGGCGCGTTCACCGGCTTCTTCTGGGGCTCCCTCGTCCGGGTGGCCCTGCTGCACCACGTGACCTGGTCGATCAACTCCATCTGCCACGCCGTGGGCAAGCGCCCGTTCAAGTCCCGGGACCGCTCGGGCAACGTGTGGTGGCTGGCCGTCCTGTCGTGCGGCGAGTCCTGGCACAACCTGCACCACGCCGACCCGACGTCCGCCCGGCACGGTGTGGAGCGCTGGCAGATCGACTCCTCGGCCCGCTTCATCCGCATCTTCGAGAAGTTCGGCTGGGCCTACGACGTGCGCTGGCCGTCACGCTCGCGTATCGATTCCCGACGGAACACCGGGGAAGACGGCGCACACCGCCGGAAGGAACCCGCGAAGGCGGCATGATTGACGCCGTGGCGACCGACTCCAGCAGCACCTCCAGCAACGACAAGCCGCGGCGGGCGCGCCGTACCCGGATGACCGGTGCGGAGCGCCGCCAGCAGTTGCTGGAGATCGGTCGCACCCTGTTCGCGGCGAAGGGGTTCGAGGGCACGTCCGTGGAGGAGATCGCGGCGAAGGCCGGGGTGTCCAAGCCGGTGGTGTACGAGCACTTCGGCGGCAAGGAGGGCCTGTACGCGGTCGTCGTGGACCGCGAGATGCGGCGGCTGCTGGACATGGTGACCAGCTCGCTGACCGCGGGGCATCCGAGGGAGCTGTGCGAGCAGGCGGCGTTCGCGCTGCTGGACTACATCGAGGAGTACACGGACGGCTTCCGCATCCTGGTCCGCGACTCCCCCATCCCCCAGTCGACGGGGTCGTTCGCCTCGCTGATCTCCGACATCGCCACCCAGGTGGAGGACATCCTCGGCCGCGAGTTCAAGAGCCGCGGCTTCGACCCGAAGCTGGCGCCGCTGTACGCGCAGGCGCTGGTGGGGATGGTCGCCCTGACCGGGCAGTGGTGGCTGGACGTGCGCCGGCCGAAGAAGGCGGAGGTGGCGGCGCACCTGGTGAACCTGGCGTGGCACGGGCTGGACGGGCTGGAGGCCCGGCCGCATCTGATCGGGCGCCGCAAGAGCTGACGCCGACGCGCACCGGCACGAAGAGGCGGGGTGCCGGTGCGGCACCCCGCCTGTTCGTGTCCACGCCGTTGTTCCGGCGCGCTCAGTGCTTGAAGGTGTCCTTGCCCTTCTCCTTCGCCTGGCGCGCGTCGCCCTTCACTTGATCGGCCTTGCCCTCGGCGGTCATGCGCTCGTTGCCGGTCATCCGGCCCATGGCTTCCTTGGCCTTGCCCTTGGCCTGTTCCTTCGTGGCCCGGGCCTTCTCTTCCTTCGCCATGTTCCTCACTCCTGCAAGGTTCGACGTCGCTGCCAGGGACCGGGTTTCCCGGGAGCCACGGATCAAACAGAGCGGGATGCGGGACCGCCCGCGCGGGTGGGGACGGGGCTGGTCGTCACTGCTCCCTGCGGGCGACCGCGAAGATGCGGCGGAACGGGAACGCGGTGCCGTGCGGACCGGGCGGGTAGGCCTCGCGCAGCGCGGCCCGGTACGCGTCCAGGAAGGCGTCCCGGCGGCCGGGGTCGTCGGCGAGCGCGGTGAGGACGGGGCGCAGGCCGGTGCCCTTCACCCAGTCCAGGACGGGGTCCTCGCCGGGCAGCAGGTGCAGGTACGTCGTCTCCCACACGTCCGCCGTACAGTCCAGGGCGGTCAGGCGGGCCAGGTAGTCCCGTGGGTCGAGCACGGCGTCGGAGTGGCTCAGGACGTCCGCCAGGCCGTGGCGGGCGGCGAGGTCGCGCATCAGGCGGTGGCTGGGGGCGTCGAAGTTGCCGGGGACCTGGAAGGCGAAGGTGCCGCCGGGGCGCAGGCCGGCCACCCAGGAGCCGAAGCGGTCGGCGTGGCCCGGCACCCACTGCAGGGTGGCGCCGCTGACGATCAGGTCGTACGGCTCCTCGGGCGTCCAGGTGCCCACGTCGGCGTGGGCGAAGTCCAGGCGGCCGCCGCCCGCGGTGGGGCCCTCGTGCAAGGTGTGGGCGCGGTCCAGCATCTCGGCGGAGTTGTCGAGGCCGGTGATGTGGGCGGTGGGCCAGCGTGCGGCGAGCAGGGCGGTGACGTTGCCGGGGCCGCAGCCGAGGTCGGCGATACCGGGCCGGTCGCCGGGGAGCGGGGGGACGCGGGCCAGGAGGTCGGTGAAGGGGCGGGCGCGGTGATCGGCGTGACGCAGGTACTGGGCGGGGTCCCAGGTGGGGGTGGCGGCTGCGGACATGGCGGGGCCTCCTGTCTTCCGGGTTCCAGCCTGCACCCCGCTTTATCTTGACGTCAAGAGACTTCATGTCGACACAACCACTACACTGATCGTCATGGAGGACGAGGTCGATCGGCTGGTCGCGGCGTGGCGCCGGGAGCGCCCGGACCTCGACGTGGAGCCACTCGAGGTGCTCAGCCGCGTGAGCAGGCTGGCCCGGCATCTGGACCGTGCGCGCCGGCTGGCGTTTTCCGAGCACAGTCTGGAGCCCTGGGAGTTCGACGTGCTGACCGCGCTGCGGCGCGCGGGCGATCCCTATCAGCTCTCTCCGGGGCAGTTGCTGACGCAGACGCTGGTCACCTCGGGCACGATGACGAACCGCATCGACCGGCTGGCCAAGAAGGGCCTGGTGGAGCGGCTACCCGACCCGAGCGACCGGCGCGGGGTGCTGGTGCGGCTCACGGCCGAGGGGCGCGATCGGGCCGACCAGGCGCTGGCGGGGCTGCTCGCGCAGGAGCGGGCGATTCTGGGAGAGCTGTCGGGTGGGCAGCGGGCCGAGCTTGCGGGGTTGCTGCGCAGGCTGACCGCGCCGTTCGACAACATTCCGGGGTAGTGCCGGGGCCGGCGTGTCCGGCCCTTTCCCGCCCACTTTCGGTGCCGGGCGGCGGCCGATCGCGGGTGCGGCGCCGTCGTGGCTTGTCGCGCGGTTCCCCGCGCCCCGGCGGGCGTGGTCCCCGCCCGGAGTCTTTCAGGCGCTGGTCGTGGCCTCCGGGAGGATGCGGGCCGGGGGGTCCAGGTCCACCGGGCCCACTCCTGCCCGGCGGGCCAGGGCCACCGCGGCCAGGGTGGAGTGGACGCCCAGCTTGCCCAGGACGTTCTGCATATGGGTGCGGACCGTGTGCGGGGAGAGGAACAGGCGCTCGGCGACGGCCTTGCGGCCCAGGCCCGCCACCATGCAGCGCAGCACCTCCCGCTCGCGCGGGGTCAGCGACTCCACGAGCCGTTCGCTCTCCGTGCGGTGCTTGCGGGCCGCCGTCAGCTCGCGCAGCACCCCCGTGAGCAGGGCGGGCGGCAGATGCGTCTCGTCGCGCAGCACCCCGCGGATCACGGTGAGCAGCCGGGACAGTGAGCAGTCCTTGGCGACCCAGCCGGACGCCCCGGCCTGGAGGGCGAGTGCGGCCCGGCGCGGGTCGTCCTTCTCGGCGAGGACGACGGTCCGTACGGCGGGCTGCGCGGAGCGGACGCCCGCGACCAGCGAGATGCCGTCGACCAGTCCGTCCTCGCCCACCTCCTGGACGGGCGGGGCGGGGCGTATGCCCGGCAGGCCGCCGCCCAGGTCGGCGTCGACGAGCAGCACGTCGAAGCGGCGCCCCTCGGCGGCCGCGCGCTCCAGGCAGCGCAGCGCGGCCGGACCGCTGCCCGCGGCGGAGACCTCGACATCGGGCTCGGCCGCCAGCGCGGCGGCGAGCGACTCGGCGAAGATGCGATGGTCGTCGACGACCAGGACTCGGATGCGAACCACGAAACCCCCTTCCCCAAGCTCTCGAAGAGCAGGGGATACCCCGTCGTCATGAGGACGACACCGGGAGACGAACACGGTCGCGGGCGCGACGCCCGAAGCACGTAGGGCACGCACGGCCGCCGCCGTGCAGGAACTGCTACCCCCCACTTCGGGCGTCGAACCCGACTGTCTCGCCCCCTGATCAGCACCGGCCCCCACCGGTGCTGCTCATCAGAGTACGGGCGGGGGGCAGGAGCGGAAGCGAATTTGCAGAACTGGTTCGCCGACGCGTTTATGGTGAGCCGCATGTTTCGTCTGGAGACAGAAGTCGACACTTTCCGGCGGGATCTGCTCCGGCGGAGACTGCGGGACACCAACACCGCGGCCTCTCCGGTGCTGCGCGCCCTGCGCGGAACCCCAGGTGAACGCGAACTTCCGCTCCATGTGTGGGCCTTGGACGACGCGGGTGCCGTGGCCGGGGGGCTGGTCGGCCACACCTGGGCCACCTGGCTGCACGTCACGTACCTGTGGGTGGACGAACGCCACCGCGGCGCCCGGCTCGGTTCGCATCTGCTCGCACACGCGGAGCGCGTCGCCCGCGACGAGCGGGGCTGTGCTTCCGTGCGCCTGGAGACGTGGGACTTCCAGGCGCCGGAGTTCTACCGGAAGAGGGGGTACGACGTGGTGTGCGTGATCCCCGACTATCCGCCGGGGATCACCGAGTACACGCTCACCAAGCGGCTGCGCTGAGCGCTCAGCGCAGCCGCCGCGCGCCCGCCGCCGGGACGGCCTCGAACACGCGCGGCGCGGTGAAGCCGGCCGCGGCGAAGGCGTCCTCGACGGCCTTGGTGACCGCCTCGACGTCCCCGGCCTCGCTCAGCACGATCGCCGAGCCGCCGAAGCCGCCGCCGGTCATCCGGGCGCCCAGCGCCCCGGCGGTCAGGGCCGCCTCGACGACGAGGTCGAGTTCGGGGCAGGAGACGCGGAAGTCGTCGCGCAGCGAGGCGTGGCCCTCGGTCAGGACCGGGCCGATGGCCCGGGTCTCGCCGGACTCCAGCAGGGCGACGACCCGCTCGACGCGCTCGTCCTCGGTGACGACGTGCCGCACCAGGCGGCGCACCTCCTCGTCGTCGCCGATCCGGGCGAGGGCCGCGTCCAGTTCGCCGTAGGGGACATCCCGCAGGGCGTCGACGCCGAGGATCGCGGCGCCCTTCTCGCAGCCGGCGCGGCGCTTGCCGTACTCGCCCTCGCTGTGGGAGTGCTTGACCTGGGTGTCGACCACGAGCAGCCGCATGCCCTCCGCGGCCAGGTCGAAGGGGATCTGCCGCTGGGAGAGGTCGCGGGTGTCCAGGAAGAGGGCGTTGCCGGCCTCGCAGCAGGCGGACGCCGTCTGGTCCATGATGCCGACGGGGGCGCCCACGTAGACGTTCTCCGCGCGCTGGCACAGGCGGGCCAGCTGCCAGCCCTTCAGGCCCAGGTCGTACAGGTCGTTCAGGGCGAGCGCGACGACGACCTCCAGGGCCGCCGAGGAGGACAGGCCCGCGCCCGCCGGGACCGTGGACGCGAGGTGGACGTCGGCGCCGCCGACGGCGTGGCCGGCGTGCCGCAGCGCCCAGACGACTCCGGCGGGGTAGGCGGTCCAGGCGCGGTCGGTCTCGGGTGCGAGGTCGGCGACGCGCAGCTCCACGACACCGCCGCGCACGTCCTCGGAGTGCAGGCGCAGCACGCCGTCGTCGCGGCGGGCGACCGCGGCGACCGCGGTGTGCGGCAGCGCGAACGGCATGACGAAGCCGTCGTTGTAGTCGGTGTGCTCGCCGATGAGGTTGACCCGCCCGGGCGCGGCCCACACTCCCTCGGGCTCGGACCCGTACAGCTCCCGGAACCGCTGCGCGACCGCGGCCGCCGTGTCGACGCTCATCCCCTGATCCTGACCTTCCCTGCCGAACCGGCCTCGGTGGCCGGTGAGTTGACCGGCCGCTCAGCCGTAGAACCTAACGGGTGCGCTGGGCGAACTCCCACGCGTCCGCGACGATGCCCGCGAGGTCGGTGCGGGACGGGTTCCAGCCGAGCCGCTCGCGGGCGGTGGCGGCGGAGGCGACGAGGACGGCCGGGTCGCCGGCCCGGCGCGGGGCCACCACTTCGGGCACCGGGTGCCCGGTGACCTGACGGACCGTCTCGATGACCTCGCGGACGGAGAATCCGTTGCCGTTGCCGAGGTTGCAGATGAGGTGCTCGCCCGGCACGGCGGCCTTCAGGGCGAGGAGATGGGCCTCGGCGAGGTCGGCGACGTGGATGTAGTCACGGACGCAGGTGCCGTCCGGCGTCGGGTAGTCGTCGCCGAACACGGAGATCGACTCGCGCCGGCCCTGGGCGACCTGGAGGACCAGCGGGATCAGGTGCGACTCGGGGTCGTGGCGCTCGCCGTGCTCCCCGTAGGCGCCGGCGACGTTGAAGTAGCGCAGCGACACCGCGGCGAGGCCGTGGGCCGCCGCCTCGCCGGTGATCATGTGGTCGACGGCCAGTTTGGAGGCGCCGTAGGGGTTGGTGGGCAGCGTGGGCGCCGACTCGACGATCGGCGCCTCGGCCGGCTCGCCGTAGGTGGCCGCCGTGGAGGAGAAGACGAGGGTGCGCACGCCCGCCTCGCGCATGGCGCCGAGCAGGGCCATGGAGCCGCCGACGTTGTTCTCCCAGTACTTCTCGGGCTTCACGACGGACTCGCCGACCTGGGAGGAGGCGGCGAAGTGCAGGACGGCGTCGAAGGAGGCGTCCAGCCACTTGGCGGCGTCGCGGATGTCGCCCTCGACGAACGTGGCGCCGGCGGGCACGCCCTCGCGGAAGCCGGTGGAGAGGTTGTCGAGGACGACGACCTCGTTCCCGGCCTCGAGCAGATGCCGCGCGACCACGCTGCCGACGTAGCCCGCGCCCCCGGTGACCAGAAACTTCCCGCTCATCTAACTCGCTACCTCTCGCAGTCGCTCAGCCGCGCGCTCCGGCGGCACGTCGTTGATGAACACGTTCATGCCGGATTCCGAACCCGCGAGGAACTTCAGCTTGCCGGACGTACGGCGGATGGTGAAAAGCTCGAGGTGCAGCGCGAAGTCGTCGCGGACGACACCGTCGAACTCCGCCGATCGGCCGAACGGCGCCTGGTGCCAGGCGGAGATGTACGGCGTCGGTGGCTCACCCTCGCCGAAGATCCGGTCGAAGCGCCTCAACAGTTCCAGATAGACCTGGGGGAACTCCGTGCGCGCCGCCTCGTCGAGGGCGAGCAGGTCGGGCACCCGGCGCTTGGGGTACAGGTGAACCTCGTACGGCCAGTGCGCGGCGTACGGCACGAAGGCCGCCCAGTGTTCACTCTCCAGGACGACCCGCTCCCCGGCGAGTTCGCGCTCCAGGACGGCGTCGAAGAGGTTGCCGCCACCGGTGGCGGCCTTGTGCCGCGCGAGGGAACGCAGCATGAGGGCGGTGCGGGGCGTGGTGAAGGGGTAGGCGTAGATCTGCCCGTGCGGATGCCCGAGGGTGACACCGATCTCGGCGCCGCGGTTCTCGAAGCAGAACACCTGCTTGACGGCGGGCAGCGACGACAGTTCCGAGGTGCGGTCGGTCCACGCGTCCAGGACGAGGCGGGCCTGCTCCTCGGTCAGATCGGCGAAGGAGGCATCGTGGTCGGAGGTGAAGCAGACGACCTCGCAGCGCCCGGAGTCACCGGCGAGCGACGGGAAGCGGTTCTCGAAGACGGCGACGTCGTAGGAGGAGTCGGGGATCTCGCTGAGCCGGCCATCGCGGGAGGGGCAGAGCGGGCATTCGTCGGCCGGCGGGTGGTAGGTGCGGCCCTGCCGGTGGGAGGCGATGGCGACGGCGTCCCCGAGGAGGTCGTCGTGGCGGATCTCGGACGTGGTGACGGTGGGCTCCAGCGGGCGGCGGTCGGCCGCCTGGCGCAGGGTGTCGTCGCGCAGGTCGTAGTAGATGAGCTCCCGACCGTCCGCCAGCCGGGTCGAGGTCTTCTTCACGCGGGACTCCCTTCGAGCCACTCAGGTCTTCCGGGACGCTCCGGCACTTCTCCGAGCCTTCATCCAACAGAACCAAACATAGCAGAACACAACCCATCAGGCTCGGTCAACATCACGATCAAACAAAAAACGTCACTCGAAGTGTTCAGTTACTGAACACGGCGGCGTAGGTTCCGCTCTGGATCGGTTCGCAAAACGAAGCGAGTACACATGGAAACCCCCACGTATCCCCCCACCTACCTCGCCGCAGAGCTCCGGCTCCCCACGAACTGGGTCGACTACACGCTGCTGGGCATCTACTTCGTCGTCGTGCTCGGCATCGGGTTCGCCGCCCGCCGCTCGGTCAAGACCAGCCTGGACTTCTTCCTGTCCGGGCGCTCCCTGCCGGCCTGGGTGACCGGCCTGGCGTTCGTCTCCGCCAACCTGGCCGCCACCGAGATCCTCGGCATGGCCGCCAACAGCGCCCAGTACGGCGCCTACACCGTCCACTGGTACTGGATCGGCGCCATCCCGGCCATGGTCTTCCTCGGCCTGGTGATGATGCCCTTCTACTACGGCAGCAAGGTGCGTTCCGTGCCGGAGTTCCTGCTGCTGCGCTTCGACCGGGGGGCCCATCTGCTCAGTTCGATCCTGTTCGCCTTCGCCGCCATTTTGATCGCCGGGGTGAACCTGTACGCCCTCGCGATCGTGGTCGAGGCCCTGCTGGGCTGGCCGGAGTGGGTGGCGATCGTGGTCGCCGGCTTCTTCGTGCTGGCGTACATCACCCTGGGCGGTCTGTCCTCGGCGATCTACAACGAGGTCCTGCAGTTCTTCGTGATCCTGGCCGCGCTCATCCCGATCACGGTGCTCGCCCTGAAGAAGGTCGGCGGCTGGGACGGCCTGACCGCCACCCTGACCAGGACCCACGGCGAGGACTTCGTCACCGCCTGGGGCGGCACCGGCATCGGCGACCCCAACCCGCTCGGCGCCAACTGGCTGACGATCGTCCTCGGCCTCGGCTTCGTGCTGTCGTTCGGCTACTGGACGACGAACTTCGCCGAGGTCCAGCGCGCCCTGTCCGCGAAGAACCTCTCGGCGGCCCAGCGCACCCCGCTGATCGCGGCCTACCCCAAGATCTTCATCGTCTTCCTGGTGATGATCCCCGGCCTGGCGGCCGCCGCCCTGGTCCCCGGCTTCGGCACCGAGAAGTCCGGATACCAGTACAACGACGCCATCCCCTTCCTCATGGAGGGACTGCTGCCCAACGGTGTGCTCGGCATCGCGGTCACCGGTCTGCTGGCCGCGTTCATGGCCGGCATGGCGGCCAACGTGTCGTCCTTCAACACGGTGTTCACCACGGACATCTGGCAGAAGTACGTGGTCAAGGACCGCGAGGACTCCTACTACGTGCGCTTCGGGCGGCTCATCACGGCCGTCGGCGTCATGGCCTCCGTCGGCACGGCCTTCCTGGCGTCGTCGTTCTCGAACATCATGAGCTACCTGCAGACGCTGTTCTCCTTCTTCAACGTGCCGATGTTCGTGGTCTTCATCATCGGCATGTTCTGGAAGCGGGCCTCGATGAAGTCGGGCTTCTGGGGGCTGCTGGCCGGCACCACGGCGGCGATGGTCAACTACTTCGTCCTCTACAAGCAGGGCATCATCTCCATCCCCACCGACCAGGGAGCGAACTTCGTCTCCGCCATCGCGGGCTTCGTGGCCGGCGCGGTCGTCATGGTGGCCGTCTCCCTGTTCACCGCGCCGAAGCCCGCGCACGAACTGCAGGGCCTGGTCTACGGCACCCGCTCCCCCGGCATGTCGGAGCCGCCCGCCGAGGGCGACGACGCCTGGTACCGCAAGCCCGCCCTGCTGGGCTGGGGCGCCGTGATCCTGGCGGCCGTCTGCTACATCCCGTTCTCGTTCTGACCAGGAAGGTCCTGACCGACCATGACCGACCATCCCGAGCACTCCGACCGCCCGCGCCACCCCGGCTTCTCCGAGGAGGACGTGCAGCGCGAGGTCACCGAGCTTCAGGAGAAGTCCGAGACGGCCGCCCGGCTCTTCGACATCCGGCGCATCATCGGCGGACTCTTCGTCGTCTACGGCGTGATCGTCACGATCGTCGGCATCACCGACGACGACGCCGCGATCGACAAGGCGGAGGGCGTCAACATCAACCTGTGGACCGGCCTGGCCATGCTGCTGCTCGGCCTGTTCTTCCTGGCCTGGCTGAAGCTGCGGCCCACCGCGCCGCCGCCCCCGCCGGTCGCGCCGGGCGACGAACCGTCCGAATGACCCCGCCGGGGGCGAGCGGCATCCGCCCTCGCCCCCGCCGTCCTCCGCCCCCGGGAAGTGCCCGCCCGATCGTGCCGGGCTCCCGCCTGATCGAGAGGAGACCCCCTACGGCTCCGACGGCGCGTGGGGGCGGGGCAGCGGGCCCGCCCGGTCGAGCAGGCCGGTGCGGGCCGCCAGCGCCGCCGCCTCCAGACGCGATCCGACACCCAGCTTCATCAGCACCCGCTGGACATGGGTGCGGGCCGTCGACGGCGCGATGCCCATGCCGGCGGCGATGAGCCGGGTGTCCTCGCCGTCGGCGACCCGCACCAGCACCTCCACCTCCCGCGGGGTGAGCATCTGGAGCAGCCGCTGCCCCTCGTCGTCCGGCTGGGCCGCCGGGTTGAGCAGCTCGCTGAACGCGCCCTGCAGCAGCTGCGGCGCCACCGCCGCCTCACCGGCCCGCGCCTTCATGATCGCCCGCTCGACCCCCTCGATGCGCTCGTCGTGCCGTACGTAGCCGGAGGCGCCGGCCGCGAACGCCGCCGCGATCCCGCGCGGGCTCGGCACCGGCCCGAGGACCAGCACCGCCACCTGCGGCCGCTCCCGCTTGATCCGCACCACCGGGTCGAACATGCCCGGCTCCGCGGGTGTCGCCGTCCCCAGCAGACACACCTCGGGCGCCCGCGCGATCACCAGCTCGGCCGCCCCCGCGGCCGGAGCGGCCGCGGCCAGCACCCGATGCCCCCTCAGTTTCAGAGCCGAGGCCAGCGCCTCGGCGAGCAACCGGTGGTCGTCGACCACCATCAGCCGCACTCCCATCGAGCAACCCCCCAGTCCCCCCAATGGATCTCCCGCCATGCCCGGATCCGGTCACACCGGTCCGGACGCCCCACTATGGATGCCCACTGGTCCGCGCGGACAGAAGCCCCCTCCCGGCTCCCCTGCCCTTCATGCCCCCGGAAGCTACACGCTTGTTCGACGTCGCGCTCCCCCTACAAGCGATAAGTGCCCCGGAACGGCGGATTTTCCGGCTTTCCCCGCACGCCGGGGCGCGCAGGCAGTAAGCCGGCGGCCCCGCTCCTGACCAGGAACGGGGCCGCCGGGCGCGGAAGGGGCGCGCGCGTCAGCTCTTCGCGCCGAACGCGATCACATGCCACCGCTGCTCGCCCGAACTCCCCAGGGAGCTGGCGAACCTGGACGACATGTACAGGTGGCCCTGGGAGTAGAGGAGCTCGGCGTAGTCCGGGGACATCCGCGTCTCCACGTCCCGGACCGTGCGCGCGGCCGGGTTCTCCAGCAGCTTGGTCTCCTTGAAGCTGCCGCCGTCGATGCTGACGATCTGCCCGCCCTTGTCGTACGGGGGACGCTTGTAGGCGATCACGTCGCCGCCGTCCATGCGCAGCGGCGTGATCGTGTAGCGGTCGCCGGCGTCGGCGCGCTGCCCGGTCTGCTTGCCGCTGGCCAGGTCGAAGGCGACGATCTCGTTGGTGCGGCCGTACTCGCCGCCTCCGGAGTGCTCCTTGGTGGCCGCGTACAGCCGGTCGTTGCCGACGACGACGCCGGTGCACGCCTCGATGGTGGTGACGCCGGAGCAGCGGGCCGAGAACTTGTCGGCGGGCAGCGGGACGCGGATGCGCAGCTTGCCCGTCCTGTTGTCGATGGAGAAGGCGTCCGAGATGCCGATGGCGTCGGACTCGCCGACCTCGGCGGCCACCACGAGCGGGTCGGTGGAGATGACACTGGCGTACTCGACGCCCTCGGCCATCTTGTACTCGGAGATCACCTTCCCGCTCTTCGGGTCGATGGTCTGGATGTGCAGCTGCGGCTGGTCGTAGCTGCCGCACTTGCGCACGGCGACCAGCTTGGGCCCGCCGGCGTACCCCAGGTCGTAGCAGCCGTCGTCGGCCTTCGGCGTCCACAGCTGCCTGCCGGACTCGAGGTCGAAGGCGGCGCCGCCGCTGGTACCGCCCGCGGCGACGGTGCCGCCGCTGACGGTGAGGTTGTCGAAGCGGAGCTCACGGCTCCCGGCCTTGGCGGTCTTCGTCCACAGCTTCTTGCCGGCGTCGAGGTCGATCGCCGCGACCTGGCTGCAGCCGTAGGACGGCTTGTCCTTCGTCGGCTTCGCGGGCTGGAAGGCGATCGCCGTCAGGTGGTCGTCGGTGACGTGCCTGCTGGCCTGGCAGACCGGTCCGGGCAGCGGGATCGTCCACAGCTCGGTGCCCTTGTCCGGGTCGTAGCCGACGATCTCGGAGACGCCGCTCTTGACGTACGCCTTGTCGGTCAGCCACGAGCCGGCGACCACGACGCTGGTGTCCTCGCCGACCTTGGGCGACGGGATCTTGAACAGCACGTCGGAGTTGGCGTCGGAGGGCACCTTCTCTGTGCCGTCGGGGGTGTCCCCGCCGCCGCCCTGCCCGTCGTCGCCTCCGCCGCCGGTGCCGCCGCTGGAGCTGGCCGTCTCGTCCTTGCCGCCGTCGTCACCGTTCTTGAACAGGTACACCCCGCCGACGACCAGCGCGATCACCACGACCACCGCGGCCACGACCACCGCGATCCGCGAGCCGTTCGAGCCGCCGCCGGTCCCCGTGACGGGCTGCGTCGGATAGGGCTGCGGCTGCTGCGGATAGCCGTAACCGGGCTGCTGGCCGTACGGGTTGGGCGTCGGGTACGGCTGGGGCTGCTGCTGGGCGTACGGGTTGGGCTGCTGGCCCGGATAGCCGTACGGCTGTGCCGGCGGCTGGGGCTGCTGCGGTGCCTGCGGGTAGCCGTAGCCGGGCTGCTGCGGCGGACCGGCCGGCGGGGTGGGCGGCCCCTGCGGCGGCTGGTACTGCTGGGGCGGCTGGTCCTGGGGCGGGCCGAAGCCGCCCTGCGGGGGCTGGTTCGGCGGCGGGGGCGGCGGCTGGGTCATGGCGGGGGCACCTCGGGGAGGGGGCGGGAGCGCGGCGGACACGGCGGAGGCGCGGGTGACGGGCACCCGCGCCGAACTCACTTGCCGTAGGCGAGGATCAGCTTCTCCTTGGCGTCGTCCTGGCCGCTGAGGCGGGTGCTCGACAGGTAGAAGCGGCCGTCGACCCAGTCGTACGCCTTGGAGAAGAAGCCGTTCTCGATCCGCGCGGCGCTCACGGGGTTCTGCAGGAGCTTCGCCGGCTCGTGGCTGCCGCCGGACAGCGGGATCGCCACGACCTGGCCGCCGGCGTCGTAGGACGGCGTCACGTACGCGACGAGCTTGCCGTCCTCGACCTTGACCGGGAGCATCGTCTCCTCGGCGGGGGACTTGACGCGCCACTTCTCCTTGCCGCTGTCCAGGCTGATCGCGACGATCTCGTTGGCGGCGGCGGTGGACTTGGTCGGCATGTACAGCGTGTCGTCGTCGGCGACCACTCCGCCGCAGCCCTGCAGGGCGCGCTCCAGGATGGCCCAGCCGCACTCGGCGCCGATCTCCAGGTCGACGGAGACCTGCGAGCGGCGCTTGCCGCCGGAGTCGAACGTGGAGATGTTCCACGTCTTCTTGTCCTTGTTGGTGCTGTAGACGACCAGCGGGTCGACCGAGAAGACGCGGGCGACCCGCCAGCCCCCGTCGATCTCGCGCGTCCACTTGGCCTTGCCCGTCGCCGGGTCGAGGACCTGGATCTCGTCGTGCTCGCCGGAGCCGCCGGCGTCGCAGGACGCCACGCCGACCAGGGCGTCGCCGCCCGCGAAGGCGTCGGGGAAGCACTTGTCGCCGTAGCGCTGCTTGTCCCACATCTTCTTGCCGGTGCCGACGTCGTAGGCGGTGCCGGACTGCGAGCGGCCCACCATCAGCGTCTTGCCGGTGATGGACATCTCGACCTTGAGGGTGGTGTCGAACAGGCCGCCCTCGGCGACCGTGCCCTTCCAGCCCTTCGCGCCGGTGTTCAGGTCGATCTGCTGGAGCTGGTTGCACTTGGCGCGGTCGCTGCTGCCGCTCATGTAGGCCACGACGACCTTGTCGTCGGAGGACTTCTGCGCGGTGACCGAGCAGATCTTCTCCGGGAAGGTGATCGGGTCCCAGGCGGCCTCGCCGTCGGCGACGCGGTAGCCGAAGACCTGCTTGTACGCCGCCTTCACCGCGGTCTTGTCGGTGATCCACATGCCGGGGGCGTCGGCGCCCGAACCGGGGGCGTCGGGGGCCGGCTGGTACCAGAGCACCTTCGCCTCGCCGGCCTGCCGCCCGCCGTTGAGGTTCTCCGGGTCGGCGCCGCCGCCACCGCCGCCGTCGTCGTCGCCGGTCGGCGACGCGGAGCCCTTCGGGTCGTCGGTCTTCTGCGCGACCGGCTTCTTCGGGTCGTCGTCGCCGCCGCCGGTCACCGCGTACACGGTGCCGCCGATCACCGCGAGCGCGGCGACGGCCGCGACGACGGCGAGGGCGGGCTTGCCCTTGAACGGGTTGCGCGAGCCGCCGGGCGGGGTGCCGGGCACTCCGGGGTACTGCGGCTGGCCCGGGTAGCCGTAACCCGGCTGCGGCTGGCCGTACGGGCCGGGCTGCTGGGGCGGCTGGCCGTACGGGCCCGGCTGCTGGGGCGGCTGGCCGTACGGGCCGGACGCGTAGGGGCCCGGCTGCTGCGGGGGCTGCTGCGGGTAGCCGTAACCGGGCTGGGGCGGACCCGCCGGCGGCTGCGGCGGGCCCTGCGGCGGCGGAGGCGTCTGGGGGGCGCCCTGCGGCGGAGGCGGGGGCTGCGGGGCACCGTCCGGCTGCGGCGGCTGCGGGGCGCCGAAGCCGCCCTGCCGCGGGTCCTGCGGTGCGCCGAAACCGCCCTGCGGCGGCTGGTTGGGCGGCTGGCTCATGAGCGGTCCCCCTTGGTGGGCCGGTGCGGTGCCACGTCCTGTGCCGTCGCGATCTCGCCACACCGGCGTTTCTCACACTGTCCTCAGCGGCCCTTTCTATCACCCGTCACCGACGGCGGACCGGTCCGCGCCCGCCCCTGTACCCAAGGGAGGACCGGCCTGTGATGCCCTCGTTATGACCCTTCACGGGCTCTTCACGTGCGGGAGCCGACGGCTACGCGTCCTCGGCCAGTTCGAGCCAGCGCAGTTCGAGTTCGTCCCGCTGGGTGGCCAGATCGCGCAGTTCCGCGTCGAGTTCGGCGACCTTGGCGAAGTCGGTGGCCTGCTCGGCGATCGCGGCGTGCAGCTTGGTCTCGCGCTCGGAGAGCTTGTCGAGCTGCCGCTCGATCCGCTGCAACTCCTTCTTGGCGGCCCGCAGATCGGCGGCGCTGCGCTCCGGTACGGCCTTCTCGGCGGCCGGGGCGGACGCGGCAGCGAGCTGGGCCGCCTCCATGCGGTGGCGGCGCTCCAGGTACTCGTCGACGCCGCGGGGCAGCATCCGCAGGGTGGCGTCGCCGAGGAGGGCGAAGACCCGGTCGGTGGTGCGTTCGAGGAAGAACCGGTCGTGGGAGATGACGATCATCGAGCCGGGCCAGCCGTCGAGGAGGTCCTCCAGCTGGGTCAGGGTCTCGATGTCGAGGTCGTTGGTGGGCTCGTCGAGGAAGAGGACGTTGGGCTCGTCCATCAGCAGGCGGAGGAGCTGGAGGCGGCGGCGCTCGCCACCCGACAGGTCCCCGACCGGCGTCCACTGCTTCTCCTTGGAGAAGCCGAACGTCTCGCACAGCTGACCGGCGGTCATCTCGCGGCCCTTGCCGAGGTCGACGCGGTCGCGCACCTGCTGGACGGCCTCCAGGACCCGCAGGTTCGGGTCGAGCTCGGCGACCTCCTGGGAGAGGTAGGCGAGCTTGACCGTCTTGCCGACGGCGACCCGGCCGCCCGCCGGCTGCGTCTCGCCCTCGGTACGGGCGGCCTGGGCCATGGCCCGCAGCAGGGAGGTCTTGCCGGCGCCGTTGACCCCGACGAGGCCGATGCGGTCGCCGGGGCCGAGCTGCCAGGTGACGTGCTTGAGGAGGACCTTGGGTCCGGCCTGGACGGTGACGTCCTCCAGGTCGAAGACGGTCTTGCCGAGCCGCGAGGAGGCGAACTTCATCAGCTCGCTGCTGTCGCGGGGCGGCGGCACGTCCTTGATGAGCTCGTTGGCCGCCTCGACGCGGAAGCGCGGCTTGGAGGTGCGGGCGGGGGCGCCGCGGCGCAGCCAGGCCAGCTCCTTGCGGACCAGGTTCTGCCGCTTGACCTCCTCGGTGGCGGCGATGCGCTCCCGCTCGGCGCGCGCGAAGACGTAGTCGGAGTAGCCGCCCTCGTACTCGTGGACGACACCGCGCTGCACGTCCCACATGCGGGTGGAGACCTGGTCGAGGAACCAGCGGTCGTGGGTGACGCACACGAGGGCCGAGCGGCGCTCGCGCAGGTGCTGGGCGAGCCAGGAGATGCCCTCGACGTCGAGGTGGTTGGTGGGCTCGTCGAGGACGATCAGGTCCTGCTCCTCGATGAGCAGCTTGGCGAGCGCGATCCGGCGCCGCTCGCCGCCGGACAGCGGGCCGATGACGGTGTCGAGTCCCTGCGGGAAGCCGGGCAGGTCGAGGCCGCCGAAGAGGCCGGTGAGGACGTCGCGGATCTTGGCGTTGCCGGCCCACTCGTGGTCGGCGAGGTCGCCGATCACCTCGTGGCGGACGGTCGCCTCGGGGTCGAGGGAGTCGTGCTGGGTGAGGACGCCGAGCCGCAGCCCGCCGGAGTGGGTGACCCGGCCGGTGTCGGGTTCCTCCAGCTTGGCCAGCATCCGGATCATGGTCGTCTTGCCGTCGCCGTTGCGGCCGACGACGCCGATGCGGTCCCCCTCGGAGACGCCGAGTGAGACGCCGTCGAGCAGGGCACGGGTGCCGTACACCTTGCTGACGTTCTCGACATTGACCAGATTGACGGCCATTGTTCTCCTGCCCGGGGGCTGTGTCGACGTGCGGCGGAGCCGCGTGGGTCAGCCTCCCAGCCTAGTCGGGCCGGAGGTCAGGCCAGGACGGTGGCGCCGGGGGCCGGCCCCGAGGCCGTGCGGACGGTACGGCAGGTGCCGGAGGCGCGCAGGGTCTCGGCGACCTTCTGCGCGCTGCCGGGGTCGCGGACGAGGAACGCCGTGGTGGGGCCCGAGCCGGAGACGAGCGCGGTGAGCGCGCCGGCCGTGCGCCCGGCGGCCAGGGTGTCCGCCAGCTCCGGGAAGAGGGAGAGCGCGGCGGGCTGGAGGTCGTTGGAGACGGCGGCGGCGAGCGCGTCCGGGTCGCCCTTCGCGAGGGCGTCGAGCAGGGGCTCGGAGGCGACGGGCTCGGGGACGCCGGTGCCCTCGGCGAGCCGGTCGAACTCGCGGAAGACGGCGGGCGTCGACAGCCCGCGGGTGGCCATCGCGAACACCCAGTGGAAGGTGCCGCCGACGTCGAGGGGGCGCAGCTTCTCGCCGCGCCCGGTGCCGAGGGCCGCGCCGCCGACCAGGCTGAACGGGACGTCGCTGCCGAGTTCGGCGCAGATGTCGAGGAGTTCCTCGCGGGACGCGCGGGTGCCCCACAGGGCGTCGCAGGCGAGGAGGGCGGCCGCTCCGTCGGCGCTGCCGCCCGCCATGCCGCCGGCGACGGGGATGTCCTTGGCGATGTGCAGGTGCACGTCGGGGGTCAGGCCCTGGCGCGCGGCCAGCGCCTCGGCGGCGCGGACGGCGAGGTTCGATCCGTCGAGCGGGACCTGCGCGGCGTCGGGGCCGTCACAGGTGACGCGTGGTCCGCCGGGCGAGGGCGTCGCGGTGACCTCGTCGTACAGGCCGACGGCGAGGAAGACGTTGGCCAGGTCGTGGAAGCCGTCGGGGCGGGCGGCACCCACCGCGAGCTGGACGTTGACCTTGGCGGGGACGCGGACGGTGACGCTCACTGCTGGCCCTGCTCCTTGTGCTCGGCGATGGACGCGAACTCCTCGACCGTCAGGGACTCGCCGCGGGCCTGCGGGGAGACGCCGGCCGCGACGAGGGCGGCCTCGGCGGCGGCGGCGGAGCCGGCCCAGCCGGCGAGCGCGGCCCGCAGTGTCTTGCGGCGCTGGGCGAAGGCGGCGTCGACGACGGCGAACACCTCGCGCCGGGACGCGGTGGTCGAGACGGGTTCGGTGCGCCGGGTCAGTGCGACCAGGCCGCTGTCCACGTTCGGGGCGGGCCAGAAGACGGTGCGGCCGATGGCGCCGGCCCGCTTGACCTCGGCGTACCAGTTGGCCTTCACGGACGGCACCCCGTACACCTTCGAGCCGGGGGCGGCGGCGAGGCGGTCGGCGACCTCCGACTGCACCATGACCAGGGTGCGTTCGAGGCTCGGGAAGGTCTCCAGCATGTGCAGCAGGACCGGGACGGCCACGTTGTAGGGGAGGTTGGCGACCAGCGCGGTCGGGGCCGGGCCGGGCAGCTCCGTGACGTGCATCGCGTCGGAGTGGACCAGCGCGAACCGGTCGGCGCGCTCGGGCATGCGGGCGGCGACGGTGGCGGGCAGCGCGGCGGCCAGCACGTCGTCGATCTCGACGGCGGTGACCCGGTCGGCGGCCTCCAGCAGGGCGAGCGTGAGGGAACCGAGCCCCGGGCCGACCTCGACGACCACGTCGTGGGGGCGGACCTCGGCGGTGCGGACGATTCGGCGGACGGTGTTCGCGTCGATCACGAAGTTCTGGCCGCGCTGCTTGGTGGGGCGCACACCGAGGGCGGCCGCCAGTTCGCGGATGTCGGCGGGGCCCAGGAGGGCGTCGGGGGTGGGGCTGCTCACCCGACAAGGGTACGGGGCGCCACCGGGCCGGATCGCCGGAGCTGGCCGGGCGCCCGTCTCACCCGTGCAGGCGCTGCCCGCAGTGCGGCCAGGGGCTGGTGCCCTGGCGGACGTACAGCTTCTTGGCCCGCATCGTCTGTTCCGCGGGCGGGGCGTCCTGGGGGCGGCCCCGGCCGCCGAGGTTCTGCCAGGTCTCGGTGTCGAACTGGTACAGGCCGCCGTACGTCCCCGAGGAGTCGACGGCGTCGGGGCGGCCGCCCGACTCGCAGGCCGCGAGTCCCTCCCAGTCCAGCCGTCCCGTGGAGTTGGTCGACGTCGGCAGGGGCTTCGTGCCGACCTTGACGATCTGGGTCTGCGGCCGGCGCACCAGCTCGGTGCCGGTGCGCCGCGGCTTCTGCCGCACCCCGTTGACGGTGCGCAGCGTGTACGTGATGCGGCGCAGGCCCGCCCGTCCCGGCTGCTCGACGACCTCGGTGCCCCGGAACACCGCCGGGTCCTCGACGCGCCGTACGTCGAAGGGGATGACCTCGTCGCGGATCTCCCGGCCGCCGGTGATCCGCAGCACGGTCACCGCCTGCCCGTCGCGCGGGAAGTCCCCGGCCCGCGCCGAGGTGGTGTCGTCCCCGCGCAGGGTGATGCCGGCCTGCTCGACGACCTCGCCGACGGTCGCGGCGTTGGTGCGGACGGTGCGGGCCCGGCCGTCCGCGAGGACCGTCACGGCGCGTTCGGTGCGCACGTCCAGGGTGAGCCCCGCGCGTCCGATGCGCCGTGAGCGCGGCACCGACACGTACGCGCCCTCGGTGCGCACCCCGAGCTCCCGCAGCGCGGCCTCCACGGTGCGGGCGGTCGTCCACACCTCGCGGCGGCGGCCGTCGAGGGTGAGCCGCAGGGGGCGCCCGTGGCGCACCGAGATCTCGTCGCCGCTCCGCAGCGCCGATCCGGCGGGCGGGTCCACCACGTCGTGGGCGCCGACCTCGACGCCCTGGTCGGCGAGGAGCTCGGTGACGTCGTCGGCGAAGGTGTGCAGGGTGCGCGGGGTGCCGTCGACGGTCAGCTCGACCGCCTTGTCGCTCGCGACGAAGGCACTGGTGCCGCCCGCCAGGAACGCGACGACGAGGGCCTGCGGGACCAGCCGGCGCATGGGGCCCTCGACCCGCTCGACGGTCCGGCCACGCCGGCGGTGCGCGGCCCGCCGCCCGGTCCGGTGGTCCGCGCCGGGCGTGTACGCCCCTTCGGCCACCTCGTACGCCGGGCGGTAGGTGTCCGTGTACGCCTCGGACGCGCCGCCGCCCCCGTACCCGGTGTCGTGACGTTCCGTGTACGTCTCGAAGGCGGCCGGCGTGCCGTAGGGCACCGTGGGAGCGGTGTACGGGTCGAAGCCGCCGTACCCCGGGGGGTACGGGGACGGGCTCGGTCCATACGTCTCGAACTGCGCGTTGCTCACCACGACGCTCCAGCGGAGGGGTCCGTTCAGGGCCACCAGAACCTAGCGGAGCGCCGGGCGGTCACCAAGGCGACGCGGCTACGCACCGTAATTTTTACGGGCGTTGGGAGCCGGGAGGGCCGTCGTGCGGGTGTCAGCGCGGGTAGGAGAAGGCCTGTGCGGTGTTCGATCCCAGGGCCGCGGCCAGCGTGTCCTCGTCGATGCCGCGCACCTCGGCCATGGCCCGGACCGTGATCGGAATGAGATACGGCGCGTTGGGCCGTCCGCGGTACGGGGCCGGGGTGAGGAAGGGCGCGTCGGTCTCCACCAGGAGCAGCTCCGGCGGGGCCACCGCGACGGCGTTCCGCAGGTTCTGGGCGTTCTTGAAGGTGACGTTGCCGGCGAAGGACATGTAGTAGCCGGCGCGGGCGCACACCCGGGCCATCTCGGCGTCGCCGGAGTAGCAGTGGAAGACGGTCCGCTCGGGGGCGCCCTCCTCCTTGAGGATGCGCAGGACGTCGTCGTGGGCGTCGCGGTCGTGGATGACGAGGGTCTTGCCGTGCCGCTTGGCGATCTCGATGTGGGCGCGGAAGGACGCCTCCTGCGCCCGGATGCCCTCGGGGCCGGTGCGGAAGTGGTCGAGGCCGGTCTCGCCGACTCCCTTGACCTGGGGGAGCGCGGCGAGACGGTCGATCTCCGCGAGCGCCTCGTCGAGCGCCGCCGCGCCCCCGGCCTCGCGCGCCCCCTGCCGGGACCAGCCGTCGGGGTCGCCGTGCACGATGCGGGGGGCCTCGTTGGGGTGCAGGGCGACGGTGGCGTGCACGGCGTCGTGCGCCGCCGCCGTCTCGGCCGCCCACCGCGAGCCGCGTACGTCGCAGCCCACCTGCACGACGGTGGTCACCCCGACCGAGGCGGCCTTCGCCAGGGCGTCCTCCACGCTGCCGGACTGCATGTCGAGGTGGGTGTGCGAGTCGGCGACCGGCACCCGCAGCGGTTCCGGCGCGGGTGGGGCGGCGTGCTTGTCGGCGGCGTTCGAAGACATGCCCCGATCCTACGGAAGGGGCCTGCCCGCCCGGCCGGGCGGCGGGTCAGCCGGCCTTGCGGTGGAAGACGTGCAGGAGGTCGGAGAGCTGCCAGTGGTGCGGGACCTCGCCCGCCGGCGCGGGCACGGCCGGGGCCTGCGCGGGGACGGGGCGGGAGCCGTGCAGGGAGTTCTGCACGGAGGACACCTGCCCGGCGCGCATGATGCGCACCACGTGCCCGTCGCAGTTGTGGCAGGCGGGCCGGCTCAGCGGCGACGGCACGACGCGGCCGTCGGCCACGTACCGGACGAACTCGTGGCCGTCCGCGTCGCGGTGGTGCTCTATCTCGTACGACTGCTCCCAGCCGTGCCCGCAGCGCATGCACGCGAACGAGTACGACTCGTGGACGACCGCGGTCGCGGTGCCGTGAAGGTCCGGGACCTGCTGTGTGCTCTCACTCATGCCGGCTCCTGTGGTCCGCTGGGCTGGGACGGTCGGCGCCCCACGACTCAGTGGACTCGCCGGCGGCGGCGAGCGCACGGAATCTGTCCAGTGTTGGCGGCGAATTGGCCGTTCCTTGCCGAAACGCCCGAGTCGCTTTACCCCGGCATGGGGCGCCCGCTCATCCGGGCATACGCCCTGCTCACACCACCTTCACGCCCCCGCGTTCTTGGCCGCCACGACGGCGTCGAAGACCTCCCGCTTGGGCACCCCGGCCTCGGCGGCCACCGCCGCGATCGCCTCCTTGCGCCGCTCCCCCGCCTCCTCGCGGATCCGGACCCGGCGCACGAGCTCCGCCGCGTCGGTCTCCTCGGCACCCTTATCCGGGGCCCCCTCGACGACGACGGTGATCTCCCCGCGCACGCCCTCGGCGGCCCACGCCGCGAGCTCCCCGAGCCCGCCGCGCCTGACCTCCTCGTACGTCTTCGTCAGCTCCCGGCACACGGCGGCCCGCCGTTCGGGACCGAACACCTCGGCCATTGCGGCGAGGGTGTCGTCGAGCCGGTGCGGGGCCTCGAAGTAGACGAGGGTGCGCCGCTCCCGCTCGACCTCGGCCAGGCGCGAGCGCCGCTCCCCCGCCTTGCGCGGCAGGAACCCCTCGAAGCAGAACCGGTCCACGGGCAGCCCGGACAGGGCGAGCGCGGTCAGCACGGCGGACGGGCCCGGCACGGCGGTGACCCGGATATCCTTCTCCACCGCCGCCGCGACCAGCCGGTACCCCGGGTCCGACACGGACGGCATGCCCGCGTCGGTCACCAGCAGCACCCGCGAGCCCTCCAGCAGCGCCTCGACCAGCTCGGGGGTGCGCGCCGACTCGTTGCCCTCGAAGTACGACACGACCCGCCCCGAGGGCTGCACGCCGAGCGCCTGGGTGAGGCGCTTCAGGCGCCGGGTGTCCTCGGCGGCGACCACGTCCGCGCCGGCCAGTTCCTCCGCGAGCCGGGGCGGCGCGTCCTGGACGTCGCCGATGGGGGTGCCTGCCAGTACAAGGGTTCCTGTCACGTTTCCAGTCTCGCAGGGCGCATCCGCGCGACTGTCACAGACGTGTTCCCTACGATGGCGCGGTGACCAGTACCGCGTCCTCCACGGACACCCGGCAGGACCAGGCATCGCACGAGCAGCGGCCCTCGTGGCAGCAGCGGCTGCGCCGATTCGGCTACTCCGCCGCGCCCGGCGGCGACGTACGCGACCGGCTCGTGCCGCCGTACGTGGCGCCCAGCCCGAGGATGTGGCAGTTCCTCGGCGTCTCGGGCCCGCTCGCCGCCCGGATCACGCGCTGGTCCGCGTGGGGCGGTCCGCTGCTGGTGACGCTGCTCGCCGGCGTGCTGCGCTTCTGGCACCTGGGCAGCCCGAAGGCGGTGATATTCGACGAGACGTACTACGCCAAGGACGCCTGGGCGCTGATCCACCGCGGCTTCGAGGTCAGCTGGGACAAGAACGCCAACAAGTCGGTCCTGGAGCTGGGCGACCACGTGCCGATCCCGACGGACGCGGCGTACGTCGTGCACCCGCCGGTGGGCAAGTACGTCATCGGGCTGGGCGAGCTGATGTTCGGCTTCAACCCGTTCGGCTGGCGCTTCATGACGGCGCTGCTCGGCACGCTCTCGGTGCTGATGCTGTGCCGCATCGGCCGCCGCATCTTCCGCTCCACGTTCCTCGGCTGCGTCGCGGGCGCGCTGATGGCCGTGGACGGACTGGCCTTCGTGATGGCCCGCACCTCGCTGCTGGACGGGGTGCTGATGTTCTTCGTGCTGGGGGCCTTCGGCTGCCTGATCATCGACCGGGACCGGGCGCGCGCGAGACTGGCCGCCGCGCTGCCGGTGGACGCCTCCGGGCGGGCCCGCCCGGACGCGCACATCGCCGAGACCCTCCGCCTCGGCCTGCGCCCCTACCGCTGGCTGGCGGGCCTGATGCTGGGCCTGGCCCTCGGCACCAAGTGGAGCGGCCTGTGGGTTCTGGCCGCGTTCGGCCTGATGACGGTGCTGTGGGACGTCGGCGCACGCCGGGTCGCCGGCGCCCGGCGCCCGTACCGGGCCGTGGCCCGGCACGACCTGGGGCCGGCCTTCCTGGCGACGGTGCCGGTGGCGATCGTCACCTACCTCGTGTCCTGGACGGGCTGGATCCTCTCCCCGGCGAACGGCAAGGGCGGCTACTACCGCGACTGGGCGACCGCCGACGGACGCACCAGCGACTGGTCCTGGCTGCTCCCCGACTGGTGGCTGAGCCTGTGGCACTACGAGCGCCAGGTGTACGACTTCCACGTGGGCCTGTCCTCGCCGCACACCTACCAGTCCAACCCGTGGAGCTGGATCGTCGACGGCCGTCCGGTGTCGTTCTTCTACGAGTCCCCGCTGCCCGGCGCTGACGGCTGCCCCTCCGACGCGGGCGGCAAGTGCGCACGCGAGGTCCTGGCGATCGGCACCCCGGTCCTGTGGTGGGTGGCGGCCGCGGCCCTCCTGTACGTCCTGTGGCGCTGGCTGCTGCGCCGCGACTGGCGGGCCGGCGCCATCGCCTGCGGCGTCGCGGCCGGGTACCTCCCCTGGTTCCTCTACCAGGAACGCACCATCTTCTTCTTCTACGCCATCGTCTTCCTCCCCTTCCTGTGCCTGGCCGTGGCGATGCTCCTGGGCGCGATCATCGGCCCACCCCGCTCCGGCGACACCCGCCGCGTGATCGGCGCGACGGCCGCGGGCGTCCTGTTCCTCCTGATCGCCTGGAACTTCATCTACTTCTGGCCGCTGCACACGGGCCAGTCGATCCCGCTCGACGAGTGGCGGTCCCGGATGTGGCTGGACACGTGGGTGTAGCTGGGCGCACGAGCTAGGGCGTGTTTCGAAAGTAGCGTCGTCCGCCCGAAGGGCGGGGTCCGCGGCGTCTGGCGCGGTGCATCGCAAGGCGGAGGGTCGTCCGCGTACTGGGCGTACGCGGACGATCCCGACAACGCGGCGAGGCGCCGTGCCAGGCGTCGCGGACCAGACGGGACTTTCGAAACACGCCCTAGCAGGGTGCGGCCGCCGGTTCGTCGCCCCGGGCTTGCGAGCACCCGGGGTGCGGGCAGCGGGGCCGGGTATCGGGGTGCGCGGAGAGCGGGTTTTCGCCGGCCGCGATGGTGTCCTCCCGCGTCTTCCCCCAGACGTTCGGTCACAAAAGAAAACTCCCCTCACAGTTCTCCCCCACGCCACTTACAGTGCGGAGGACGGAACGGGGAGGGGATCATGGCCAAGGGGGTCAAGGTCGCGGTCGTGGGCGGGGTGTTCGCCCTGATAGTGGGCGGGGCCGGGTACGGCGCCTACAACATCGTGTCCGCGCTGGACGGGGGCGGGGCCACCGGCGCCGGGGGGGCGGCGCGGTCCGGGCCGCCGGACGCGGACGAGGTGGCGGAGACCACCGAGGCGTTCTTCGCCGCCTGGGAGAAGGGCCGGGTCGAGCAGGCCGCCGCCCGGACCGACAACGACGCGGCCGCCGGCGTCCTGCTCAACGCCTACACCGAGGCCGCGCACATCACCGATGTGAAGATCACGCCGGGGAAGGCGAAGGGCACCACCGTGCCGTTCACCGTCGACGCCAAGGTGTCGTACGGCGGGAAGTCCGAGCCGCTGCGCTACGAGAGCCGGCTCACCGTGGTGCGCGGGGTCAGCACAGGACGGGCGCTGGTCGACTGGCAGCCGTCCGTGCTCCACCCGGAGCTGCGCAAGGGCGACACCCTGGTCACCGGCGAGGCCGCGAGCCCGCCCATCGAGGCCGTCGACCGGAACGGCACCGCGCTGACGAAGGAGAAGTACCCCTCGCTCGGCCCGGTCCTGGACACCCTGCGGTCCCGCTACGGCGACAAGGCGGGCGGCGAGCCCGGTGTGGAGCTGTCGATCCGGCACACCGTCACCGAGGCCCCGGACACCTCGCTGCTGACCCTCTCCAAGGGCAGACCCGGCACGCTGCGCACCACGCTCAGCGCGGGCGCCCAGGCGGCGGCCGAGAAGGCGGTGAAGCAGTACGGGCAGTCCTCGGTGGTGGCCCTCAAGCCGAACACCGGTGAGGTGCTGGCCGTGGCCAACCACCGTGAGGACGCCTTCGACGCCGCGTTCCAGGGGCAGGTCGCCCCCGGTTCCACGATGAAGATCCTCACCTCGGCCATGCTCATCGACAACGGCCTGGCCACGATGAACGGCCCGGCACCCTGCCCGGACACGGCGGTCTGGCAGAGCCAGACCTTCAAGAACCTGAAGGGCATGAAGCCGGACGAGGGGCCCGGCGCCACCCTTTCGGCCGCCTTCACCCGGTCCTGCAACACGGCCTTCATCAAGCTCGTCGGCCGCGACGGGGTCACCGACTCCTCCCTGGCGACGGAGGCCGAGCAGCGGTTCGGGATCGGCCGTGACTGGCGGACCGGCATCAGCTCCTTCGACGGCAGCGTCCCCGCCTCCGGCGGCCCGGACCGCGCGGCCAACGCGATCGGGCAGGGCACGGTCCAGATGAACCCGCTGACCATGGCGTCGGTGACGGCGACCGCGATCACCGGCACCTTCCGGCAGCCGTACCTGGTGCCGCGCACGCTCGACGACCGCGACTTCGCGACCGCCTCCGGACTGCGGCCGGGCACCGCGAACCAGATCCGGCAGATGATGCGGCTGACCGCGACGCAGGGCACCGGCGCGCCGGCGATGCGCGGGCTGGGCGGCGACATCGGCGCGAAGACCGGTTCGGCCGAGGTCGACGGGGAGGCCACCTCGGACAGCTGGTTCGCGGCGTTCCGCAACGACGTGGCGGCGTCCGCGCTGGTCCAGCAGGGCGGGCACGGCGGAGACGCGGCCGGTCCGATTGTCGCAGCCGTGCTACGAGCGGCCGGCTGACCTCACCCTCGGCGCCCGGGGACTCTAGGCTGTCGTCGTTGTGCGTGAGGGCAGCGGGGCACTGGGGACCCCTGGGATTCGCGAGGGAACGGAAAGCAGTGGGCACAAGAAAGCGCGTCGCCGAGCGGCGGAAGACCAATCCCGCCGTGCTCGGCGGGATGATCGCCGTCGTCATCGGTGGCGCCGGGTTCGGCGTCTACGCCCTGTACGGCGGTGGAGCCGCGGCCGACTCGCAGTCGGCCTCCGCCGAGCAGCGGGCGAAGAAGGTCAGGTCCGGCCCGCTGTCCGGCAAGGAGGTCACCACGGCCGCCGAGGCGTTCCTCACCGCCTGGCAGAAGGGCGAGGTGGCCGAGGCGGCCGCCGCCACGGACGACGGCGCCGCCGCGAAGGCCCTGCTCACCGGCTACTCCAAGGACGCCCACATCAAGGACGTCACCCTCACGCCGGGTCCCCGCACCGGCGACAAGGTCCCCTTCTCGGTGAAGGGCACCGTCACCTACAAGGGCATCAGCAAGCCCCTGACGTACGACAGCGCCCTCACCGTCGTCCGGCGGGCCGAGGACGGCAGGCCGCTGGTCCGGTGGCACGCGGCGGTCGTCCACCCGGAGCTGAAGGACGGCGACCGGCTCGTCACCGACGCGTCCGGCACCCCGCCGGTGAGGGCACTCGACCGCGACGGCGGCGAGCTGACCGAGAAGACCTACCCGTCGCTGGGCTCGGTCCTGGACGGACTGCGCGAGAAGTACGGCGAGAAGGCCGGCGGCACGGCGGGCGTCGAGCTCCAGGTGGTCCGGGGCAAGGAGTCCCGGAAGGCGGAGCTGTCCGACAGGACGCTGGTGGAGCTGAGCGAGGGCACGCCCGGCATGGTGAAGACGACGCTGAGCCCGGCGCTCCAGGCGCTCGCCGAGCAGCAGGTCGCCGCCAAGGAGAAGGCGTCGGTGGTCGTGCTGCGCCCCTCCACCGGCGAGATCCTCGCGGTGGCGAACTCCTCGCACGGCTTCAACACCGCGTTCCAGGGGTCGCTGGCCCCCGGCTCCACGATGAAGGTCGTCACCTCCTCGCTGCTGATCGAGAAGGGCCTGGCGTCCGCGGACAAGCAGCACCCCTGCCCGAAGTACTTCACCTACGGGCACTGGAAGTTCCAGAACGACGACAAGTTCGAGATCAAGGGCGGGACGTTCAAGGCGAGCTTCGCCCGGTCCTGCAACACAGCCTTCATCAGCCAGGCGCCGAAGCTGGACGACGACAGTCTCACCCAGCAGGCCCAGCAGGTCTTCGGCCTCTCTCTCAACAACTGGTCGGTGGGCGTGCCCACCTTCGACGGTGCCGTCCCGGTGCAGTCCCAGGCGCAGATGGCGGCCGAGTTGATCGGGCAGGGCGGCGTGCGGATGAACCCGCTGAACATGGCGTCGGTGTCGGCGACCGTGAAGGAGGGCACCTTCAAGCAGCCCTACCTGGTCTCCCCGGAGGTGGACGGCCGGTCGCTGGCGAAGGCGTCCCGCGCGATGTCCGCGTCCACGCTCGCGCAGCTGCGCGAGCTGATGGCGTACACGGCGCACTACGGCACGGCGGCCGAGGCGATGGCGGGCGTCGGCGGCGACGTCGGCGCGAAGACCGGTTCGGCCGAGGTCGACGGGCAGAAGAAGCCCAACGGCTGGTTCACCGCCTACCGCGGCGACCTGGCGGCGGCGGGTGTGGCCCAAGCGGCCGGGCACGGCGGTTCGACGGCCGGCCCGATCGTGGCGGCCCTGCTGAAGGCCGGTGGCTGAGGCTCAGCCGCGCACGGGTTCCGCGGCGGCCAGATAGGTCCGCCGCAGGAACCGCATCAGCGCCTTCGTCTCGAACTGGACGACCGAGACACCCTGCGGGGAGTGGAACTCGACCACGGACTGCACCCGGCCGCAGGGCCACACCCGTATCTCGCCGCTCCCGGCGGGGGCGCGCAGCCCCTGCTCCAGCAGGGTGCGTGAGCACGTCCAGTCGTGGGTGTCGCCTCCGGGCAGCCGGATGTGGACGACGCGCGGGTCGGTGTCGGGGTCGTAGCGCAGGACCACGGGGACCGCGTCCTGTTCCGAGGCCAGGATGTCCGCGTCGGTGACGACGTGGGCTCGTGCGTACTGCTCGACTACGGACATCGGACGGCCCCTAACCCGCGTGACATGACGCGTGACCTGTGCGAAGGCCGTGCCTCCGCTCCTTCTCCAATGTGGCACATCTTCCCGATTCCGCTCGTCGTAGCCGGATCGGGCTCAGATGTGTGCGGAATCATGCGGAGGCCGTCCCACGACCGAGGCGGACGCAATGAACAGCCCCTCGCTCTTGCAACTCATTCGCATTAAGCCACTATCATCGAACGGTGCACGTACCTGACGGATTCATAGACGCCCCCACCTCCGCCGTGACCGGAGTGGTCGCCGCGGCCGCCGTCGCCGTGAGCCTGCGCGGTGCCCGGCGCGAGCTCGACGAACGCACCGCCCCGCTGGCCGGGCTGGTCGCCGCGTTCATCTTCGCCGTCCAGATGCTCAACTTCCCCGTGGCGGCGGGCACCAGCGGCCATCTGCTCGGCGGCGCCCTCGCGGCGATCCTCGTCGGGCCCTATACAGGCGTGCTGTGCGTGTCGGTGGTCCTGCTCATGCAGGGCATCCTGTTCGCCGACGGCGGCCTGACCGCGCTCGGCGTGAACATCACCACCATGGCGATCGTGACGACCGTCGTCGCCTACGCCGTCTTCCGGCTCCTGGTGAAGGTGCTCCCCCGCGGCCGCCGCTCCATCACCGTCGCCTCCTTCACCGCCGCCCTGCTGTCCGTCCCGGCGGCGGCCCTCGCCTTCACCCTGATGTACGCGGTCGGCGGCACCACCGACGTCTCCCTCGGCAAGGTCGCCGGCGCCATGGTCGGCGTGCACGTCCTGATCGGCCTCGGCGAGGCCACGATCACCGCGCTGACCGTCGGCGCCGTCGTCGCCGTACGCCCCGACCTGGTGTACGGCGCCCGCGACCTGCGGCAGCGGCTGAGGCTGCGGGTGAACGGCGAACTCGTCGACGCGCCCGCCGGCGAGCCCGCCCCGGTCGCCGCCGCGCGCTCCCCGCGCAAGGTGTGGGCCGTGGGCCTGGTCACCTCCCTGGTCCTCGCCGGGTTCGTCAGCTTCTACGCCTCCGCCAGCCCCGACGGACTGGAGAAGGTCGCCGCCGACCACGGCATCGACAAGAAGACCGAGGACCACGCCGTCGCCGACTCCCCCCTCGCCGACTACGGCGTCAAGGACGTCACCGACGCCCGGCTGTCCGGCGGCCTCGCGGGCGTGATCGGCGTCGGGGTCACCGTCGTCGCGGGCAGCGCGGTCTTCTGGGCCGTGCGCCGCCGCCGTACGGCCGGACCCGCCGACGTCTCCCCCGCGAGCACGAGCGGCGCCTGACATGGGGACGGGGCACGCGCACCGGCTCTACCGGCACGGGCACTCGCCCGTGCACGGTCTGCCGCCGCACACCAAGCTGGCCGCGACGTTCGCGTTCGTGGTCGTCGTGGTCTCCACACCGCGGGAGGCGATGTGGGCGTTCGGCCTGTACGCGGTCCTGCTCGCCGTCGTCGCGCACACCGCCCGCGTGCCCGCCCGGTTCCTGCTGAAGCGGCTGCTGATCGAGGTGCCGTTCGTCGCGTTCGCCGTGCTCATGCCGTTCGTGGCGGAGGGCGAGCGCGTCGAGGTGCTGGGCCTGTCGCTGAGCGTCGGCGGCCTGTGGGGCGCCTGGAACGTGCTGGCCAAGGGCACCCTCGGCGTCGCCGCCTCGGTGCTGCTCGCCTCCACCACCGAGCTGCGCGAGCTGCTGCTCGGCCTGCAACGGCTGAAGCTCCCGCCGCTGCTCGTGCAGATCGCGTCCTTCATGGTCCGCTACGGCGACGTCATCGCCGACGAGATGCGGCGGATGCGCATCGCCCGCGAGTCCCGCGGCTTCGAGGCGAGGGGCGTACGGCACTGGGGCGTGCTCGCCAAGTCCGCGGGCGCCCTGTTCATCCGCTCCTACGAGCGCGGGGAGCGGGTGCACCTGGCCATGGTCAGCCGCGGGTACGCCGGGACGATGCCGGTGATCGACGAGGTCACCGCGTCCCGGGCGCAGTGGACGTACGCCCTGACGCTGCCGCTTTCCGCCCTCGTCGTCTGTCTGCTGGGATGGACCCTGTGACCGCTTCCCTCGAGGTCTCCGGCCTCGCCTTCGCCTACCCCGACGGGCACCAGGCCCTGTTCGGCGTGGACTTCTCCGTCGAGCGCGGCGAACGGGTCGCGCTGCTCGGCCCGAACGGCGCCGGCAAGACGACCCTCGTCCTGCACCTCAACGGCATCCTGAGCGGCGGCACCGGCACGGTGCGGGTCGCCGGACTGCCCGTGGGCCGGGAGCACATGGCGGAGATCCGGCGCCGGGTCGGCATCGTGTTCCAGGACCCGGACGACCAGCTGTTCATGCCGACGGTCCGCGAGGACGTGGCGTTCGGGCCGGCCGCGGCCGGGCTCAAGGGGCCCGAGCTGGAGGCGCGCGTGGACCGGGCGCTGGAGCGGGTCGGCATGGCGGAGTTCAAGGACCGCCCGCCGCACCACCTGTCGTTCGGGCAGCGGCGCCGGGTCGCGGTCGCCACCGTGCTCGCGATGGAACCGGAGCTCCTCGTCCTGGACGAGCCGTCCTCCAACCTCGACCCGGCCTCCCGCCGTGAACTGGCCGACATCCTGCGCTCGCTGGACGTCACCGTCCTCATGGTCACCCACGACCTGCCGTACGCGCTGGAGCTGTGCCCGCGGTCGCTGATCCTGAGCGAGGGCGTGATCGCGGCGGACGGCCCGACCCGTGAACTCCTCGCCGACGACGCGCTGATGAGCGCCCACCGGCTGGAGCTTCCCTACGGTTTCGACCCGCGCTCGGTGCCCACGGACGCCTGACCGCCGCCCCCGCGCGCGAGACGTCGGCCACACTTCGGAATCGACGGTCGCGCACCCATGTTGGATGGGACACCGCAGGCGCCACGGGGGCGCCGGGTGGTCGGTCGAGGGAGCACGAACGTGGACGTGAACGGCACAGTCGCCGAGGGCTTCGAGCCGGTCAGGGAAGCGTTCGCACGGAACTTCACCGGGCTCGGCGAGCGCGGCGCCGCCGTCGCCGTGTACCGCGACGGGCACCGGGTCGTCGACCTGTGGGCCGGCACCCGGGACGTCGACGGCACCGAGCCCTGGCAGCGCGACACCGCGCAGGTCGTGCGCTCGGCCACCAAGGGCGTCGCCGCCGCCGTAGCCCTGCTGCTGCACCAGCGCGGGGAACTGGACCTGGACGCGCCGGTGGCGGCCTACTGGCCGGAGTTCAAGGCGCACGGCAAGGAGCGGCTGCTGGTCCGGCACGTGCTCGGCCATCGCGCCGGGCTGCCGGTCCTGGACGTGCCGCTCACCCCCGAGGAGGCCCTGGACCCCGAGCGCGGCCCGGCGGCCGTGGCCGCGCAGGCGCCCGTCTGGGAGCCCGGGACCGACCACGGCTACCACGCGCTGACCTACGGCTGGCTGCTGGAAGGGCTGGTGCGGCGGGTCACGGGCCGCTGGGTCGGCGCCTGGCTCGCCGAGGAGGTGGCGGGCCCGCTGGGGCTCGACCTGTGGCTGGGGCTGCCGGAGGAGGCGGCCGGCCGGGCCGGCCGTACCGGGCGGGTGGACGGGCCGGAGCCGGCGGGCGCGCTGCGGGCCCGGCCGAAGCGGTCGGTCACCGCGGCCTACGAGGACCCGGACTCGCTCACGCGCCGCGCGTTCGCCGCGATCAGCCCGTTCCCCGACCAGAACGACCCGGTGTACCGGGCCGCCGCGCTCCCGGCGACGAACGGTGTCGCGACGGCCGACGGGCTGGCCCGTTTCTACGCGGCCCTGATCGGCGAGGTCGACGGGGTGCGGCTCCTAGACCCGGCGACGGTGGAGCTGGCCCGCGCCGAGGAGTCGTCGGGCCCGGACCGCGTCCTGGTCGTCAACACCCGCTTCGGACTGGGGTACATGCTGCACGGCACCGCGTCCCCGCTGCTCGGCCCCGGCTCCTTCGGGCACCCCGGACGCGGCGGCGCCCTCGGCTTCGCCGACCCGGAGGCGCGGATCGCCTTCGGCTATGTGACGAACGGCTTCCGCAGGACGGTGACGGCGGACCCGAGGGCGCAGGCGCTGATCCGGGCGGTCCGGGCGTCGTCGGCCGCCTAGGGCGTGTTTCGAAAGTCCCGTCCGGTCCGCGACGCCCTTCGGGCGGACGACGCTACTTTCGACACGCCCTAGACGTTGATCGGGTGCGAGGTGCGGCCGGACGCGGCGTCGATCTCGGTGTGCGCTTTGCCGAGCATCTGCATCGCCAGCTCGTTCAGCGCGCGGGCTCCGGCGATCTCCTCGCCGACGCGGGGCTGGTAGGAATCGGTGTGGTGCCGGCTGGCGTGCCCGTGGGCCCGTACCTCGGTGCCGTCGGGCAGCCGCACCATGGCGACCGCCCGCGTGTGCTGGTCGTCCTCCATGAACTCCATCTCGACGTGCCATCCCACTGCGGTGTGCATCATGACGACCACCTCCGGAAGACCTGCTTCCAGGGTGCTCCTTCACGGACGGGCCCGCCAGAAGGGCACCCGGCTCAGGCGGCGAGGGCGAGCAGCGCGAGATCGGCCAGCAGCAGGGGTGTGTAGAACAGCAGGAGGGTCGGGGTGAACCAGACCTCCCGCCAGGGCATGGCGCTCAGATGGGACGCCACGTTCATCGACAGCGGCTCGACGGTGCTGCCGGGGCGGCGGACGTCGTCGTAGAGCCGGCGGTAGGCCCGTTCCTGGCGCAGGAAGAAGCAGTCGAGGTACCAGAAGCACAGCAGCGGCACCACACCGACGGCCGCGAGGTGCCAGCTCAGCCGGCTCGCGGACAGGGCGAGCAGACCGGCGGCCAGAGTCAGGGCCCAGCCCTTCACCAGGAAGGAGTTGGTCCCCAGCCGCGTGATGGTGGCCTGGATGAACTCCAGGTGCTTGATCCGGTCGGGATGCAGGGGTTCCCGGTCGCCGACCCCCGCGTCCGACCCCTCGCTCAGCGCCGTCACTGTCCGCCCCCTCGGTGAACCGTCCGCCGGGACGATCGTAGTGCGGCGGGCGGGCGGTGGGGGCCGGTCCCGGAGGGTCGAAAGGCCGGTTCCGGACGCCGCGTTCGACCCGGCCGACCCGCGTTTACCCGGGGTCGATCCGGCAACTCGGGATCAGGTGACAACCGGCACAGGGGCCGCCGCAGGCGTTCCCGCCCTGCTTCCGCGGGAGGGTCGCGCCCCGGACCTGGCCCCGCCGCCGGCGCCTCTCGTCCCGTTCCCCGCGCAAGGCCGCCTCGAGGATCTGCGCTGCTGCCTCTCCGCCCATCTCCCCGCCCTCCTGTCGGCTCTCCCGGGCCCCCGTGAGGTGCTGCGCTCCGGGGCGCGGCTGACCCCCGCCCTGCTGCGGTCGGCGGCGACGGCCACCCGGTGGTCCCGCGCACCGCACCCCGACGACCTGGCGGCCGTCCACCTGGAACTGGTCACGCTGACCGAGGACCGCGCGGTCGTCACCTGGTTCACCGGTGTCCCCGGCACCGACGACGGCGCGGGCCGCCCCGTGCCCGCCGTCACCGAGGGCGAGGTCGTCTACGGCACCCACCCGTCCCGGCTTAACCGGGTCGCGTCCGGGGACCGGCCCACCGCCCACCACCAGGTCGAGCTGACCGGTCTGGAGCCGGGGCAGACGTACTACTACCGGGCTCGCTCACGCGGTGTCGCCGCTATTCCCACCCCGCTGCAGCTGGTGCGGGGCAACGCGGTCGGCACCTCGGCGTTCGGGCTGGGCACCCGCAGCGGGCCGTACTCCTTCACGACCCCGCGGCCCCCGCCCGGCCGGCATCTGCTGTCCATCGCGCTCTGCAACGACCTGCATCTCGGCGAGACCACCGCCGGGCTGGTCGGCGGGCTGCCCCTGCCGCGCGGGGTGCCGCAGCGGGCGGGTGGGGAGCCGTACCCGGAGCTCATGGGCCGGGCGCTGGTCGAGGAGGCCCGGCGGCGCGGGGCGGACGTGCTGCTCGCCGGGGGCGACATCTCGGCCTGCGGGGCGGCGCGCGACCTCGCCGAGGCCCGGCGGATCCTCGACGGGTTCGGCAGGCACGGGCAGGACTACTTCGTCGTCGGCGGCAACCACGACCGGTCGGCGGAGAACACCTTCGCCGCCGCGTTCGTGGACGGCGACGGCCCCGGGTACTTCACCCACGACCTCGGCGGGCTGCGCGTCGTCGGCCTCGACACCTACGTCGAGGCCGGCGACGGCGCCGGCGCGGGCGGCCTCGGGCCCGAGCAACTGGCCTGGCTCCGGGATCGGTTGAGGGAGCAGCCGGACCAGCCGACGCTGGTGTTCGGGCACCATCCGCTGACCGTGCGGGACTCGGTGTTCCCGGTGACCCGCGGGCACTGCCTGGACCGCCGGCAGGCAGGTGCCGTGCTCGACGCCTACGCGGACGCGCCCGGCGTCTTCCTGCACCACGCGGGCCACACGCACCGCAACAAGCGCACGGTGCTGGCGCGGGCCCCGCATGTCACCCAGCAGGAGGTCGCGGCGGCCAAGGAGTACCCGGGCGGCTTCACCCTGCTCCGCGTCCACTCGGGCGGCTACGCCCTGAACCACTACAAGGCGGGCGACCTGGCGGCGCGTCAGTGGAGCGAGCGCAGCCGGCGCGTGGCCGCGGGCCTGTGGCCCCACCACTCGCTGGGCCGCACGGTCGGCGACCGCAACAGCATGACGGTCCGTGACCTGTCGGGCATCACGGGACGGGCCTGAGGGACCCGCCGGGTCATCCCGCGTGCAGCATCAGCCCGATCCCGGCGACCAGCAGGAACGCGGCCGCGATACGCGGCGCCCCGAAGCGCTCCTTGAAGAGGACGGCGCCGATGGCGGCGCCGACGATGACGGAGGACTCGCGCAGCGCCGCGACCGGCGCCAGCTCGGCCCGGGTCTGCGCCCACAGGACCAGGGCGTAGGCGGCGACGGACAGGGCCGCGCCGAGCAGTCCCAGCCCCGCGTAGGGCAGCAGCGCGGCCCCGGCCGATCCGCGCCGGCGCACCAGCGTGAACGCCGGGATCACGAGCCCTTGGAGCAGCATCAGCCAGGCGATGTAGCCGAGGGACGACCCGGAGGCGCGGACGCCGAGGCCGTCGAGCAGGGTGTAGGCGGCGATGGTCAGCCCGGTGGCGAGGGCGGCGCCGATCGCGGCCCAGTCGGGCCGGCGGCCGCGCAGCCCCCACAGGGCGACCCCGGTCAGTCCCGCGCAGGACAGGGCGATACCGGCGGCCGCCCAGCCGTCCGGCACCTCGTGGGCGAAGACGGCGGCGAGGACGGCGACCACGAGCGGCGCGGTGCCACGGGCGATGGGGTACGCCTGCCCGAAGTCACCGAGCCGGAACGACGTCATGAGCAGCGCGTAGTACAGGACGTGGACGAGCGCCGAGGCGAGGAGGTACGGCCAGGCGCCCGCGGCCGGGAACGTCCCGAAGGGCAGCAGGGCGGTCCCGATGAGCGCGCCGCCGCCCGCGATGAGGGTGAACCCGACCAGCTTGTCGGTGATGCGGTGCGCGATGGCGTTCCAGCCGGCGTGGGTGACGGCGGCGGTCAGGACGGCCGCGGCGACCAGGGGGGTCACTGCTCGCGCACGTCCACGAGGGCGGCGCCGGCGTGCGCGACGAGGGCCTTCGGCTCGATCGGGAAGACGGCGTGCGGGTTCCCGGCGGCGGCCCACACCACGTCGTGCTCCAGCAGCGAACGGTCGGCGAGGACGCGGGTGCGGGTGCGGTGCCCGAAGGGCGGCACGCCCCCGATGGCGTACCCGGTGGTCTCGCGGACGACGTCGGCCTTGGCGCGGGTGACCTTCGCGGCGCCGAGTTCCTCCCGCACCCGTTCGAGGTCGACGCGGGAGGCGCCGTCCATGAGCACCAGGACGGGGACGCCGTCGGCGGCGAAGATCAGGGACTTGCAGATCTCGCGGAGCTCGCAGCCGATCGCGGCGGCGGCCTCGGCGGCGGTGCGGGCGGCGTCCGGGAAGCGGCGGACGCGGGGCAGCAGTTCGCCGAGGCCGAGTTCCTGAAGGGCCTCGGCGAACCGGGGGTGGGCTCCGGAGCCCGTGCTGTCGGTCGTCGTCATGCACGGCACGCTAGCGGTGCGTGTACGAGCCACGCGAGCCCGTTTCGCGGGCCGGACCGGCATGGCGGAGGCCGGTGAGGGCGCCCCGTCCCCACGGAGCCCTCACCGGCCGGTCCTGATCAGTGGCCGCGGGTCACACGAGGGCCGGCGCGCGGTCCGCGTCCGGGTCGGCGTCCCTGCCGTCCTCGGGGGTGCGCAGGCCCTCGCCCTCCACGTCCACGTTGGGCAGGGCGCGGTCCAGCCACTTCGGCAGCCACCAGGCCCGCTTGCCGAGCAGGGCGAGGACCGCCGGGACGATGGCCATGCGGACCACGAAGGCGTCGAAGAACACCGCGATCGCCAGGCCGAAGCCGATCATCTTGACCATGGACTCGCTGGAGCCGATGAAGCCGGCGAACACCGCCATCATGATCACCGCGGCCGCGGTGACGACCCGGGCGCCGTGCCGGAAGCCGGTGACGACCGCCTGGCTGGGCTTCTCGCCGTGGACGTACGCCTCGCGCATCCGGGTCACGAGGAACACCTCGTAGTCCATGGCGAGGCCGAAGACCACGCCGACCATGAAGATCGGCATCATCGACATGACCGGTCCGGTCTCCTCGACGCCCAGCAGGCCGGCGAACCAGCCCCACTGGAAGACCGCGACGACCGCGCCGAGGGCCGCGAGAACGCTCAGCAGGAACCCGAGGGCCGCCTTGAGCGGGACGAGGACCGAGCGGAACACCACGATCAGCAGCAGGAAGGCCAGGCCGACGACCAGCGCGAGGTACGGCAGCAGGGCGTCGTTCAGCTTCTGCGAGACGTCGATGTTCATCGCGGTCGAGCCGGTGACCAGCACGGTCGCGTCGCTGTCGGCCTGGATGCGGGCGCCCTCGTCGCGGATGGAGTGCACGAGGTTCTCGGTGGTGACCGACGACGGCTTGGCGTTCGGGATGACGGTGATGGTGGCGGTGTCGCCGGCCTTGTTGGGCGCGGCCGGCGTCACGGTGGCCACGTTGTCCAGCCGCTCGATCTCGTCGCCGACGTCGCTGAAGACGGCCTTCGGGTCGTCGGTGCCGCGGGCGTCGACGACGACCATCAGCGGTCCGTTGAAGCCCGGCCCGAAACCGTCGGAGAGCAGGTCGTAGGCGCGGCGCTGGGTGGTGGAGGTGGGCTGGGAACCGTCGTCGCCGAGGCCGAGTTCCAGGGAGGTCGCGGGGACGGCGGCCGCGCCGAGCCCGAGCACGCCGAGCAGCAGCACGGCGACGGGGCGGCGGACCACGAAGCTGGCCCAGCGGGTGCCCATGTTGGGCTTCGCGGTGCCGGACGCGGCCTTGCGCTCGGCGCGCCGGCCGCCCATCCAGCGGCTCTTGGCGCCGGCGGGGCGGACCTTGCGGCCGGCGTAGCCGAGCAGCGCGGGGATCATCGTCAGGGCGATCAGGACCGCGATCACGACGGTGCCGGCGGCGGCGATGCCCATCTTGCTGAGCATGGGGATGTTGACGACCGACAGGCCCACCAGGGCGATGACGACGGTCAGGCCGGCGAAGACCACCGCGGAGCCGGCGGTGCCCACGGCCCGTCCGGCCGCTTCCTCGCGGTCGCGGCCCTCGGCGAGCTCGGCCCGGTAGCGGGAGACGATGAACAGGGCGTAGTCGATGCCGACGGCGAGGCCGATCATCGTCGCCAGGGTCGAGGTGGTGGAGCCGAGCTCCAGTGCGCTGGCCAGGGCGGCGATGGTGGAGATGCCGATGCCGACGCCGATCAGGGCGGTCAGCAGCGGGAGTCCGGCCGCGACGAGCGAGCCGAAGGTGATGACGAGGACGACCGCGGCGATCGCGATGCCGATGACCTCGGTGGCACCGGTCTCGGGGGTCGTCTGGAGGGCGTCACCGCCGACCTCGACGGTCAGTCCCGCGTCGCGGGCGTCCTGCGCGGCGTCCTTCAGGGCCTCGCGCGAGGTGTCCTCCAGCTCCATGCCGGACACCTTGTACTTCACCGACGCGTACGCGATCGTGCCGTCCTTGCTGACGGCGTGCGCGGTGTACGGGTCGGCGACGGATGCCACCTCGGAGCCGTCGGACAGCTCCCGGACGGCGTCCTTCACGGTCGCCTCGTTCCCGGCGTCCGTCATCTTCTGGCCGTTCGGCGCCTTGAAGACGACCCGGGCGGTGGCGCCGTCGGCGCTCATCCCGGGGAAACGTTCGTCCAGCAGGTCGAAGGCCTTCTGGGCCTCGGTGCCGGGGATGGAGAAGGACGTGCTGCCGGCGCTCGGGGCGCTGGCCGCGCCGACACCCGCGAGGGCGAGCAGCGCGACCCAGATGAGGGCGACGAAGTGGCGTCGCCTGAAGGCGAGCCGGCCGAGTTTGTACAGGAACGTGGCCACGAGGGCGTCTCCCGGTCAGGTCGTGGGTTGGTTCTGGGCAGGGGTGATCAGCCCGACGACGTGAGCGGTTACGTCAGGAAAGGGCTTGCGAGAGGGGAACTCGTCAGGTGACGGGGACGCCGAGGGCGGGGAGGACGACGGCGTCGATGTAGGAGGTGAGGAAGGCCTTCGTCGGCGGCCTGTCGTCGATCAGCGACCGTGTGGCGAACGCGCCGACGAGCATGTGCACGACGTAGTCGAGCGCCGGGCGGTCGGCGCGGACCTCGCCGCGGTCGACGGCCCGTCGCAGGATCCGCCGGAACTCCTCCATCTCGGGTTCGATGAGGAGTTCCTTGAATGCCCGCAGGAGGTCGGGGTTGCTGTGCACCGCCATGAACAGACCGCGCATGAGCGCGGCGTTCTGCTGCATGGTGCAGTCGTCCTCCTGGGACGTGAGGGTGTGCAGGTCGCCCCGCAGGGACCCGGTGTCGATGGCGGTGGCGCCGGCCGGCTTGGTGTGCCGGATCGCCTTGACCACCAGCTCCGGCTTGCCGCCCCACTGGCGGTAGAGCGTCGCCTTGCTGGACCGGGTGCGGGCCGCCACGGCGTCCATGGTGAGGGCGTCGTAGCCGACCTCCCGGAGCAGGTCGAGCACGGCCGCGTACATCTCGGCCTCGCGCTCGGGGGTGATGCGTGAACGCCGTGTCGTGGACGCCTCGGTCATCGCTGCCACCCTCCTCCTCCGAACGATACGGTTTCGTACACCTAAGACGATAGCGCACCCCCTAACGAAACGAAACGGTTTCGTTCGTGTCCTGGGTCACGCGCGCCGCCTCCCGGCCGCACGGGCCCGGCACCCATCCGAACGGACGGTATGTCACGACTTGCCCCTGTCGGCCCCCGGGCGAAGCATGGGGAGGTGAGCTACCTGCGCCTACCGCATCTGAGCGGCGACCTGCTGTGCTTCGTGGCCGAGGACGACCTGTGGCTGGCCCCCCTCGACGCCCCGGGCCGCGCCTGGCGGCTCACCGTCGACCGCGCCAAGACCGGCCACCCCCGCTTCTCCCCCGACGGCCGGCACATCGCGTACACGAGCTGGCGCACCCTCGTCCCCGAGATCCATCTCGTGCCCGTCGACGGCGGCATCGCCACCCGGCTCACCTACTGGGGCTCCAGCGACACCCAGGTGTGCGGCTGGGACCCCGACGGGGTGATCCTCGCCGTCGGCTCCCACGGCGAGCCCTTCTCCCACTACACGTTCGCCCACCAGGTGCGCCCCGACGGCGACCCCGGCCGCAAGCTCCCCTGGGGCCCCTGCTCCGACATCCAGGTCGCCGACATCGACGGCGAGCGCCGCACCCTGCTGCTGACCGGCACCCCGCCGCACGAACCGGCGTACTGGAAGCGCTACCGGGGCGGCGCCACGGGCCGCCTGTGGCTGCACTGCACCCGCCTGCTCGCCGGTCTCGACGGGCATCTGCACTCCCCCATGTTCGTCGGCGACCGCATCGCCTTCCTCTCCGACCACGAGGGCATCGGCAACCTCTACTCCTGCGCCCACGACGGCTCCGGCCTGCGCCGGCACACCGACCACGACGCCTTCTACGCCCGGCACGCCGCCAGCGACGGCACCCGGGTGGTGTACCAGTGCGCGGGCGACCTGTGGATCGTGGACGACCTCTCGGCCGACTCCGAACCCCGCCGGCTCGACGTACGGCTGTCCGGCCCGGTGACCGGACGCCGCCGGTACCAGGTGCCGGCCGCCCAGCACATCGAAGGCGTCTCCGTGGACGAGACCGGCCGCGCCAGCGCCGTCGTCGTCCGCGGCAGCCTGTACTGGCTGACCCACCGCGACGGCCCCGCCCGCACCATCACCGACACCCCCGGCGTACGGGTCCGCCTCCCCGAGATGCTGGGCCCCGTCGGCCAGGTCGCCTATGTCACCGACGCGGACGGCGAGGACGCCGTGGAGATCGCCTACCTCCCGCGCGCCACCGGCGACCGCGAGCCGCGCCGGCTGGCCTCGGGCGCGCTGGGCCGGGTCCTGGAGACGGTCGCCGACCCCAAGGGCGAACGACTCGCGATCGCCGCTCACGACGGCCGGCTGCTGCTGCTCGACGCGACCGAGGACTCTGGGGGCACCTCCCGGACGAAGTCTGGGGGAGGCGAGGTCACCGAGCTGATCCGGTCCGTCAACGGCCCCGTGCGCGATCTCGCGTTCTCCCCCGACGGCGGCTGGCTGACCTGGTCCCACCCCGGCATCGGCCGCACCCTGCGCCAGATCAAACTGGCCCGGATGAAGGACCGGCTGATCGTCGACGTCACCGACGGCCGCTTCGAGGACGAGAACCCGGTCTTCACCCGGGACGGCCGCTATCTGGCGTTCCTGTCCTGGCGGGGCTTCGACCCGGTCTACGACGTGCACACCGGCGACCTGTCCTTCCCGCTGGGCTGCCGCCCCTACCTCGTCCCGCTGTCCTCGGCCACCCCCTCCCCGTTCGCCCTGACCCCGGAGGGCCGGCCCGCCGCCGGGGGCCTGGACCCGCTGAGCGACGAGGAGGGCGGCGACCCGGGCACGACGACCGTGGAGACCGAAGGGCTGGAGAGCCGGGTCACGCCGTTCCCGGTGACCGCCTCCAAGTACTCGGCGCTGCGCCCCGTCGCCGGCGGCGGACTGGTGTGGCTGCGCTGGCCGATCTCGGGCGCGCTCGGCGAGACCTTCGCCAACCCCGACGACACGACCGGCCGGCCCACCCTGGAGCACTTCTCCGTCGGCAAGGCGAAGAAGACCGAACTGGTCGGCCACCTCGACTCGTTCGCGGTCAGCGGCGACGGCACCCGGCTGGTCGTCCTCGACGAGGGTGACCTGCGGGCCGTCCCCGCCGGCGAGTCCGGCGACAGCGACAGCACGGTCTGGATCGACACCCGCCGCATCCTGCACGAGGTGGACCCGGCCGCCGAGTGGCGGCAGGCGTACGCCGAGGCCGGCCGCCTGACCCGGGCGTACTTCTGGGACCCCGGCATGTGCGGCATCGACTGGGACGCGATCCTCGACCAGTACCGCCCGCTCGTCGAACGCGTCTCCACCCCCGACGAGTTCGCCGACCTGCTCCGCGAGGTCCTGGGCGAGCTCGGCACCTCGCACGCCTACGTCACGGCCGCCCGCCGCAACGAGGGCCCGCCGCACTACCAGCGCTGGCAGGGCCTGCTCGGCGCCAACTTCGTCCGCCGCGACGAAGGCTGGACGGTCCGGCGCATCCTGCCCGGCGACTCCTCCGACTCCAAGGCCCGCTCCCCGCTGGCCGGCACCGGCATCCGCGAGGGCGCGGTCCTCACCCACGTCGACGGCCGGCCGGTCGACCCCCGCACCGGCCCGTACCCGCTGCTGGCCGGGGCCGGCGGCACCACGGTGGAGCTGACCTTCGTCCCGGCCGAGGGCGTCGCCGGCCGCGCACGCCGCGTCGCCGTCGTCCCCCTCATCGACGAACGGCCCCTGCGCTACCAGGACTGGGTCACCAAACGCCGGGCCGTCGTCCGGGAGCTGAGCGGCGGACGCTGCGGCTATCTGCACATCCCCGACCTCGGCGGCTCGGGCTGGGCCCAGTTCAACCGCGACCTGCGCATGGAGGTGTCCCGCCCCGCGCTCCTCGTGGACGTGCGCGGCAACGCGGGCGGCAACATCAGCGAACTCGTGGTGGAGAAACTGACCCGCAAGATCCTCGGCTGGGACCTCACCCGCAATGCCCAGCCGGTGTCGTACGCCTCCAACGCGCCGCGCGGCCCCATCGTCGCCCTCGCCGACGAGGCGACCTCCTCCGACGGCGACATGATCACCGCCGCGTTCAAGCTGCTGCGCCTCGGACCGGTCGTCGGCCAGCGCACCTGGGGCGGTGTCGTCGGCATGACGGGCCGTCACCGCCTAGGCGACGGGACGGTGATCACCGTCCCGATGAACGCCGCCTGGTTCGACGCCTACGGCTGGTCCGTCGAGAACAGGGGCGTCTCCCCCGACGTCGAGGTCCTGCGCACCCCCCTGGACTGGGCGGAGGGCCGCCACGCTCAGCTCGCCGACGCCGCCGAACTCGCCCTGGAACTCCTGAAGTCGCACCCGCCGGCCACACCGCCGGACTACTCCCACGTGCCGGACCGGTCCCGGCCGAGACTGCCACCGCGGCCGGCGCCCTGACAGCGCGCCGGCCGGCACCCGCCCACGCGAACGCGGGGCACCCACCAGAGCCGGGGGCACCCCGCGTTTCAACGAACCGACCGACTACCGGTCGTAGTCGACGTCGAAGCGCTCGTCGTCCTCACGCTCACGCGTGCGGTCGGACTCCTCGTCCCGCTGCGGCCGCTGCGGGCGGCCCCGCTCCGGCTGCTCCTGCGGACGGCCGCGCTCCTGCTGCCCGTGCTGGCGCGCACGCTCCTGGAGCTGCTCGGACTTCTCCTTGAACTGGTCCTTCATGCCCATGTGGGTTCACTCCCGTAGTGGGTCGGATCGGCCCCCTCGCTGGGGCCTCGACCAGATTCACACGGGCCGTAACCCTGCGCATGTCGATCAGTCACGGCGTGTAGTCCTCGCCTGTTCGTCGGCCTCGCCGCCCGCCCCGACCAGGCCCGTCCGCATGCCGTCCAGCCGGTCCGCGAAGCGCCGCATCTCCCGCTGCCCCACGGTCCCGATGAGCGCCGGCAGATACCCGCGCACCCCCTGCATGCCGCGCAGCCACCACTGCCCGTACACATGGCTGGACCGCCGCTCGATCCCGGCCACGAGCCGGTCGACCGCCGGTCCCAGCGGGTAGGTCTTGTTCGCCGGCCACACCAGCCGCTGCCTCAACTCCCGCATCACGTCGTTCTCATCGGCACCGCGCACCATGTCGGTGTCCGTCCACGACAGATAGCCGACGCCCACCCGCACGCCCTTGTAGCCGACTTCGGCCCGCAGGCTGTGCGCGTACGCCTCCACACCGGACTTCGACGCGCAGTACGCCGACATCATCGGCGCCGGGGTGACGGCCGCGAGCGAGGCGATCTGCAGCAGGTAGCCGCGGCTCTCCATCAGCAGCGGCAGGAACGCCCGCCCGGTCACCGCCGACCCGATCAGGTTGACCTCGATGACCCGCCGCCAGGACTCCGGGTCGGACTCGACGAACGGCCCGCCCGTCGCCACACCGGCGTTGGCGACCACGATGTCGACCTTCCCGAACCGCTCCTTCACCTCCCGCGCCACCCGCGTCATCGCCTCGTGGTCGGTGACGTCGGCGTGCCACTGGTCGCTGTCGCCGTGCAGCCGCTCCGAGACCTGCTTGAGCACATCCGGCTCCAGGCCCACCAGCGCCACCGACGCGCCCCGCGCGGACAGCTTGCGCGCGAGCAGCTCCCCGACCCCGCGCGCCGCCCCGGTGACGACGGCGACCTGACCCTCAAGGCTCACCCTGCTCATGCACCCTCCTTGACCTGCGTGTACGTCGTGACGAGTTCACGTATCTTCCCGGTGACCAGCTCGGGTGCCTCGATGGGCGTCATGTGCCCGAGCCCCTCGAGCTCCGTCACGCCGAGGCAGTTCGGCAGCGCGGCGGCCAGCGAGCGGGCGTGCACCGGCGGGGTGAGCCGGTCGGCCGTGCCGACGACCACCGCAGTGGGGACGGTCAACTCCCCTATGCCGTGGTCGAGATCGATCAGCGCCAGCACCTGCGACCAGGCGTGCCGCACGGTCCGCGGGCAGGCGTGCACGATCCGCGCGCACGCCTCGACCATCTCGGGCGCCGAACGCGGCCCCATCGTCGCGTACTTGAGGATCGCCCGGGCGGCCGCCGTGACCGGCCCGAGCGGCGCCCGCGACCCGAGGAGGCGCCCCGTCAGCCGGGTCCGCAGCCCGCCCGCCCGCAGCGGCAGCACCGTCGACTCGGCGACCAGCCGCGACGCGCCCGTGCTGCACAGCAGGACGGCGGCCACGTGCTCCCGGAAGGCCGGACGGGCGGCCGCCGCCATCACGGTCATCCCGCCCATCGAGTGCCCGGCCACGACGGCCTTCTCGCCGGGGGCCAGCGTGGCCCTCAGGACGGCTTCCAGGTCGTCGGCGAGGGCGTCCGTGCTGCACACGGCACCTGCCGGGCTGCGTCCGTGACCGCGCTGGTCGTAGGCCACGACCCGGTGGTCCACGGCCAGTTCGCGGATCTGCGCCGCCCAGAAGGCCGTCGAACAGGTCCAGCCGTGCGCGAGCACGACGGCCGGAGCGCCCTCCGGTCCGTGCACCTCCACGTGCAGCCGGGCCCCGTCGGCGGACTCCACCGTCAGCTCACGGACGGGCGCGGGCGGCGCGTACGGCCCCGAGGCCACGCTCGTCAGGCGGCTCACGCGGACACCTCCACGTTCTCGCCGCTGTGCGCGCGCTCCGGCGCCGAGGACCGGACGACGGCGTACTCCGCGAGGTCCACCCGGCGGGTGGCCCGCCGGAACTCCGCCGTCGTGCCCGGCCACACCGTGGTGTTGCGGCCGTTGGCGTCCAGGTACCAGCTGGTGCAGCCGCCCGTGTTCCAGACGGTCCGCGTCATCCGCTGCTGCACCCGCCGGTTCCAGGCGTGCACGGCGCTCGGCCGGGCGTCCAGGGCCACCCGCCCGCCGAGCACGTCGAGCTGGCGCACGAAGTCCACCATGTAGTTCAGCTGGGACTCGATCATCAGGATCATCGACGAGTTCCCCAGGCCCGTGTTGGGCCCGATGATGGTCATCCAGTTCGGGAACCCGGCGGCGGACGCGCCGCGCAGCGCCTCCATCCCGCCCTTCCACACCTCGGCGAGGGTCTTGCCCTCCGCACCCACCACGCGCTCGGCGATGGGCATGTCGGTGACATGGAACCCGGTGCCGAACACGATCGCGTCGACCTCGGCCTCGCTGCCGTCGGCCGCGACGAGCGTCGAGCCCCGGATCTCGCTGAGCCCGCTGGCCACCACGTCCACGTTGGGCCGGGCGAGGGCCGGGTAGTACGCGCTGCTCAGCAGGATCCGCTTGCAGCCGATGCGGTAGTCGGGGGTCAGCTTGGCCCGCAGCTCCGGGTCCTTGATCGCACGGGCCATGTTCCGCTTGGCCAGGCCCTCGATGAAGCCCAGCTCGTTCGGGTGCTTGGTGAACGCCTGCACCTGGAGCTCCCGGATGCCCCACAGCAGGCCCCTGCGCACCCGGCTGGTGAACGGCAGCGCCCGGTGCAGCGACCGCTCGGCCCCGCTGATCGCGCGGTCCATCCGGGGCATGACCCACGGCGGGGTGCGCTGGAACAGCGTGAGCCGCTCCACCTGGGGCTGGATGGACGGCACAATCTGGATGGCGGAGGCGCCCGTGCCGACCATGGCGACCCGCTTGCCGCGCAGGTCGTAGTCGTGGTCCCAGCGCGCCGAGTGGAACACCTGCCCGGGGAAGGACTCCAGGCCCGGGATCTCGGGGATCTTCGGGTCGGACAGCGGCCCGGTGGCGGAGACGACGAGGTCGGCGGAGAGCTCCCCCCGGCTGGTCTCGATGTCCCAGCACAGCCGCTCGCCGTTCCACGTCATCCGCTTCACCTCCGAGTCGAAGCGGATGTGCGGCCGCAGCCCGAAGGTGTCGGTGACGTGCTCCAGATAGGCGCGGATGTGCTCCTGGCCGGAGAAGGTGCGCGGCCAGTCCGGGTTGGGCGCGAACGAGAAGGAGTACAGATGGGACGGCACGTCACAGGCGCAGCCCGGATAGCTGTTGTCCCGCCAGGTGCCGCCGACGCTGCCCGCCCGTTCCAGGACGACGAAGTCCGTGACGCCCTCGCGCCGCAGCCGTACGGCCGCCCCCAGCCCGCCGAACCCGGACCCGATCACCGCGACGCGCACATGTTCGCGTTCGGCCATGCGTGTGCCTCCCTGCTCCACCGGAATCACGCCAGTGAACACTGGCATGGTGGGGAGCGTAGAGGAGCCCCGTACCGACCGGTAGGGGGCGGGCCGAGGAAAGTTACCCGCGGTACGAATTAAGGTGCCCGAGTGACCGAGAAGCGTGAGTACCGCATGGAGGAACTGGCCCGGCTGGCCGGCATCACAGTGCGCACCCTGCGCTTCTACCGCGAGCGCAAGCTCATCCCGCCACCCCGCCGCGAGGGCCGCATCGCCTGGTACGACGACCACCACCTGGCCCGCCTGCGCACCATCGCGGCTCTCCTGGAACGCGGCCACACCCTCACCGGCATCGCCGAACTCGCCGAAGCCCTCGACCACGGCCGCGATGTCGCCGACGTGCTCGGCGTCACCCCCACCGAGGAGGAGCCGGTCCGCCTCACCCCCGAGGAACTCGCCGCCCGCTTCGAGGGCCAGGTCACCCCCGAGAACCTCGCCGCCGCCCTCGACCTCGGCTACCTCGGCACCGACGGCGACGAGATCGTCCACATCAGCCGCCGCCTGCTCGACGTCTCCTCGGCCCTCGTCCGCGAGGGCATCCCCCTCGCCGAGGTCCTCACCGCCGGCCGCCGCATCCGCGAACACGTCGACGCCATGGCCGACCTGTTCGCCGACCTGGTCCTGCGCCACGCCGGCGAATCCGACCTCCCCCGCCTGCGCCCCCTGGCCCGCAGCGTCGTCGAGGCGGAACTCTCCCTGGCCCTGGACCGCCGGCTGCGCAACCAGAGCGAGCGGGACCAGCCACAGGACTAGGTCGTGTAGACGACCGTCACCGGCGCGTGGTCCGACCAGCGCTCGCCGTGCGTGGCGGCGCGTTCCACGTACCCCTTGAGCGCCCGGCCCGCGAGCCCCGGCGTCGCGACCTGGAGGTCGATCCTCCATCCTGTGTCGTTGTCGAACGCCCGCCCCCGGTACGACCACCAGGAGTACGGCCCCTCCACGTCCGGGTGCAGGGCGCGGACGACGTCGACGTAGCCGCCCTCGGACGGGTCGAGGACGCGGGTCAGCCAGGCGCGTTCCTCGGGCAGGAAGCCGGAGTTCTTCGCGTTGCCCCGCCAGTTCCTGAGGTCGGCCTTGTCGTGGGCGATGTTCCAGTCGCCGCAGACCAGGACCTCGCGGCCGTCGGCGGCGGCACGTTCGCGCAGGTCTTTCAGGTGGGCCAGGAACTCGGTCATGAAGCGGTACTTCTCGTCCTGCCGCTCGGTGCCGACCTCGCCGGAGGGAAGGTAGAGGGAGGCGATCGTCACACCCGGCAGGTCGACCTCCGCGTAGCGGCCGCTGGCGTCGAACTCGCTGGACCCGAAGCCGACCCGTACCCGGTCGGGCTCGCGGCGTGTGTAGAGGGAGACCCCGGCGCGACCCTTGGCGGCCGAGGGCGCGTGCAGGACGTGCCAGCCCTCGGGGGCGCGGACAGGCTCGGGGAGCTGCTGCGGCTCGGCCCGGACCTCCTGGAGGCACACCACGTCGGCATCGGTTCCGGCCAGCCACTCCACGAAGCCCTTCTTCGCGGCGGCCCGGAGTCCGTTCACATTTACAGAGGTCACAGTCAGCACCCAGGTACTTTACCGGCACACTGGACGTTGTCCGATTCTGGAATGTCCCGATCTTGAATTGATATACGGTATTCAGCATGCATATTCGCCCGGTTCCCTTCGACCACCCCGACGCGGTCAAGCTCAACGACCAGGTCCAGGCCGAGTACGCCGTCCGCTACGGCGACGACGGTGACGCCACGCCGCTCGCCGTGGCCGACTTCGCGCCCCCGCGGGGCCTGTACCTGATCGCGTACGACGCGCTCGGCGTGCCGGTCGCCTCCGGCGGCTGGCGGACGCAGGACGAGAACGGCGAGGGCAACCGGGACGGCGACGCCGAGCTGAAGCGCATGTACGTGGTGGAGGACGTGCGCGGCCGCGGGATCGCGCGGCGCATCCTGGCGGCGCTGGAGGAGGACGCCCGATCGGCGGGCCGCCGGCGGATGGTGCTGGAGACGGGCGTGAAGCAGCCGGAGGCGGTGGCCCTCTACACGTCGAGCGGCTACGAGCCGTGCGAGAAGTTCGGCTACTACCGCTTCCACGAACTGAGCCTGTGTTACGCCAAGGCGCTGTGAGCCCCGGCACGCATCCGTGGCGGGTGATCGGGGGTCAGACCCCGGCGCCCGCCGCCTCTTTCCCGACCCTGAGACATGCCAAAGCCCCGGTCGGGAGATCCCTACCGGGGCTTTGGGCTGCGTGGACCTGAGGGGATTCGAACCCCTGGCCCCCTCGATGCGAACGAGGTGCGCTACCGGACTGCGCCACAGGCCCTTGCAACGAGTGAAACTTTAGCACCCCGATCGGCGTGCTCGGAAATCCGTTGCCGGGCGGCCGGGCGGCCGTGCCGGGCCGCCGTCACTCGTTGGCGGCGCGCGGCCGGTCGCCGTCCTCGTACTGGTCGAACAGCGGTGTGCGGCCCCGCTCGCGGGCCCGGCGGGCGGACGCGGCCCGGCGGGCGTCGCTGCGCTCGCCCCCGTCGGTGCGGTCGTCCTCGGCCGCGGCGGAGGCGTCGGCGGACGCGGCCTCGTGCTCGTGGCCGACGGCGCTGGAGCGGGCCGAGCTCCACGCGTCCGGTGCGCCGAGGTCGACGTCGGAGGTGGCGCGGGGGGCGACGGGCGCGGTCACGTACGTCGGCAGGGGGACGGGCACCGGGTCCCAGCTGTCGCCGTGCCCGGGGCGCCGCTGGCGCTCGCGCTGCTGGTCGACCCACTCGGCGTGGTCGGTCTGCTCGACGAGGGCCCGCCGGTCGGCGGCGAGCGCGGACAGGTCGGTGCCGGTGTCTGGTCCGGCCCCTTCGTCGGACTCGGCGGCGCCGGACGGGGCGTCGCCGGGTCCGCGGCGGCGGTTCCGGCGGGCGTGTTCGCGCAGCCGCTGTGCGGCGACCTCGGCGCCGCGCCGGTCCATCTGGTAGGCGAAGCGGCGGCGCTCCTGGGACCGCAGGTAGGCGATGTACCCGCTGAGGAGGACGGCGGGGACGCCGGGCGCCCAGAGGAAGGCGAGTCCGCCGACGGCGGCGACGATCGCGCCGAGGGTGAAGGCCAGGAAGAGCATGACGGTGGTGCGCCGGCGGCGCGCGAGGACCTTCAGGCGCCGGGCCCGCGCTGCGGCCGCCTCCTCGGAGGGGGACCTCCGGGGGGCCGGCACGCGCTTGCGGGCCTGGGCGTCGGGCTCCCGGGGGGCTTCGGGGCGTGCCGGGTCCGGGCGGGCCGGTGCCTGGGCCGGTGCCGCCGCCTGGGTGTGCGGACGGGTCGGGGGCACGGCGAAGGCCCGGACGTCCACCGACTCGGTGACGTCGTCCGGGTCGTCCGCGCCGGGCTCCCCCTCGCCGGTGGAGCGGGCGCGCAGGTCCTTGGCGTACCGGCGCTCCATGCCCGCCCGTCCGGACAGCAACCGGATGGCCGTGCTGAAGCGTTCCGTCGGACGGGCCTCGTTCAGCTCGTCCTGCCTACGGAGCCACATCGGCACCAGGTAGGCGGCCCAGGCCCCGACGATGACTGCGTAGATGAGGCCGCTGCTGCTCACGCCTCACACGGTAGAGGGGTTTGCTTGAGGCCATCCGCCAATTGAGCCGGTGTGTCGCACGATCTGGCTGATATTTCGAACTTTTTTTGTGACCGATGCGATCAGCAGCCCGCCGAGGCCGCGAATTTCACGCCCTCAGCCGGTCATCCGCCGATCAATTTCGAACATTTATTCAATTCCCGGGGTTACGCGGGATTGCCTCGTGTGTTCTGCGGCTTGGCGGGCGGGGTGGCCTGCGCACGGGTGCGGTGCCAGCGCCCGAGCAGTCCGTCCGGGACCTCTTCCGCGGTGAGCGCGAAGACGAGGTGGTCGCGCCAGGCCCCGTCGATGTGCAGATAACGCGGACGCAGTCCCTCTTCGCGGAATCCGAGTTTCTCCACGACCCGGCGGCTGGGCCTGTTCTCGGGGCGAATGCAGACCTCGATGCGGTGCAGACCGACGGTGCGGAAACAGTGGTCCACGACGAGCGCGACGGCGGCCGGCATGACCCCGCGGCCCGCGACGGACTCGTCCACCCAGTAGCCGACGTGCCCCGAGCACATCGATCCCCAGGTGATCCCGGCGACCGTCAACTGCCCGACGAGGCGCCCCTGGTACTCGATGACGAACGGCAGCATGCGGCCCGCGTTCGCCTCGGAGCGCAGGTGCCGCACCATCTGGCGGTAGGTGGGCCGGTGCGCGATCGGCCCGCTGGGCGTGGGCGGCGGGATGGTGGCCTCCCAGGGCCGCAGCCAGTCCCGGTTGCGCCGGTTGACCTCGCGCCACACCCGCTGGTCGCGCATCTTTATCGGCCTGAGGACGACGTCGCCGTCCCTCAGCTCGACGGGCCAGGATGGGCTGTTCAGCTCGCACCCCCACTGCTCGGTCCGGGGTGGTCACCGCCGCGGAGCTGGTCGAGGGCGTGGATCAGGAGGGGTTCCAGGACGGCCAGGCCGTCCTTCACCCCGCCGCTGGAGCCGGGCAGGTTCACGATCAGCGTCCGCCCGGCGACGCCGGCCAGGCCCCGGGACAGGGCGGCGGTCGGCACCTTGTCCCGGCCGAACGCCCGGATGGCCTCCGCGATGCCGGGGACCTCGCGGTCGATCACCGCGCGGGTCGCCTCGGGGGTGCGGTCGGTGGGCGAGATGCCGGTGCCGCCGGTGGTGACGACGACGTCGTACCCGGCGCCGACGCCGGCGCGCAGCGCCGCCTCGACCGGGTCGCCGTCGGGCACGACCTGCGGCCCGTCGACGGTGAACCCGAGCGCCTCGAGGCCGTCGGCGATCAGCGGTCCGCCCCGGTCCTCGTAGACCCCGGCGGCGGCCCGGTTGGACGCGGTGACCACCAGAGCGCGATACGTCATGCCCGGCTCCAGTCGCCCGACTTGCCGCCCGTCTTCTGCTCCACCCGTACGTCCGTGATGACCGCTCCCTTGTCGACCGCCTTGACCATGTCGATCACGGTGAGCGCGGCGACGGTGACGGCGGTCAGGGCCTCCATCTCGACGCCCGTGCGGTCCGTGGTCTTCACGGTGGCCACGATCTCCACGGCGTCGTCCGCGACCGACAGGTCCAGTTTCACACCGGAGAGCGCGAGGGGGTGGCACAGCGGGATCAGGTCGGGGGTGCGCTTGGCGCCCATGATGCCCGCGATACGGGCGGTGGCGAGGGCGTCGCCCTTGGGCATCCCCTCGCCCCGCAGGAGTTCGACCACGCGCGGCGAGACGAGGACCCGTCCGGCGGCGCGGGCCGTGCGTGCGGTGACGTCCTTCGCGGAGACGTCGACCATCCGGGCGGCGCCTGCCTCGTCGAGGTGCGTGAGGTGGTCCTGCGGGGGTGGGTTCTGCGTGCTCATGCTGGTGTGGCGCTCCCGGTCCGGGCCCGTCGCGGTGCGGCGCACGGACCTGCTGTGCGCGACACGGTACCGCCAACCAGCGACGGTCAGCCGAGCAGGACCACCTCGACCTCGCCACCCGGTTCGACGCTCTCGACGTCCTCGGGGACGACGATCAGCGCGTCGGCCTGCGCGAGGGCGGCGACCAGGTGGGATCCGGCGCCTCCGACGGGCCGGACCTCGCCGTCGGCGTAGGTGCCGCGCAGGAACTGCCGGCGTCCCTTGGGCGAGGTGAGCGCCTTGTCGGCGGCGAGGGTGGCCCGGGTGCGCGGGCGGTGCACGTCGGTCAGGCCCATCAGGGTGCGGATCGCGGGGCGCACGAACAGCTCGAAGGAGACGTACGACGACACCGGGTTGCCCGGCAGGGCGAGCAGCGGGGTGTGGTCGGGGCCGATCGAGCCGAAGCCCTGCGGTTTGCCGGGCTGCATGGCGAGCTTGCGGAACTCGACGCCGCTGCCGGGCTCGTCCTCGTCGCCGACGTGGGCCAGCGCCTCCTTGACGACGTCGTACGCCCCAACGCTGACACCTCCGGTGGTGACCATGAGGTCGGCGCGCACGAGCTGGTCCTCGATGGTGTCGCGCAGCGTCTCGGCGTCGTCGGCGACGGCGCCGACGCGGTAGGCGATGGCGCCGGCGTCGCGGGCGGCGGCCGTGAGGGCGAAGCTGTTGGAGTCGTAGATCTGGCCGGTGCCGAGCGGTTCGTCGGGCTGGACGAGTTCGCTGCCGGTGGACATGACGACGACCCGGGGGCGGGGGCGCACCCGGACCGTGCCGCGGCCGATGGCGGCGAGCAGGGCGATCTGCGGCGGGCCGAGGACGGTGCCGGCCCGCAGGGCGCGGTCGCCGGCCTCGACGTCGCTGCCCGCCGCCCGCACGTGCGCGCGGGCCTCGGCGGGCCGGTGGATCTGCACGGTGCCGGCGGCGCCCTCGGGGGCCTGGCTGCGGGCGCGCATCCCGCTGACCGGGCCCTCGCCGAGCCCTCCGTCGGTCCACTCCACGGGGACGACGGTCTCGGCGCCGGGCGGCAGCGGGGCGCCGGTCATGATGCGGACGGCCTGGCCGGGGCCCACGTGGAGCAGGTCGGCCTGGCCCGCCGCGGCGTCCCCGACGACCTCCAGGACGGCCGGGAACTCCTCGCTCGCGCCCGCGATGTCCGCGACCCGCACCGCGTACCCGTCCATCGAGCTGTTGTCGAACGGCGGCAGGGAGACCGGCACCGTGACGTCGTCGACCAGGACACAGCCCTGGGCGTCGAGGAGCTGCAGCTCGATGGGTTCGAGGGGACGGACGGTGGCGAGGATGTCCTGAAGGTGCTCGTCCACGGACCAGAGCTGGTCGTGACCGGCGGGACGGGGCGCGGCGGTGCTCAACTCGCTACATCTCCTCGGCTACGTAACTGCGAAGCCAGGTCCGGAAGTCCGGGCCCAGGTCTTCACGTTCGCACGCCAGTCGGACAATGGCACGCAGGTAGTCGCCGCGGTCGCCGGTGTCATAGCGGCGGCCCTGGAAGACGACGCCGTGCACCGGGCCGCCGACCTTCTCGTCCGCGGCCAACTGCTGCAGCGCGTCGGTCAGCTGGATCTCGCCGCCGCGGCCGGGCTCGGTCTTGCGCAGTATGTCGAAGACGTGGGGGTCGAGGACGTAGCGGCCGATGATGGCGTAGTTCGACGGGGCGTCGGCCGCGGCCGGCTTCTCGACGAGGTCGTGGACCTTGACGACGTCGCCGTCCTCGGTGAGGTCGACGGCCGCGCAGCCGTAGAGGTGGATCTGCTCGGGCTCGACCTCCATCAGGGCGATGACGCTGCCGCCGCGCTGCTCCTGCACCTCGATCATTCGCTTGAGCAGGGGGTCGCGGGGGTCGATCAGGTCGTCGCCGAGGAGGACGGCGAAGGGCTCCTGGCCGACGTGCGGGGCCGCGCACAGCACGGCGTGGCCGAGGCCCCTGGGGTCGCCCTGGCGCACGTAGTGCATGGTGGCGAGGTCGCTGGACTCCTGGACCTTGGCGAGCCGTTCGGCGTCGCCCTTCTTCTGCAGGGCGGACTCGAGTTCGTAGTTGCGGTCGAAGTGGTCCTCGAGCGGCCGCTTGTTACGGCCTGTGATCATGAGGACGTCGTCGAGGCCCGCGGAGACGGCCTCTTCGACCACATACTGGATCGCGGGCTTGTCGACGACCGGCAGCATCTCCTTGGGAGTGGCTTTGGTGGCCGGCAGGAAGCGTGTTCCTAGGCCCGCTGCGGGGATGACAGCCTTGCTGATCCGAGGGTGGGACTGAGTCATGCCCGACACCTTATCCGGTGCCTTTGCGTGGAATCCGAGGCTCCGGTTATTTGGCTCTCATTTGCGCACATTGGGAAGAGTACGGGAGCGAGCTTTGACTCACTTCGAACAGGGCACCGAGTCTGCCAAACGGACGTTGCGGCGAGAGCTCCTCTCGGTAAGAAGCAGGTTGACGCCGGATGACGTGCGGGAATCGGCGGCCGCGCTGGCCCGGCGCGCCCTGGACCTGCCCGAGCTCGCGCGGGCGGGCACGGTGGCCGCGTACGTGTCCGTGGGAAGCGAACCCGGCACCCTCGCGCTGCTCGACGCGCTGCGCGCGCGGGGCGTGCGCGTCCTGCTGCCCGCCCTGCTGCCCGACAACGACCTGGACTGGGGCCCCTACACCGGCCGGGACGCCCTCGTCCGGGTCCAACACGGCAGGAAGACGGCACTCTTCGAGCCGGCCGGCCCGCACCTCGGCCCGGACGCCGTGACCGAGGCCGGCGCGGTGCTGCTGCCGGGCCTCGCCGTCGACGCGCGCGGGATGCGCCTGGGCCGCGGCGGCGGCTCGTACGACCGGGTCCTCGCGCGGCTGGGGAACGCGGGTGTCCATCCGGCGCTGGTGGTGCTGCTGTACGACGCGGAGGTCGTCGGGCGGGTCCCCGAGGAGCCCCACGACCGTCCGGTGGACGCGGTGGTGACACCGTCCGGGGTGCGCCGTTTCCCGGAGTCCTGACCGGCACCCTGTACGCGAAAGGGCCCTCCACGCGCGCGTGGAGGGCCCGTCCGTGCTGTCAGCGGGTCACGGCCGCAGCACCAGGGTGTCGCTGGTGGCGTCGTCGACCGCCTGCTTCGAGAAGGACCAGTCGAGCAGCTCGCCGTCGGCCCACTTGTCCGTCTGGTCGGTGTAGTGGGAGTTGTAGGCGTGCCCGGAGGCGCCGGTGAGGCTGATCCACTTCGACTTGTCCAGGTCGCCGAGGTTGACGACCATCCGCATCGACGGCACCCACACGACCCCGTAGCCGCCAGCGGCGTTCCAGCCGCTCGCGTTGACCGTGGCCTCGCCGCCGCTGAGCTTCCAGGGGCCGCGGTTGAGGGCGTACTGGAGGAAGCCCGGGCCCTCGGTGCCGAGGGTCTGGTTCTTCAGGAACAGGCGGTGCAGCCGGCCCCAGCTCCAGGTGTCGATGTCCTTGCCGAGCTTCGCGGTCAGCTCCCAGCGGGCGTCGACCATGGCCCGGGCGAACAGGTCGTCCCGGTTGCGGTCGGCTCCGTCGCGGGCGCCCGCGTCGGGCGTCGTCCACCAGTCGCTGTCCGGGTCGTCCATGAGGCCGCGCACGACCTCGAACCATCGGTCGCCGCCGTCCGGCTGCGCCTGGTCGGCGTCGCGCTCGCCGCACTCGCGGACCTTCTGCACCTCGTCGGCGGGACCGGTGGTGTTGACCGGGTCGACGTACAGGCACTGGCCCTTGACCCGCAGTTCCTTGGGCAGCTTGTTGCCGAAGGCCAGCTTGAGGGTGTTGCGCCACACCGAGTTGAAGTAGGCGGCGGCCGCCGAGTCGGCGTCCTGGGTGTAGTCCCAGCCCTCCAGCAGCTCCTGCGCCTCGCGGACGTCCGGGTCCGCTATGTCGATCTTGAGGAGCTGGGGCACCAGCAGCTTGGCCATCTCACTGCTGTTGTCGAGCTGCATCTGCCGCATGTCGTCGGTGGAGATCTTGCCGCCGCCGTCGATCTTCGACTGGATCAGGTCGTTGATGCGCTGGCTGCGGGCTCCGTAGCCCCAGTCCGTGGTGAGCGTGTAGGGGTACGTGTCCTTGTCGACGACGGCCTGGTTGGCGGTGACGATGTAGCCGCGCCTCGGGTTGTACTCGTACGGCAGCTCGTCCTCGTCGAGGTAGCCGGTCCAGCGGGACGCGGGGTCCCAGCCGGGCGCCGGCACCGAGCCGTCGTAGCCCTGCGCGCGCGTGGGGATCTTGCCGGGCAGCGTGTAGCCGATGTTGTCCTCGCGGTCCGCGTAGATCAGGTTCTGCGAGGGGACGTCGAACAGGGCGGCCGCGGAGCGGAAGTCCTTCCAGTTCTTCGCCCTGTCCATGGCGAAGACGGCGTCCATGGTGGTGCCCGGGTCCAGCGCGGTCCAGCGCAGCGAGATGCCGTAGCCGTCGCCCCGGTCGGGGGCCGCGGTGTCCACGGTGGCCTTCTTGCCCACCTTGACGAGCTCGGAGCTGCGGTCGGACAGCAGCGGGCCGCTCTTCGTCGCGCGGACGACGATCTTCTTCGGCTCGCCGCCGGCGACCTCGATGGTCTCCTGGCGGGTGGTGAAGGGCACCGTCTTGCCGCCGTACAGGTAGCCGTCGCCGGACAGCTTCTCCAGGTACAGGTCGGTGACGTCGACGCCGGAGTTGGTCATGCCCCAGGCGATGTCCTGGTTGTGGCCTATGACCACGCCCGGCATGCCCGCGAAGGTGTAGCCCGCCACGTCGTACTGGCAGGAGGCGGAGACCGCTCGGCAGTGCAGGCCCATCTGGTACCAGACGGACGGCAGCGAGGCCGACAGGTGCGGGTCGTTGGCCAGCAGGGGCTTGCCGGTGATGGTGTGCTTGCCGCCGACCACCCAGGAGTTGGAGCCGATGCCGTTGCCGTTCACACCGACGGCGGTGGGCAGCCCGTCCAGGACGTTCTGGAGGCCGGCCAGCTGGCTCTGCAGGCCCGTGGTGCCGGACGACCCGGACGCCCCGGACGACGAGGGGGTGCCGCCCGTGCCGCCCACGGTGCCGGTGCCGCCCGTGGCGTCTTCCGGCCCGTACGTCTTGGTGACCTCGTCGTAGCGGCCGGTCCGCACGATCGCCTTGTTCCGGCTGTACGGGTACTGCGGGTACAGCTCGGCGATCTGCTTGGGGCCGAGGCGGCTGGTCATCAGGGCGCGGTCGATCTCGTCCTGCATGTTGCCGCGCAGGTCCCAGGCCATCGCCTTCAGCCAGGCGATCGAGTCGACCGGCGTCCACTGCTCGGGCTTGTAGTCGTTGGTGAACCCGAGGGCCGCGTACTCCAGGGAGATCTCCGCGCCGTCCTTGCCCGCCAGGTAGGCGTTGACGCCTTTGGCGTACGCCTGGAGGTACTTCTTGGTGGCGGCCGACAGCTTGGTGTCGTACTCCTGCTTCGCGATCCGGTTCCAGCCCAGGGTGCGCAGGAACTCGTCGTTGTCGACCTGCCCCTTGCCGAACATCTCCGACAGCCGCCCGGAGGTCATGTGCCGGCGGACGTCCATCTCCCAGAACCGGTCCTGCGCCTGCACGAAGCCCTGCGCCATGAACAGGTCCGCGTCGGAGGAGGCGTAGATCTGCGGGACGCCGTAGCCGTCCCGCTTGACGTCGACCGGCCCGGACAGGCCGTCGAGCGTGATCGAGCCCTTCGTCTGCGGGAAGGACGCGCGGACGGTGCTGATGGACCAGTAGGCACCGCCGGTGACGCCCGCGATGACGGCCAGCACCAGCACCAGGACGAGCAGACGCGCTCTGCGCCCCTTCTTCCTGCCGGATTTGCCGGGCTGCTGACCCGTGGATGCGGTGGTGTTGGGGGGCATCGCTGTCCTTGCTGTCCTAACGCGAGCGGCAGACGGTCCTGGAGTGCTGGAGCAACCATAGGCGCAGGGCCCGGTCGGACTTGACGCGGAGTGGGCAACCCACGCGGACGGACGTTCGATCATGCCCTCACGAGCGTCAAGAAATCGTCAAGAGTTAGGTAAGCTAATGAAGTAGTTGGGTGCGAAGCACCGCCACTTCGTGTCCTATGTTCATGAGCCCCCGCGCGCGTCCACGTGGGCCAGGGAAGGGAACGGCCGCTGACTGTCCACGACCTCAACCAGCTTCTGCTCGTCTGCTCGCTCGTGCTGCTCAGCGCCGTCGCGGCGGTCCGCATCTCCTCACGCAGCGGCCTGCCCAGCCTGCTCGTCTACCTGGGCATCGGCGTGCTCATGGGCCAGGACGGCATCGGCATCCGCTTCGACGACGCCGAGCTCACCCAGGTCATCGGCTACGCCGCCCTGGTCGTGATCCTGGCCGAGGGCGGACTCGGCACGAAGTGGAAAGAGGTCGAACCGGTCCTGCCGGCCTCCGCCGCGCTCGCGACCGTGGGCGTCACGGTCAGCGTCGGCGTGACCGCGTCGGCCGCGCACTACCTGGTCGGACTGGACTGGCAGCAGGCGCTGATCATCGGCGCTGTCGTCTCCTCGACCGACGCCGCCGCCGTGTTCTCCGTACTGCGCCGCCTCCCGCTGCCCTCCCGCGTGACCGGCACCCTGGAAGCCGAGTCCGGCTTCAACGACGCCCCCGTGGTCATCCTCGTCGTCGCCTTCTCCCACCACGGCCCCATGGAGCACTGGTACGTGCTGCTCGGCGAGATAGCGCTGGAACTGGCGATCGGCGCGGCCATCGGCCTCGCCATCGGCTGGCTCGGCGCCTGGGGTCTGCGGCACGTCGCGCTGCCCGCCTCCGGCCTGTACCCGATCGCCGTCATGGCCATCGCCGTCACCGCCTACGCGGCCGGCGCCATGGCCCACGGCAGCGGCTTCCTCGCCGTCTACCTCGCCTCGATGGTGATGGGCAATGCGCGCCTGCCGCACTGGCCGGCCACCCGCGGTTTCGCCGAAGGACTCGGCTGGATCGCCCAGATCGGCATGTTCGTCCTGCTCGGACTGCTGGTCACCCCGCACGAGTTGGGCGACGACATCGTGCCCGCCCTCGTCATCGGCCTCGCGCTGACCATGCTGGCGCGCCCGCTGAGCGTCGTCGTGTGTCTGACGCCGTTCCGGGTGTCCTGGCGGGAGCAGGCCCTGATGTCCTGGGCCGGCCTGCGCGGCGCGGTGCCGATCATTCTCGCGACGATTCCCGTGGTGAGCGGCGTCGAGGGCAGCCAGCGCATCTTCAACATCGTCTTCGTGCTGGTCGTCGTCTACACCCTGATCCAGGGGCCGACCCTGCCCTGGCTGGCCCGCAAGCTGAACCTCGGACAGGGCCCGGAGGCCGCCGACCTCGGCATCGAGTCGGCGCCCCTGGAGCGGCTGGGCGGACACCTGCTGTCGTTCGTCATCCCCGAGAACTCGAAGATGCACAACGTCGAGATCGCCGAACTGCGCCTGCCGCCCGGCGCCGCCGTCACCCTCGTCGTCCGCGACGGAAAATCGTTCGTGCCGCAGCCGGCGACCGTGCTGAGGCACGGCGACGAACTCCTCGTGGTCGCCACCGACCCGGTGCGCGACGCGGCCGAGCGCCGGCTGCGCGCCGTCGGCGCGGGCGGCAAGCTGGCCGGCTGGCTGGGGGCGGACGGACTGAGGCGCTCGTAGAGAACGCCCCGACCGTTCCGGGGAAGCGCAGGCCGGAAGCCGGGGCGTGCTGGCTTTCACAGGGGTCACAGGGTGAACGCCCTGTACAATGCAGGTGATCCAGATCGAACCAACTCTGCCTGACGCAGAGCTGGCGCGACCGTATGGCGGCCGGGACGCCCCTCCTCATCGTGGGCGCCGGTATCTACCGCAGTTCCGCGCAAGAGGACAGCTCTCGGCGCCGCCCCCACCCGGGGGTGCCGCGCTACCAGGCGGCAGAAAGGCACGGGCCGTGGCGTCCACGGTCACCAAGGAGCCGTCGAAGGACTCGGCCTCCTCCCGCCCGGGATACGGACAGCTGCTGCGCACCCGCGGCGCCTGGACGTTCCTGCTCCCCGGCTTCGCGGCACGCCAGCCGTTCGCGATGCTGACCATCTCCATCGTGCTGCTGGTCCAGCACACCACCGGCTCCTACGGCGCGGCGGGCGCCGCCGCGGCCGTCACCGGCGTCTCCATGGCCCTGTTCGCGCCCTACAGCGGCCGTCTCGCCGACCGCTACGGGCAGCGCACCGTGCTGATCCCCGGCGTTCTCGTGCACACCGTGTCCGGTCTGGCCCTGACCGCTCTCGCCCTCGCCCACGCGCCGCTGTGGGCCCTGTTCGCCGCGGCCGTGCCCACCGGCGCCTCGGTGCCGCAGGTCGGCCCCATGGTGCGGGCGCGCTGGGGTGTGAAGCTCCAGGACTCGCCCCTGATGACGACGGCCGCCGCCTTCGAGTCCGTCACCGACGAGCTGACCTTCGTCGTCGGGCCGCTGCTGGCCACCGCCCTGTGCACGGCCGTCGACCCGGCCGCCGGCCTGGTCACCGAGGCCACGCTCACGCTGGTGGGCGGCCTGCTCTTCGCCGCGCAGCGCGGCACTCAGCCGGCCGTCACCGGCGGCGGGCACACGCGCGTGGAGCACGGCTCCGCGCTGCGCATCCCTGGGGTGCGGGTGCTGATCGTGACCTTCCTCGGCATCGGTTCCGTCTTCGGCGGCATGCAGGTCTCCCTGGCCGCCTTCACCGAGTCGATCGGCCGCCCCGGCCTGAACGGCGTCCTGTACGGCACCTTCGCCGCGGGCAACATGCTCGCCGGCCTGGTCTGCGGTGCCATCGCCTGGAAGGTCGCGCCCCAGCGCCGCCTCCTCGTCGGGTACGCCGCGCTCGCGCTGGCCGCGTCCGGGCTGTGGGCCGCGCACTCGGTCCTCGTGCTGGCCGCCCTGGGCCTGCTGGTCGGCATGTGCATCGCGCCCTCCCTGATCACCGGCTACACGCTGGTCGAGAGCCTGGTCCCGGCCGGGGCCCGCACCGAGGCGTTCACCTGGCTGACCGGTGCCGTCGCGCTCGGCCAGGCCGCCGCCGTCACGGTCGCCGGACAGCTGGAGGACCGTCTGTGGGGCGGGGCCGGTTTCCTGGTGCCGATGGGCGGCACGCTGCTGGCCCTGGTCACCCTCGTCGCCCTGCGCTCCCGGCTCTCGGCGCGGGCCGCCGGCCGTACGGTCGCACGTGGCGTGGGTCACCGCGTGCCGGTCGCAGTGGACTGAGAGGCCGGAATACGTCACTATGGATTGTCGTTAGCACTCATCAAGTGAGAGTGCCAGGAGGAAGACAGTGCCGACCTACCAGTACCAGTGCACCGCTTGCGGCGAGGGCCTCGAGGCGGTGCAGAAGTTCACCGACGACGCACTGACCGAGTGCCCCACCTGCCAGGGCCGCCTCAAGAAGGTGTTCTCGGCGGTCGGCATCGTCTTCAAGGGCTCCGGCTTCTACCGCAACGACAGCCGCGGCTCCTCGTCGAGCAGCTCGCCGGCGGCGTCGAAGTCGTCGTCCACGTCGTCCGACTCCTCGTCGTCGTCCACGGGGTCCTCGTCCTCGTCGGACAAGAAGGCGTCGAGCACCGGCTCCTCCTCCAGCAGCTCCGCCGCGTAGCGCGCACCACTTCTTACAGGACCCTGTCGTCGTAGGGCGGCGGGGTCCTCGGCGTGTCCGGGGGCCGTCGGGGGCGGCTAGGGTGCGGACATGGCGAACAAGGCGAACGCCGAGCTCGGCGTGATCGGCGGCTCCGGTTTCTACTCCTTCCTCGACGATGTGACCGAGGTCCAGGTCGACACCCCGTACGGACCGCCCAGCGACTCCCTCTTCCTCGGCGAGATCGCCGGCCGGCGAGTCGCCTTCCTCCCCCGGCACGGCCGCGGCCACCATCTGCCGCCGCACCGCATCAACTACCGCGCCAACCTGTGGGCGCTGCGCTCCGTCGGCGCGCGCCAGGTGCTCGGCCCGTGCGCGGTCGGCGGCCTGCGGCCCGAGTACGGACCCGGCACCCTGCTCGTGCCGGACCAGTTGGTCGACCGCACCAAGTCCCGGGTGGGCACCTACTTCGACGGCCTGCCGCGCCCCGACGGCACCGTGCCCAACGTGGTGCACGTGTCGCTGGCCGACCCCTACTGCCCCACCGGCCGCGCCGCCGCGCTGAAGGCCGCGCGGGGACGGGACTGGGAGGCCGTGGACGGCGGCACCCTGGTCGTCGTGGAGGGGCCCCGCTTCTCCACCCGCGCCGAATCGCTGTGGCACCAGGCGCAGGGCTGGTCCGTGGTCGGCATGACGGGCCACCCCGAGGCGGCGCTCGCCCGTGAGCTGGAGCTCTGCTACACCTCGATGACCCTGGTCACCGACCTGGACGCGGGCGCGGAGACCGGCGAGGGCGTCTCCCACGACGAGGTGCTGCGCGTGTTCGCGGCCAACGTCGACCGGCTGCGCGGGGTCCTCTTCGACGCGGTGGCCGCCCTTCCGTCCAACGACGAACGGGACTGCCTGTGCGCCGGGGCGCTGGGGGGTATGGACCCGGGGTTCACACTGCCGTAGGGGGCGGCGGGGCGGACTTCGCGGGACCGGTGCGACCGGTGCGACCGGTGCGGCCGGGCGGAACGCCTCCTTCGGGGGGCGGAGTTGTCCACAGGCTGTGGGTTGTCCACGGGCTTCAGCGAGCGGCGGCGGGATGCCGGATGGTGGCTTCGCAAGCCGTTCCGTCCGCACCGTTCTCGCTGGTGGTGATCCCGTGTCCCTCGCTCCCCCCGCCCCTCGATTCCCGGCCTCGCCCTCTTCTTCCTCCCCCTCCCCTCTCTCCTCTTTTTCCTCCCCCTCCTCTTTCTCCTCGTCGCCGCGCTGCGCGCTGCCACCGGGCCCCGACGCCCCGGCCACCCGTGAGGTGCCGCACTTCGATCCGGTGCGGGTGCGCGGCACGCGCCAGCGACTGCGCCGGCTCGTACGGCACCGGCGGCGGGCCGTCGCGGCCGGGCTGGCCGTGACCGCGGCCGCCCTGGTGGCGGCCGGACCGCGGGAGGCCGACGGGGCGCGCGGGCATCCGGCGCAGGGCCCGGCGCGGCTCGCCGAGCGGGTGTCGGCGCCGGTGCGGATCGCCGACGCGGCCACCGTGCGGCTGCTGCGCCCCGGCGACCGGGTCGACGTGATCGCCGCCGAGGAGCACGGGCCCGGTGGGGACGCCGAGGTGGTGGCGCGCGGGGCGCGGGTGGCGGAGGTGCCGGAGCCGCTGGAGGCCGCCGGGGAGAGCGGGGCGCTGGTGGTGCTGTCCGTGCCGCGTCCCACGGCCGCCCGGCTGGCGGGGGCGAGTGCCACCGCGCGGCTGTCGGTGACGCTGTGCTGAGTCCGGTCAAGCGTCGGCTCGCGTCACGTCCCTCCGAAGAGGAGGCCGATTGGACAGAATGGCTGAACGCTGACGTAGGTTGCGGAGCGATCCGTTCCCCAAGCTGCGTGCCAGAGGAGTGCCCCCCAAGTGAGCGAGAACAAGGAACCGAGCGTCTGGCAGGGCTTCAAGGCCTTCCTGATGCGCGGGAACGTCGTCGACCTGGCGGTCGCGGTGGTCATCGGCGCGGCCTTCACCAACATCGTCAACGCGGTGGTGAAGGGCATCATCAACCCGCTGGTCGGTGCGATCGGCACGAAGAACCTCGATCACTACAGCTCGTGCCTGACCGGTACCTGCGAGGGCGACGAGGGCATCCAGATCCTGTGGGGCTCCGTCCTCGGCGCCGGCCTCAGCTTCGTGATCACCGCGGCCGTCGTCTACTTCCTGATGGTCCTGCCCATGTCGAAGTACCTGGCCCGGGTGGAGGCCCGCCGCAAGGCGAAGGAGGGCACGAAGGAGATCATCGAGGTGACCGAGCTGGAGGTGCTGAAGGAGATCCGCGACGCGCTCGTCGCGCAGCGCGGGTCGGGCCACGACCAGCGGTAGTCTCCCGGCGCCCGGGCGGCGCGGCGCCTGTTCTCACGCCTCAGATGTGGTGCGGCGGCTTCTCGTCGAGGAAGCGCTTGAGGTCGGCCGCGCTGTCCCCGGCCGGCCGATCGCCCCACCCGCGGTCCGTGTCGTCCGAGGACTGCTGGTCCAGCGGGTCGTCGAAGATCAGCGCGGGCTTCGGCTCGCGCGGCTCGGAGGCGGGGCTGCTGCTCATGACTCCAGGGTACGGCCGCACCGCCGCGGGTCCCGTCCCGCCGACACGAGCCCGTGGTCCGGCCGGGCCGCCCGGGGAAGTCCTGCGGGGGTTGTGCGCAGGTCGTGCGCCGCGGACGCGAATCCGCGCCCCATCTGCTGTGCTTTATCCCATGACGTCCAGTTCGAATCCCGCGCCGGACTCCCCCCGCCCGCCCGGACACCGCCGGCCGGTGCGCCCGCTCTCGGCCCGGGGCCGTGGTGAGGCACACCGGGCCGCCACCCCGCTGGAGCTCTTCTTCGACCTGTGCTTCGTCGTGGCCATCGCCCAGGCGGGCGTCCAGCTGGTCCACGCGATCGCCGAGGGCCATGTCGGCGAAGGCATCCTGAACTACGCGATGGTGTTCTTCGCCATCTGGTGGGCGTGGATGAACTTCACGTGGTTCGCGTCGGCCTACGACAACGACGACGTGCTGTACCGGCTCGTCACGCTGGTCCAGATCTCCGGTGTGCTGGTCCTGGCCGCCGGCGTGTCCCGGGCGTTCCAGGACCACGACTACGCGGCGGTGCTCGTCGGGTACCTCATCATGCGGCTCGCCCTCGTCGTGCAATGGCTGCGGGTGGCCCGGTCGAGCTCCGGTCCCGAGCGGGCGATGGCCCTGCGCTACGCCGGCGGTGTGCTGCTCTGCCAGATCGGCTGGGTGGGCCTGGTGGTGCTGCCCGAGGACGTCCGGGGCTGGTGGTTCCTCGTCATGGCCGTCCTGGAGCTGTGCGTCCCGGCGTACGCGGAGAGGGCCCACCCGACGTCGTGGCACCCGCACCACATCGCCGAGCGGTACGGGCTGCTCACCATCATCGTGCTCGGCGAGACCATCGCGGCGGCCACGGTCGCCGTGAAGACCGGCATCGACGAGAACGACGCGCTGGGCGAGCTGCTGCCCATCACCACGGGCGGCCTGCTCATCATCTTCTCCGCGTGGTGGATCTACTTCGTGGTGCCGATCCACTGGCATCTGCGTTCCAACCAGCGGGCGTTTCTATGGGGTTACGGCCACTACGTGGTGTTCGCGTCGGCGGCGGCGATCGGCGCGGGCCTGGAGGTGGCGGTCGAGCAGACCCTCCACGAGTCGCACATCTCGACGCTGGCCGCGTCGGCGGCGGTGACCCTGCCGACGGCGCTCTACCTGCTCACGGTGTGGGTGCTGCACTCGCGGTACTTCAGGGTGGGCATCGCCCAGCAGCTGGTGCTGCCGACGACGGCCCTGCTGGTGATCTGCTGCACGTTCCTGCACGACTGGGGGGTGTTCGCGGCGGGGCTGGTCTCGGCGGCGGGCGTGGCCGTCGGCGAGACGCTGACGGCCCGCAGAGCGGCCCGGCAGCGCGCGACGGCGACACGGGAGCCGGCCGCCTGACGATCCCGGCGCGGCGGGTCGGGCCTGGACGACACTGGGCGCATGACAGTTGACGCTCTGACGGATGTCGCCGGGCTGCGCGTGGGCCACGCGACCCGCACCGGGGACGGCTGGCTCACCGGCACGACGGTCGTCCTCGCCCCTGAAGGCGGGGCCGTGGCCGCCGTGGACGTGCGTGGCGGCGGGCCCGGCACCAAGGAGACCGACGCCCTGGACCCGGGCAACCTCGTGCAGAAGGTCGAGGCGATCGTCCTGACGGGGGGCAGCGCGTACGGGCTGGACGCGGCCTCCGGGGTGATGGCGTGGCTGGAGGAGCACCGGCGCGGGGTGCGGGTCGGGCCGGACCCGGCGCACGTGGTGCCGGTGGTGCCCGCGGCCTGTGTCTTCGACCTGGGGCGCGGCGGCGACTTCCGGGCCCGGCCGGACGCCGGCACCGGTCGCGCGGCGGTCGAGGCGGCTGCGGCGAGCGAGGCCGGAGCCCCGGTGCCGGAAGGCTGCGTGGGCGCCGGGACCGGTGCCACGGTCGGGCCGGTCAAGGGCGGGATCGGCACCGCGAGCACCGTCCTCGGCTCGGGGATCACGGTGGCCGCACTGGTCGTGGCCAACGCGGCGGGTTCCGCCGTGGAGCCCGAGACCGGGGCCCTCTACGGGGAGTTGCTGCGGGGCCGGGTGGACCTCCCGGAGGCCGGTGTCCACGAGGCCGCGCGCCGGCGGCTCGCCGAGTTCGCGGAGACCAACGCGCCGCCGCCGCTGAACACCACGCTCGCGGTGGTGGCCACCGACGCCGACCTGTCCAAGGCACAGGCGCAGAAGCTGGCCGGCACCGCCCACGACGGCATCGCGCGGGCCGTACGGCCGGTGCACCTGCTCAACGACGGCGACACGGTCTTCGCCCTCGCCACCGGTGAGCGCCCTCTGGACACCGAGCACCCGCTCGCGCTCAACGACGTCCTCGCGGCGGGCGCGGACACGGTGACCCGGGCGATCGTCCGGGCCGTCCGCGCGGCCGAGCCGGTGACGGGCCCGGGCGGAGCGTGGCCGTCGTACGGGGAGTTGTACGGGCGGTAGCGGGGGCCGAGCCCGGTGCCCTCACCTTGGAATGGCCACATCGCGCTCACGATTGTCGCGGTTGTGTCACGTGATGGCATTCACGGCGCACGTGGGGAACCCGCCCCCGTGGCGGTGGCCTCTTCCACCCTGGAACGGAACGGAACCGAACAGAACTCGCGGAACGTCGGACGAGGGAGCAGATCGTGACAACGCCGGACATGACAGCGCGACGCACAGTGGGGGCCTGTGCCGCCCTGGTGATCGGCGCCCTGACCCTCACCGCCTGCGGGGGCGGCGACACCGGCAGCGGGGCCGGTGACGACGGCAAGGGCGGCAAGGGGGCGTCCACGACGTCCGCGGCGAAGATCGTGATCTCGGCGAAGGACGGTTCCACGGGGGCGTCCATCAACTCGACCGGCGTGCGGGTCAGCGGCGGCAAGCTGACGGCCGTACGGATGAAGGACGCGAAGACCGGGCGGGACGTGCCCGGCTCCCTGTCCCCCGACGGGACCGGCTGGCACCCCGGGAAGCAGCTGGAGCGGGGGGCCAAGTACGAGATAACGGCCACCGCGAAGGACGCGGACGGCCGGGGCGCCACCGCGGACTCGACCTTCACCACGGTCAGCGCGGCCGACAGCTTCGTCGGCACCTACACCCCCGACAACGGCACCACGGTCGGGGTGGGCATGCCCGTGTCGTTCTCCTTCGACAAGGCGATCAGCGACCGGAAGGCCGTGCAGTCGCACATCACCGTCACCTCCAGCAGCGGGCAGAAGGTGGTCGGGCACTGGTTCGGCCAGAAGCGCCTGGACTTCAGGCCCGAGGACTACTGGAAGGCCGGCTCCAAGGTCACGATGAAGATCGACCTGGACGGTGTCGAGGGCGCCGACGGTGCCGTCGGGGTGCAGAAGAAGACGGTCACCTTCACGATCGGCCGCTCGCAGGTGTCGACGGTCGACGTGGACACCCAGACCATGAAGGTCGTCCGGGACGGCAGCACGATCAAGTCGGTGCCGATCTCGGCGGGCAGCTCGGAGTTCTCCACCTACAACGGGCAGATGGTGATCTCCGAGAAGTTCAAGCAGCTCCACATGGACAGCCGGACGGTCAACCTGGCCGACGCGTACGACATCAAGGACGTGCCGCACGCGATGCGGCTGACCCGGTCGGGCACCTTCATCCACGGCAACTACTGGTACAACCAGGGCAACCCGCCGTTCGGCCGCCAGGGCACCAGCCACGGCTGCGTCGGCCTGCGGGACGTGAAGGGCGGTCAGAGGGACACGCCGTCCAAGTGGTTCTACGACAACTCGATGCTCGGGGACGTGGTGATCGTCAAGAATTCCCCCGACAAGGACGTGACGCCGGACAACGGCCTCAACGGCTGGAACATGGACTGGAGCGAATGGGTGGCGGGCAGCGCCGCCTGATCGCCTCGCTTCCCTGAACCGCCCGTCGGGCAGGGTTTCTTGACGGTTCAACGGGCCGCGCGGGAACTTCTCGCGCGGTCCGCGCGTTTCACCGGACGTACGTTTTCTCGGTTCCCGGACATGATGTCCGGCCGAGGGGCTACGGTATGCACCCACAAGGTGACATGCAGCAACGCCGGGAGAAACCTTGAGCGTTCCGTACGAGACCACAGCGTACGAACCACCCGAGTCGCCGGAGTCTCCGGAGGAGCACCTCGCGCGGCTCCTCGGCCGTGCCCTGAACTCCTTCGAGCTGCCCGACGAGACTCTGCGGCGCCTGGACTGCGCGCTGGCCCACGACAGTTCGCTGCACTCCGCGCACCACAGTGCGGGACTGCACCGTGAGACGTACCGGCACACCTGGCTGCTCGACGACGGTTCGGCGCTCACCCTGTGGGAGCTCGTGCACAACACCGCGCGCGGCGGCGTTCCGCAGCACGAGGTGTACGGGGACGAGGAGGAGCTGCGCGCCGCGACCGAGCGGCTTCCGCTGCCCCCGGACGCGCCCGACTTCGAGCTGCCGGTGACCGTTCAGTTGTCGCCGTCGATCACGCCCCGGCACGGGTATGTGCCGGACGATTCGGCGGACCACGCGCGGCGGCTGCTGCGCCGTGCGGAGAACGCGGACCGGCCGGGCCGTGAGACGGCCGCGTTGCTGGCCACGGCCTGCGGGCACCGGATCATGCAGGCGTTCGGGCGTCCCTGGCGGTCGGCGCGCGCGGGCCTGTGCTTCTCGCTCTACGAGCACGCGTTCCTGCTGCGGGACGGGGCGGAGGTCTCGCTGTGGGAGGTCGAGCACACGGCGACGCCGGACGGGCGGCACATGTGCGAGGTGTACGTCAGTGAGGACGCGGCGCGGGCCGCGGTGCGGCGGCGGGCGACGCAGGTCTCCTGAGACGCCGGCGGGCGTCTGCCGGCCGAAGCCGTGCTCAGCGGCCGCTGTTGAGCCGGTGGACCAGGCCGGCGAAGGCGTCGCGTTCCGCCGGGGTGAGTTCGACGGTCTCCCGGTCGGGGGCGGTCTGCCGCTGCTGCGGAAGCCCGGGGAGCGGCTGGTCGGGGGCCCACCGGTGGTGCACGGGGCGGTAGCGGCGCAGCAGGCGGACGAGCCCCGTCACCCACAGCACGGCCGCCAGGGCGAGGACGACGGGACCCAGGAGCTGGAGGATCGAGACGTGCTCAGGCATGCCTCCCAGTAGACATCACGGTCCGGGCCGTATGACCCGGACCGTGACGTATCTCGCAGGAGCCGTGAACCACGCACAGCGCCTCAACCGGGACAAGAGCGATGACCTTGTCCGGGCGGGCGGCAGTCCGCCCCCTCCACCTGTCAGGCGGCGACCGGCTGCGGCCCGGCCCCGGTGTCCGAGGTGCCGGGCGCGCCGGCGGCCGGGGTGCCGTCGGGTGCCGTGCGGCGCAGGCCCTTGAGCAGGATGACCAGGCCGGCCGTGACCACCGTACCGGCCGCGATGGCCAGGAGGTAGAGGAACGGCTTGCCGATGAGGAAGGTGACCCAGACGCCGCCGTGGGGTGCGCGCAAGGTCGAGCCGAAGGCCATGGTGAGGGCGCCGGTGACGGCGCCGCCCGCCATGGAGGCGGGGATGACGCGCAGCGGGTCGGCGGCGGCGAAGGGGATGGCGCCTTCGCTGATGAAGGAGGCGCCGAGCACCCAGGCGGCCTTGCCGTTCTCGCGTTCGGCGGGGGTGAAGAGCTTGCGGCGCAGGGTGGTGGCCAGGGCCATGCCCAGGGGCGGGACCATGCCGGCCGCCATGACGGCGGCCATGATCTTCATGGCGGAGTCGCTCGGGTCCTGCACGGCGATGCCGGCGGTGGCGAAGGCGTAGGCGACCTTGTTGACGGGGCCGCCGAGGTCGAAGCACATCATCAGGCCGAGCAGGATGCCGAGGAGGACGGCGTTGGAGCCGGACAGGCCGCTGAGCCAGTCCGTCATGGCCTTCTGCGCCTCGGCGATGGGCTTGCCGATGACGACGAGCATCAGGAAGCCGACGACCATGGAGGACAGCAGCGGGATCACGACGACGGGCATGATGCCGCGCAGCACCGGGGGGATGCCGACGCGCTGGATGGCGAGGACGACACCGCCGGCGAGGAGACCGGCCACGAGACCGCCGAGGAATCCGGCGTTGATCGTGAAGGCGATCATGCCGCCGACGAAGCCGGGGACGAGTCCCGGCCGGTCGGCCATGCCGTAGGCGATGTAGCCGGCGAGGACGGGGATCAGGAAGTTGAAGGCGACGCCGCCGATCTGGAAGAGCAGGGCGCCCCAGCTGTCGACCTGCCCCCAGTCGAAGTGCTCGGTGACGGGTGGGGCCTCGTTGATCTGGTAGCCGCCGATGGCGAACCCGAGGGCGAGGAGCAGTCCTCCGGCGGCGACGAACGGGACCATGTAACTGACGCCGGACATCAGCCATTTGCGCAGCCGGGTGCCGTAGCCGTCGCCTGGTTCGCCGGCGCGGTCGACGGGGGTGCCGGCGCCGGGCCGGGCCGCCCGGGTGGTTTCTCCGCGGGCGGCCTTCTCGCGCACCTCGGCGATGAGTTCGGCGGGCCGGTTGATGCCGGCTTTGACGCCGACGTCGACCGTGGGTTTGCCCGCGAACCGGTCCTTCTCGCGTACGGCGACGTCGTGGGCGAGGATCACGCCGTCCGCGGCGGCGATGACGGCGGGGTCGAGCCGGGTGAAGCCGGCCGAGCCCTGGGTCTCGACGACGAGTTCGACGCCCGCGTCCCGGCCGGCGTTCTCCAGGGACTCGGCCGCCATGTAGGTGTGGGCGATGCCGGTGGGGCAGGAGGTGACGGCGACGATACGGAAGGGCCGTGCGTCGTCGTCGGCGGAGGCGTTCGTGTCCGGTTCCTCGGCCGCGGGTGCCCGCTCCCCGCGGATCAGCGCGGCCGCCGTCCCGGCGTCCCGGGCGGCGCGCAGGGCGTCCGTGAACGCGCTGTCCATGAGCTGCCGGGCGAGGGACGACAGGATCGTGAGGTGGGCGTCGTCCGCTCCGGCCGGGGCGGCGATGAGGAAGATCAGGTCGGCGGGTCCGTCGGCGGCGCCGAAGTCGACGCCGGCCGTGCTGCGTCCGAAGGCGAGCGTCGGCTCGGTGACGTGGGTGCTGCGGCAGTGCGGGATGCCGATGCCGCCGTCGAGGCCGGTGGGCATCTGTGCCTCGCGGGCGGCGACATCGGCGAGGAAGCCGTCCAGGTCGGTCACCCGGCCCTGGGCGGCCATGCGCTCGGCGAGGGCGCGTGCCGCGGCCTCCTTGGTGTCGGCGGTCAGGTCGAGGTCGACCAGGTCCGCCGTGATCATGTCGCTCATCGCGGGCTCCTTCGCACGCGTATCGCCCCGGGAGTTCGGTGGGCGGGGGTGGGGATGGGGCGGCCGGCGGCCGGTGCGTCCGTGCCGTTCATGACGTGGGCTCCGTGAGGGCGCGGTCCGCGGGGATGTCGGCCGTGACGGTGACGGCCGACGGGTCGAGGTCGGCGGGGGTGGGCATGACGCTGCCGGGGAGCCGTACGGCCGCGGCGCCGTGGGCGACGGCGCAGGCGAGGGCGTCGGGGCCGTGACCGCCGGCGATGAGGAATCCGGCGAGGGAGGCGTCTCCGGCGCCGACGTTGCTGCGGACGGCGTCGACGTGTGCGGTGCCGAACCAGGTGCCCGCGTCGTCGACCAGCAGTTGCCCGTCGGCGCCCAGGCTGGCGAGGACGGCGCGGGCGCCCAGTTCGCGCAGTTGCCCGGCGGCCTTGAGTGCGTCGCCGATGGTGGTGAGGGGGCGTCCGACCGCCTGGGCGAGTTCGTCGGCGTTGGGTTTGACGACGTCGGGCCGGGCGCGTACGGCTTCGAGGAGGGCCGGTCCGGAGGTGTCCAGGGCGATCCGGGTGCCGTCGGCGTGGGCCCGGGTGACGACGTCGGCGTACCAGGTGGCGGCGAGTCCGCGGGGGAGGCTGCCGCAGCAGGCAATCCAGTCGGCGGCGCGGGCCTGGGTGCGGACGGCGTCGAGGAGGGCTTCGCGTTCGGCGGGGGTCAGTTCGGGGCCGGGAGCGTTGACCTTCGTCAGGACGCCGTCCGACTCGGCGAGGGCGATGTTGGAGCGGGTGGCGCCGGCGACGGGGACGGGGGCGACGTCGATGCCCTGCGCGTGCAGGAGGTCGGCGACGAGGGCGCCGGGGGCGCCGCCGAGGGGCAGGACGGCGACGGTGCGCCGGCCGGCCGCGGCGACGGCCCGGGAGACGTTCACTCCCTTGCCGCCGGGGTCCATGCGCTCGCCGGTGGCGCGGATGACCTCGCCGCGGTCCAGGGCGGGGATCTCGTAGGTGCGGTCGAGGGACGGGTTGGGGGTGACGGTGAGGATCATGCGCTCGTTTCCAGGCCCGGGTGGGGGCACGTTCTCAGACACGCTGCACTTCCGTCCCGCCGTGCTCGATGGCCGTGGCGGTCTCGGGTGCGAGGCCGGTGTCGGTGATCAGCAGGTCCACGTCGCCGAGGTCGCCGAAGCGGGCGAAGTGTTCCTGACCGTGCTTGCCGGAGTCGGCGAGCAGGACGACGCGGCGGGCGGCGGCGACGGCGGCGCGTTTGACGGCGGCTTCGGCGAGGTCGGGGGTGGTCAGTCCGTGCTCGGCGGAGAAGCCGTTGACGGCGACGAACAGCACGTCGGCGCGGATCTCGGCGTAGGCGCGCAGGGCCCAGGCGTCGACGGCGGCGCGGGTGCGGTGCCGTACGCGGCCTCCGACGAGGTGGAGCTGGATGCCGGGGTGGTCGGCGAGGCGGGCGGCGATGGGCAGGCTGTGCGTGACGACGGTGAGGGACGACTCGAGCGGCAGGGCGGCGGCGAGGCGGGCCACGGTGGTGCCGGCGTCGAGGATCAGGGTGCCGTCGGTGGGGAGTTCGGCGAGGGCCGCCTTCGCGATCCTGTCCTTCTCGTCCGCCGCCGTGGACTCCCGCTCGGTGAGGTCCGGTTCGAAGTCGAGACGCCCGGCGGGGATGGCGCCGCCGTGCACGCGCCGTACGAGTCCGGCCCGGTCGAGCGCCTTGAGGTCCCGCCGGATGGTCTCGGCGGTGACCTGGAACTCCTCGGCGAGCGACAGCACGTCCACCCGGCCGCCGTCCCGAGCCAGGCGGAGGATCGCTTGCTGCCGCTCCGGTGCGTACATGCCCGTTCTCCTTCGCTGCGTGCCCGAGCTTGTGGTTCTAGAGTGAGATTACGCCCGGGATTCAGGGAAGTAAACAGACTCGGATCCAATCGGGCATGATCGGGCATTGAGTCGGGGAGACCGGGAACGGCGAAGGGCCCGTCCAGGTCATACCCGGACGGGCCCTTTCGGGTCGGCCACTCGGCCACTCGGTCGGTCGACCCTCGGTCGGTCGACCCTCGGTCGCTCAGCCGACGAGCTGAGGGGTCCCCTCGGCGGACCGCTCGTCCTCCGGGGCCTCGCCTCCGGAGCCTTCACCCTCTCCCGGTCCCATCGGCCGCGCCGGCAGGGCCCACATCAGCAGGAAGATGACCGCCATCACCGCCGCCACCCAGCCCAGCGCGTGCTGGAAGCCGTCCGCGAAGGCAGTGCCCGCCGCGGTGGGGGTCGTGGCCTCGGTCAGGCGGTCGTCGACGACGCCGTAGAAGACGACGGAGACGAGGCCGAGACCGAGGGCGTTGCCCATCTGCTGGACCGTGTTGATCAGGCCGGACGCCGAGCCGGCGTGCTCGCGCGGCACCTCGGAGAGGATCGCGTCCGTCAGCGGGGCCACGATCAGACCCATGCCGGCGCCCATCACGATCAGGGGCAGAGCCATCTGCCACGGGGCGATGGCGAGGCCGTAGCGGCCGGCCTCCCAGATGTAGAGCAGGATGCCGGCGCCCATGAGCAGCGCGCCCGTCTGAAGCACCGTGCGGCCGAAGCGCGGCACGAGCTGCTGGACGGACAGACCGGCCGCGGTGGAGACGGCGATCGAGAACGGGATGCCGGTGAGGCCGGCCTTCAGCGGGCTCCAGCCCAGCCCGAACTGCATGTACAGCGTCCAGACCAGGAAGAAGATGCCGAGCGCGACGCCGAAGACCGTCTGGACGGCGATACCGGCCGCGAAGCTCTTCACCTTGAACAGGGACAGCTCGACCAGCGGGGAGCCGTCACGGGCGCCCTTGCGCCGCTCGTACGCCACCAGCACCCCCAGCACGACGAGCGAGCCGCCCATCGACAGGTATCCCCACAGCGGCCAGCCCAGCTCGCGGCCCCGGGTCAGCGGGTAGAGCAGCATCAGCAGTCCGAGGGTGACCAGGGCGACGCCCACCAGGTCCAGCTTCAGGGCCTTCGGGGCCTTGGACTCGGTGATGAAACGGCTGCCGAGGATCAGGCCCGCGATACCGACCGGCAGGTTGATCAGGAAGATCGGGCGCCACGCCAGCCCGAAGAGGTCGCCCTCCGTCAGCAGCGCGCCGAGCAGCGGGCCGCTGACCGCGCCGAGCCCGACGATCGCGCCGAACAGGCCGAAGACCTTGCCCCGTTCGTGCGCCGGGAAGGTGGCGTGGACGATCGACAGGACCTGCGGCACCATCAGCGCGGCCATGCCGCCCTGCAGGACGCGGGAGGCGACCAGCATCTCCGGGTTCACGGCGAAGCCGCACAGCGCGGAGGCGAGTGTGAAGCCGCCGATGCCGATGAGGAACAGCCGCTTGCGGCCGTGGATGTCACCGAGCCGGCCGCCCGTGATCAGGCCCGCGGCGAAGGCGAGGGCGTAGCCCGCGGTGATCCACTGGATCTGGCTGAAGGTGGCCCCGGCCTCGCGCTGGATCGACGGGATGGCGATGTTGACGATCGTGACGTCCACCAGGTCCATGAAGGCCGCGGTCATCACGATGGCCAGCGCGAACCAGCGGCGCCGGTCCGCCGGGGCCGCCACGGCCCCCGGTGCCGGGCCGGGTTCGACAGGTGCGGTGTTCTCGGCCGTGCCGGCCGTGTCGGCCGTCGCCGTCGGCAGGTCCGTCGTCGTGGTCGTTCGCTGTCGCGGTGTCGCTGTCGTGCGCTCGCCTGAGGTCATGTCTCGAAGCTACGGGCCCACTAGGTCAGATCACGTCCTAGATGTACGGCATCCTCGCATCCATGACGACGGACACTCCGGCACGGCTGCTGACCCTCCTCTCCCTCCTCCAGACGCCCCGCGAGTGGCCCGGCGGTGAACTCGCCGACCGGCTGGGGGTGTCCCGGCGCACGGTGCGCCGGGACATCGACCGGCTGCGGGAACTGGGATATCCCGTGCAGGCGACCAAGGGATCCGACGGGGGCTACCGGCTCGTCGCGGGCAAGGCGATGCCGCCGCTCGTCCTGGACGACGAGGAGGCCGTGGCGATCGCGGTGGGGCTGCGGGCCGGTGCCGGGCACGCCGTCGAGGGCGTCGAGGAGGCGTCGGTGCGGGCCCTGGCGAAACTGGAGCAGGTGCTGCCGGCCCGCCTGCGGCACCGGGTGAGCACGTTGCAGGCCGCCACCACGCCGCTGGCCAGCGGGGACGGGGCGAGCATCGCGCCCGAGACGCTCACCGTGATGGCGTCGACCGTGGCGGGGCGGGAACATCTGCGGTTCGCGTACCGGGCGAAGGACGGCACCGCGTCACGGCGCCTGACCGAGCCGTACCGGCTGGTGTCGACCGGGCGGCGCTGGTACCTGGTCGCGTACGACCTCGACCGGGGCGACTGGCGGACGTTCCGGGTGGACCGGGTGAGCGAGCCGTTCGCGACCGGGGCGCGGTTCGCCCCGCGGGAGCTGCCCACGGGGAGCGCCGCCGAGTATCTGCGGCAGTCCATGTGGGGGTGGCAGGAGTCGTACGACTTCTCCGTGACGTTCGCCGCGCCCGCGGAGTTCGTCGCCGCGCGGTTGCCGGGGTGGCTGGGCGTGCCGGAGCCGCTGGAGGACGGGCGGACGTGCCGGGTGCGGGGGACGGTCGGGGGCGCGGTGGAGTGGACGGCGATGCGGCTGGCGATGGTGGGCTGCGAGTTCACCGTCGAGGCACCGGAGGAACTGGTGCGGTCCGTCGAGCAGTTGGGCGGGCGCCTCAGCCGGGCGGCCTCCGCCTAGGGGTGGGGAGCGGGCGCTTGAGCCGGGCGGCCTCCGCCTGGGGGTGGTGGGGGCCCTTGCCCAGGAGCCGTGGGCGGCATCCTTCAGCCCTGCCCTCCTTCAGCCCAGCCCTCTTTCAGCCCGCCTCCCTGGCAGCCCTGCCCGGTTCGCCTCTCCCCCCTCACCGCTCACCGGCGGACCCCCCGCTCCCCCACGGAAAGCCCTTCAGCGCCTCCAGGTTGACCAGGGCCCGTGCCCTGGGGCCCTCCGGGCCGTCGGCCGGGGCCTCTCCGACGGCCCAGGTCTCCACCGCCACGCGGACCGCGGCCGCGGCGACCGCCGCCGGGAAGGCCAGGTCGGCGGCAACGTTGTCGCCCGCGCCGCGCGCCGCCAGCACCGTGGCCAGCCGGGCCTCCGTGGCGTGGCCGACCTCCGCCCACACCCGGTGCAGCGCGGGGTCGAAGAGGGCGAGGCGGACCAGGGTGCGGGTCCACTCCCAGGAAGCATCGGAGATGCCTTCGCCGGGGGTGAGCGTGTGCCGGACCGCGTGCTCCAGGGCCTGCGGCACCGACAAGGCGGCGGGGGCGTCGTGGACGGCCTGGGTCCAGCGCTCGGCGCCGTCCGTATAGAGCGGGGCGACCGCTTCTTCCTTGGTCGCGAAGTAGCGGTAGAAGGTGCGCGGCGCGACACCGGCTGCCGCCGCGATGTCCTCGGCCCGGGTCGCCTTCAGTCCCTGCTGTACGAACAGGCCGGCCGCGGCGCGGGCGATCTCGCCGCGGGTCGCCGCCTTGCGCCGTTCCGTGAGGGAGGCGGAGGCCGGGGGCGGTGGAGGGGTGGGGCTGCTCACGTGCTGCAGGCTATGCCCATGTGACACAATCTGCCATCCGAGGGGTCACCCCGTGGTTCAGGTACGGGGTGACCCCTTGTCCGCTCGAAGTCCCGCTCGAACGAACCCACGTGGGGTGGGCATGGGTGGAGCCGGGCCCCGGCACCCAGGGGGGATGGGCGCCGAAGCCCGGCTCGGGGAAAGTCCCGGCGCCGGGGGGAGTGCGTCGGGACGTGGTCCGCGGGTGGGAGTCGAACTCCCTTGCCCTGAGGTCTTGTTCCCTGGGCCCTGGGGGTTGAAGCAGCGTTCCGCGGCCATGTTTGCGCGGTCTTTCGCCACCCGGCGCACGCCCCTGGGCGGCGCCGCCCCCGCGGCCGCGTGCGTTACGCGGCCGCGTCGAAGCCGGTGCTGCGCGCCAGCTTCTTCAGCTCCAGCAGGGCGTGCTTCTCGATCTGGCGGATGCGCTCGCGGGTCAGGCCGTGCTGCTTGCCGACCTCGGTCAGCGTGCGCTCACGGCCGTCCTCGATGCCGTACCGCATCTTGATGATGGACGCCGTGCGCTGGTCGAGGCGGCCGATCAGGTCGTCCAGCTCCTCGCTGCGCAGCAGGGTCATGACGGACTGCTCGGGCGAGACGGCGGAGGTGTCCTCCAGCAGGTCGCCGAACTGGGTCTCGCCCTGGTCGTCCACCGGCATGTTCAGCGAGACGGGGTCGCGGGCCCAGTCCAGGACGTCGATCACGCGCTCCGGGGTCGCGCCGAGCTCGCCGGCGATCTCCGCGGGCTCCGGGTCGCGGCCGTGCTCGCGGTTGAACTCGCGCTGCACACGGCGGATGCGGCCCAGCTCCTCGACCAGGTGGACGGGGAGGCGGATGGTCCTGGACTGGTCGGCTATGGAGCGGGTGATGGCCTGGCGGATCCACCACGTGGCGTACGTGGAGAACTTGAAGCCCTTGCGGTAGTCGAACTTCTCGACCGCGCGCACCAGGCCGGCGTTGCCCTCCTGGATCAGGTCGAGCAGGGGCAGGCCGCTGCGGGGGTAGCGGCGGGCCACGGCGACGACCAGGCGGAGGTTGGAGCGGATGAAGACGTCCTTGGCCCGCTCGCCCTCGGCGACGAGGGCCTCGAGCTCCTCACGGGTGGCGTCCGCCTTGGATTCCTCGCCCCCGTCGAGGATCTGCTGTGCGAACACACCCGCCTCGATGATCTGCGAGAGCTCGACCTCTTTCGCCGCGTCGAGCAGCGGCGTGCGGGCGATCTCGTCGAGGTACATGCCGACCAGGTCGCGGTCCGCGATCTCGCCGCCATGGGCGCGAACACTGCTGGCCGCGTCGACGGCCTCGCCGGTGGCGGACTGACGACGGGCGACGGCACGGGTTGCCATGCGTGCTCCCTTGCGATTGGGCTGGCGGGTGGTCCTTGAACGCCTGGGACTCTTCTCGAGTGCCCTGCATTCGAAGGGAACAACGACTTGAATCAGGACAGAATTCCCAACCCGCCCCCCTTTTTTCCTGATCTTGCAGTATCCTGCCGGGCCACACGGGCGACCCGGCGCCGTCCGGGCCACAGATACGCAGGTCAGGCGGGATTCGCCGAGATCTCACGCCGTTGGCGGCGCCGCCGAGGGTGAAGCGGTGAGATCTCGCTCACACCGGCGTCGTCGGCCTTTCGGAGGAGGGGCGGTCGTCGTCGTCCGCCCCTTCCCTCCTGAAGACGGTCAGCGCCCGCGGAAGGTTGCCAGGGCGGGCCCGGCCCGCCTCAGCCGAACTGCACCGAGCGCTTGGCCAGGCCCATCCAGAAGCCGTCGATGACCGACTTCTGCCCGTCCAGCTCCCCCGTCGCCTCGGCGGCGCCCATGGTCACGAAGAGGGGGGCGAAGTGCTCGGTGCGGGGGTGGGCGTAGCGGCCTGCGGGGGCCTTGTGCAGGAAGTCGAGGAGCGCGTCCCAGTCGCGGTGCTCCAGGGCGCGGCGCCCCCAGTCGTCGAACTCCACGGACCAGGTCGGTATTCCGCCCTGGCGCAGCGCCGCGAGGTTGTGGGTGAAGAAGCCGGAGCCGACGATCAGTACGCCTTCGTCGCGCAGCGGGGCCAGCTTGCGGCCGACCTCCATGAGCCGTACGGGGTCGAGGGTCGGCATGGAGATCTGCAGGACGGGGATGTCGGCCTCGGGGAACATCTCGACGAGCGGGACGTAGGCGCCGTGGTCGAGGCCGCGGTCCGGGATGTCCTGGACGGGGACGCCGGGGGCGCGCAGCAGCTTGCGGACGGACTCGGCCAGCTCGGGGGCGCCGGGGGCCGGGTAGGTGACCTGGTAGTAGTGCTCGGGGAAGCCCCAGAAGTCGTACACGAGCGGCACGGGCGCGGTGGCGCCGAGGGCGAGCGGGGCCTCCTCCCAGTGGGCGGAGACGACGAGGATCGCCTTGGGGCGCGGCAGCCCGGCGGCCCAGGCGGCGAGTTCGCCGGGCCAGACGGGGTCGTCGGCGAGGGGCGGGGCGCCGTGGCTGAGGTAGAGGGCGGGCATGCGTTCCTGGGCGGCGGCGGACATGTCGGGCACTCCCTCCGAGCCCCGGCGGGAACCGGGTCTCGTCTCCGTGGAAGCCCTCCGGCCGCCTCTGACGGACGAAGTGCTTCAAATCTAAAGCGTTTGCTCAGTCATGACCGTACGCCGAGATAGTTCAAAGTTCAAGAAGAGTGCTCGTACAGTGGAGCGCATGAACACCTCATCGACGTCCGCCCCGGTGGAGGAGCCCCCCTGGCTCACCGAGGACCAGCAGCGCGTGTGGCGCTCGTACAGAGAGGCGACCACCCTGCTCGACGACCATCTGGACCGCCAGCTCCAGCGGGACGCGGGCATGCCCCACCTCTACTACGGGCTCCTGGTCGCGCTCGCCGAGTCCCCGCAGCACCGGCTGCGGATGACCGAGCTGGCGATGTACGCGAAGATCACCCGCTCCCGGCTGTCGCACGCCGTCGCCCGCCTGGAGGGCAACGGCTGGCTGCGCCGCGAGGACTGCCCCGACGACAAGCGGGGCCAGTTCGCCGTGCTGACCGACGACGGTCTCGAGGTGCTGAACCGGACCGCGCCAGGCCATGTGGGGGCCGTGCGGCAGGCGCTGTTCGACCGGCTGAGCCCGGAACAGCAGAAGGCCCTCGGCGAGATCATGAAGATCGTCGCCGAGGGCCTGCAGCCGAACGAAGCGGGTGCGGACCTGCCCTGGCTGCGCTGAACCGCTCGTTCCAGCGAGCCGGGGCAGGTCCTTCGCGGCGTGCGCACCGAGCGTCCCCATCCCCGTACGCACGCCTGGTCCCTCGGGGGTACGGCCGTCACGGCCGCGGCCGTCCGTGCGTCAGTGCGCGACGACCGGCACCGGAAGGTCCTCCGCGGCACCCTCCTCGGAGGACGCCACCGCCGAGCCGCCCGGACGGCCGGCGTTGACCAGGGTCAGGGCGATGACCGCGGCCGCGGTCAGGATGCCGACGGCGAACCAGATGGCGCTGGTGTAGCCCTGCACCATGCCCTGCAGCTGGACCAGCTGCTGCTGGGACCGGCTGGACGCGCCGGCGATGTGGTCGGCGATGTAGGACGTGGTCGCCGAGGCGGCGATCGTGTTCAGCAGGGCCGTACCGATCGCGCCGCCCACCTGCTGCGAGGTGTTCACCATGGCCGAGGCGACACCGGCGTCCTGCGGCTTCACACCGAGGGTGGCCAGCGACATGGCCGGCATGAACGCGGTGCCCATGCCGAGGCCGAGCAGCAGCATCGCGGGCAGCAGGAGCGCGGCGTACGAGGAGCCGATCTCCAGCTGGGTCAGCAGCAGCATGCCGACGGCGGCCACCAGGAAGCCGGGGCCCATCAGCAGCCGCGGCGCGACCCGGGTCATCAGCCGGGTGCCGATCTGGGTGGACCCGGTGATCATGCCCGCGATCATCGGCAGGAAGGCGAAGCCGGTCTTGACCGGCGAGTAGCCCTTCACGATCTGCAGGTAGTACGTCAGGAACAGGAACAGGCCGAACATCGCGATGATCGCGAGGCCGAGCGAGAGGTAGACACCGCCGCGGTTGCGCTCGGTGACCACACGCAGGGGCAGCAGCGGGGCCTTGACCCGGGACTCCACGATGACGAAGGCGAGCAGCAGCACGCCGGAGGCGACGAACATGCCGATCGTGGTGGCGTCGCTCCAGCCGTCGGACTCGGCGCGGGTGAAGCCGTAGACCAGCGAGACCAGGCCGAGGGTGGACAGGATCACGCCGGGGATGTCGAGCGTGGAACGGTTGCGGCCGCCCTGCGGCTCACGGATGACGTACCAGGCGCCGAGCGCGGCGACGATGGCGAACGGGATGTTCACGAAGAACGTCCAGCGCCAGTCCAGGTACTCGGTCAGGAACCCGCCGAGGATCAGGCCGACGGCACCGCCGCCACCCGCGATCGCGCCGTAGATGCCGAACGCCTTGGCGCGCTCCTTGGCGTCGGTGAACATCACGGCGAGCAGGGAGAGCGCGGCCGGGGCGAGCAGTGCGCCGAACGCGCCCTGCAGCGCGCGGGCGCCGAACATCATGGCCTCGTTGGTGGCCGCCCCGCCGAGGGCGGAGGCGGCGGCGAAGCCGCCCAGGCCCACCACGAAGGCCCGCTTGCGGCCCCAGAGGTCGGCGATACGTCCGCCGAACAGCAGCAGGCCGCCGAAGGCGAGAGCGTAGGCCGTGACGACCCACTGCCGGTTGCCGTCGGAGATGCCCAGGTCCTGCTGGGCGGAGGGGAGCGCGATGTTCACGATGGTCGCGTCCAGGACGACCATCAGCTGGGCTATCGCGATGAAGGCGAGCGCCTTCCATCGGTTCGGATCGGCGGCACCGAGGGCGCTGCCGGGAGCCTTCACGGCTGTTTCAGACATGGGGGTACCCACTTCGGGACTTCGTGACGGAAAAGCGAAAGGAAAAAGGGAAAGGGAAAGGGAAAAGGGGACGGCTCGTCGACGGTGACGGCCGCTGGAGTACGGCTGTGCGAGTGACGACCCCCGTGGTGCCCCGAACTCATCGGCCGGTGTGCCGGCGGGGCGGGCGGGTCGGAACGAACGGATCGGGTCAGGACATGTGCTTCGGGACGGGTCGCGTCAGGCCTTGCGCAGGTCCTCCATGGTCAGTGCCGTACCGGGAAGGGTGGAGCGGGCCGGGGCCCGCAGCCCGTCCAGGAACAGCTGCAGATGGCGGTGGACGTAGCGGTCCGCGATGCCGCAGCCGGTGCCGGCCGGGGGCCGGCTGAGCTGGGCCGCGGCGATCAGGACGTCGCCGACGTCCACGTCGGACCGGAGCTGCCCCGCCGCCTTCGCGCGGTCCATGATCGCCGCTACGAGGCTCTCGCACCGCTGGCGCGACGCCTCCAGGTCCGGATGGTGCTGGTCGAAGGTGCTCTGGACCATCGGGCACAGCGCACTGATCCGCTCGTCGGCGGCGGCGTGCACGAAGCGCTCCAGAGCCCCGAAGGCATCCCCGGTCTGTGCGAACGCCAGCTCGGCCGCCGCCACCGTACGGTCCATGACGCAGCAGACGACCTCACGCACCAGCGCGTCACGGTCGGGGAAGTTGCGGTACACCGTGGCGTTGCCGACGCCGGCCCGGCGGGCGATGTCGTCGAGCGGCACGTCCGGGCCGTGCTCGACGAACATCTCGCGGGCGGCGGTGACGATCCGCTCCCGGTTGCGCAGGGCGTCGGCGCGGGGCCGGGGCGCCTTGCGCACTGCGGGGGTGGCGGTCTGCACGGTGTACTCCTCGGTCTCGGTGGGACATGACGCGTGGTGTCCCTGTGATGGCTGTCGTCCACCGTTCCCGGGCCTTGGCGACCCGGGTCCACGATCCGGGGAAGTGCTCCCCGTTTCGCGCGGACACAGGTCTAAACGGGGAAGTGCTCCCCGGTTATTTCCCTCCCTCGCTTTCTTTTCCTGTGACCTGAGTCACATCGACGAAACACCTTCACCAAGGCCGTGACCACGGCGGGGAGCCACGTTCGGTCTCCCCCAACGCGCGCGCCCGCATCCCCCGACACAGGGTGATCGAGAGGGTGCAGCGCGCGGTCCGGCGGGCTGCCATGGACTGAAAGGGCCCATGCATGCAGCCGAACCGCCGGATACGTTCCCGCCGTGTGGCCGCCCTCGCCTCCGTCACCGCCTTGATCATGGCGGTCGGCACCTCAGCAGGCACCGGGCACCTCACGGCGGGCACCTCCACGGTGGCCGGGGCCGGACCGATATCCCCGGAGCACTCCTCAGCGCTCGGCCCCTGCATGATCAGCGGCCCGCCCGCGGTCCAGATGTCCGAGGGCGTGCCCACCCCGCGCGGCTACGCCCGCTCCACCGGCACCGTCCGCGCCCTCACCCTCATGGTCGACTTCCCCGACGCCCCCGGCGCCGGCAGCGCGCTCGACCGCTACGGCGAGTTCTTCCCGCAGACCCAGAAGTGGTTCCGCACCAGCTCCTACGGCCTCCTCGACTACCGCGCCGAGACGCCCGTCCCCGACTGGCTGCGGATGCCCAAGTCGTTCCGCGAGTACGGCATAGAGCGCGGCGCCCCCTTCGACCCCGGGTACCGCCGGCTGGTCCAGGACATCGTGGTCGCCGCCGACGCACAGGTCGACTTCACGTCGTACGACTTCCTGAACGTCCTCGTCACCCCGAACGCCGGCCCGTCCGCCCTCGACACGGTCCTGTCGGTGACCTTCGCCGGCAATGTGGAGGCGCCCGTGGCCGACGGGGTCTCCGTCACCAACGCCTCCTTCGTGTACTCCCGCCAGGACGACGGCTCCGGCTCCTACCACCGCACCGGCTACCGGGTCCTCCCCCACGAGAACGGCCACGTCTTCGGCCTGCCCGACCTCTACACCGCCGAGGGCGGCGGCGCTGTCGGCCACTGGGACATCATGAGCGAGGACTGGGGGGCCAACAACGACCTGCTCGGCTGGCACAAGTGGAAGCTGGGCTGGCTGGACGACACCCAGGTCCGCTGCGCGTCCGCCCCCGGTACGGACGAGTACGCCCTGACCCCGCTCGCCCGCAAGGGCGGCCCCAAACTGCTGTTCGTCCCGCTGAGCCCGCACTCCGGCTACGCCCTGGAACTGCGCACACGTGAGGGCAACGACGAGGCCGTCTGCCGCCCCGGCGTCCTGGTCTACCGGGTCGACGCGGACGTCGACACCGGCATGGGCCCGGTGAAGGTGCAGGACTCCCAGGAGGACAGCGGCGGCTGCACCCGCAGCCCGAACGTCCACGCCGAACTGTCGGACGCGACCTTCGCGCCGGGTGAGGAGTTCCGGGACGACGAGCACGGGGTGCGGGCGGCTGTGGTGGGGGTGGACGCGGAGGGCGGGTACCGGGTGCGGGTGACGCGGGAGCGGTGAAGTACGGGGGTCGGGAGCGGTGTAGTACGGGACTAGGGGGCAGCGAAGTACGGGACGTGGGAGCGGCGAGGTACGCGACCCGGGAGCGGTGACGTGCTGTCCGGAAGCGGTGGGCTTCGCGAGCGGTGACCGGCCGTCGCCGGCCCGCCGGTCTACGGTGGGGGCTGCCGCGACAGCCGTACGGAGAGCAGATGCCCGCGAAGAGGATTCCGTACGACGGTGACGGTGCCGTTTCCTCCGGTCATGCCGTACCCGGCGAGGCGGTCACCCCTCTGATCCGTGGCGTGACGGTGCTGCTCAGGCTGACGGAGGCGGGCGGGACGCTGAGCGCGAGCGGCCTGGAGCGCGCCACGGGGCTCGCACGGTCCACCGTGGACCGGATCGCCCTCACCCTCGCCCGTATGGGATACGTCCGCCTCGACGGCCGCGACGTGACGCTCGCGCCGCGCGTGCTGGAACTCGGCAACGCCTATCTGGCCGCCCTCGGCTGGCCCGCCCTGCTCGCACGGCACGCCGACGCGCTCGCCGGGGAGGCCGACGAGTCGGTGACGTTGACGGCTGCCGACCGGCACGGCGTCCGCCTGGTCCACCAGGCCACGCACTCCCGGCCGCTGTCCCTCGGCTTTCCGCTGGGCGAACTGCTCCCGGCCGACCGTACGGCGCCGGGCGCGCTGTTCGCGGCGGAGTGGACGGAGACCGACTGGAACGCGTGGCGCGACCAGCCGTCCTCGTACATGCACGGCGACTTCGAAGAACGGGCGAGGACGGCAGGCCGGAACGGCTGGGCCGTGGACGACCAGCTCACCGAGCCCGGTCTGCTCACCCTGTCCGTGCCGGTCCGCGACCCCCGCGAGGGCGGCCGGGTCGTCTGCGCGGCGAGCATCGTCAGCCACACCGGCCGGCACACCGCCGCCGGACTGTGCCACACCCACCTCCCCCGCCTGCGGGACGCTGCGGCGGCGATGGAACGCACCCTGCGCGACGCTCCCGTCCAGGACGTCGGCCCACCCGGTGCTGGCCCGGCCGGACTGGCGTCCTGGACGGGCGCCTCCAAGCAGGAACTGGGCCGGGAGTTCGTCGCGTCGCTGGCGCGCGGGCTGACGGTCCTGACCGCGTTCGGCGAGGGCCGCGGCGAACTGACGCTCACCGACGTGGCCCGTACGACCGGGCTGACGCGCGCCACGGCACGCAGGGCCCTGCTCACCTACGGCCACCTGGGCCTGGTCCGCCGGTCGGGCACGCGGGGCTTCCGGCTGACGCCCCGCGTGCTGTCGCTGGGCTTCCCGCCGCTGTCCCGTATGCCGCTGTCCCGGATCGCGGCCCCGCACCTGGCCGAACTGTCCGGCCGGATCGGCGAGTCGGTCTCCCTGGCGGTCCTGACCCCGTCCGGCGAGGAGACCCGCTGCACGGCCGGGACCGCGCCCGCCCATGCCCTGAGCGCGGGCGCCGAGGTGGGCACGCGGCGCCCGGCGCACGCGAGCCCCGCGGGCCGCGTCCTCCTGGCGGATCTCTCCCCGGACCTGCGCAAACGGGCCTTCTGCCACCCCGGGGCCCCCGACCCCGACGACCTGACGGCCGCCTTGGACGTGGTAGCCCGCCACGGCCACGCCCTGTCCGACGACGAGCCGGAGGCGGGGCTGCGCACGCTGGCGGTACCGGTGCGCGACGGCGAGGGCCGGGTGGTGGCGGCGATCGAGACGGCTGTCCACGCGGCCCGGCGGACGCGGGAGGCGTGCGCGCAGGACGTGCTCCCGCAACTACGTCGCACCGCAGGCGCATTGGAGGACGACCTGCGAGTGACGGCACGCTTCACCCACGTCCTCCTGTGACCGTCCCCGCCCCCGTTCAGCCGTCGTAGGACCGGACGGCGCGGCCCTCCCGGAGGGTGAGCCCCCACCAGGCGAGCTGGTCCAGCAGCACGGCGGCGGCCTTGGCGGTGCCGTCCTCGTCGCGCGGGCGCCCTCCGTCGTCGAACCGCTCCCAGGCCATGTGGAAGCTGACGGTGTCGCGCAGGGTGACGGCGTGCAGCTCGGCGAAGACCTGCCGCAGCTGCTCCACGGCCCGCTGCCCGCCGGCCATCCCGCCGTACGACACGAACCCGACCGGCTTGGCCCGCCACCCCCGGTAGACGTAGTCGATGGCGAGCTTGAGGGCGGCGGGGTAGCCGTGGTTGTACTCGGGCGTGATGACGACGAACCCGTCGAGCCCGCCGATCCGCCGGGCGAGGGCCGGGGCCTCGGACTGTTCGAGGTTGAGCTTGAGCTCGTCGGCGAGCGCGGGTTCGGACAGATCGATGACGTGCGTCTCCATGTCGTCCCGCTGCCCGATCTCGGACAGGAACCACCGCGACACCCGGTCGGCGAACCGCCCGGGCCGAACACTGCCGATGAGCACACCGATCTTGAGAGGCGCGTGGGACATGGGTTCCTCGTTTCTCGTCGCGGGGAGCCGGCCCGCTCAAGTGATGGCCGGGACCGACACGAGAAACCTAGAAACTCAACTTAACTTGAGGTCAAGCGGCCCACGGCGGACCCAGCCACCCCGAACCCACCAAACCCGCCCTGACCAGCGGAAACAAGAAAACTCCCAAGACCGATCGAGCATCCGCTAGGCTAGTCGCCGGATCTTCCACGATCCGCGCCTTCGTAGCTCAGGGGATAGAGCACCGCTCTCCTAAAGCGGGTGTCGCAGGTTCGAATCCTGCCGGGGGCACCAGGTAAAGGGCCCCGGACCGATCGTGGTCCGGGGCCTTTGACATCCTTTGACATCAACGGCCCGGTCACTCACGACCGGGCCGCCTCTTGAGCAGCCGATCCATGTGACTGATGGCCTCCCGCTGGGTGTCCTGGACGACGTGCGTGTGGACGTCCATGGTGGTGCTGATCTGACTGTGTCCGAAGATCTCCATCACGACGCGGGGAGCCACACCGGCAGCAGTGAGGAGGGTGGCGCACCCGTGCCGCGCGTCGTGCAACCGGATGACGCGAAGGCCGGCGGACTCAGAACCCCGGTGAAGGAGGGGTACACGTTGCGCGGCTCGACGGGACGACCGTTCCGGGTGGCGAAAGCGTAGCCGCCGTCGTCCCAGGCCCCCCGCGCGCTGCTTGGCAGCCAACTCGCGCATCCGGTGCCGGCGGAGCGGGGCAATGCACATGGCCGGGAGCGGAAGGGCACGGTTGCGGCGATTCTTGGTGTCGTCGTCATACAGGACCCCGCGCCGCCGCTGTGTTTGCTGGCGGACGTACAGGACGCGCTTGTCGAGGTCCACGTCGGTCCAGCGCAGACCGACGAGTTCACCGCGGCGCAGCCCGATGGCGATAGCGAGGACGAAGGCCGCGTACAGCGGGTCATTCCTGTACGTCAGAGGCGAAGGATCGAGCAGCTCACGCAGCGGTTGTAGGCGAAACGCCAGCGCCAAGCGAGGCGAGGACGTGGAGCAGGGCAACGAGGGTGCGAGAGCCCATGAGTTCACCACGCGCCATGAGGCCAGGAATGTTAGAGAGCGGCACCCAGGCGATGGGTCCCGCCTCCTCCAGGTCCGTCGGCTCTTCTACGAGCTTGGCGCCCTTGCCTACGAAGATGTCGTGCGGTGAGTCGACCATGCCCACCATGGGCTGATACGTGACTACCTGCTCAAGGGGGTCCGGCCGCCAGCCGGTTCTTTCCTCGACCTCACGCAGTGCCGTCTGCAACGCGCCGGAAGCTTACGGGGCCATGATCACTCGCGCCAAAGCACCTCCCACCCAAAGCCGCTCCGTAAGGTGTTTGGCGGTCCGGAAGAGTGGGGTGTGGCTCTAAAGTCGCTTGCCCCCGGTGGCTCCGGTGGAGTGGCCGCCCCGCTCTTCGGGACGCCCGGGCCGCTGATTGAGATGTGCGAATCGGTCGCTGTTTACGGAGCTGACGGCGGGGTGTCCTCGGACCGGAACGGCACGCTGTCCGAGGCCGAGGAGACGCACATGACCACGCAGGTGCCCTGTTTATGGGTCGGTATCGACGCCAGCAAGGCCCACCACTGGTGGGTCGCCATCGACGACACCGGAACCACCGTCTGGAGCCGGAAGGTCGGCAACGACGAGGCCGTCATCCTCGCCGGCCTGAGCGAGATCCTTGCACTGGCCCGTGAGGTCCGCTGGGCAGTGGACCTCACCGGCACCGCGCCCGCCTTGTTGCTGGCCCTGCTAGCCGACCACGGTCAACGAGTCGTCTACGTACCAGGCCGGACGGTCAACCGCATGGCCGGCGCCTACCGGGGCGAGGCCAAGACCGATGCCCGCGACGCCTACGTCATCGCCGAGACAGCCCGTCTGAGGAGGGACTTCGCCCCCGTCGAGGTGCCCTCGAACCTGGTTGCTGACCTGGCTCTGCTCACGACACACCGCTCCGACTTGATCGCCGACCGGGTCCGTCTGCTCAACCGTCTCCACGACGTGCTCACCGGCATCAGCCCTGCCCTGGAAGCGGCCTTCGACTACGTCGACCACAAGGGCGCCCTGGTCCTGCTCACCGGCTACCAGACCCCCGGCGCCCTGCGCCGCTGCGGCCAGGCCCGTCTGACCCGCTGGCTCGCCGCACGCGGCGTGCGTCACGCCGAAACGGTCGCCGCCACCGCCCTCACCGCAGCACATGCCCAGCACATCCAACTGCCCGGCCAGGACACGGCCGCGGGCATCACCGCGGACCTCGCCACGCAAGTGCTGGCCCTGGACGAACGGCTCAAGCAGCTCGACCGGCAGATCAGCGACGCCTTCCACGCCCACCCGCAGGCCGCCATCATCGAGTCGATGCCGGGGATCGGCCCCATCCTCGGCGCCGAGTTCCTTGTCGCCGCGGGTGATCTGGCTTCCTACCCCGACGCCGGTCACCTCGCCTCCGCCGCCGGCCTGGTCCCCGTCGCCAAAGACTCCGGACGCCGCACCGGCAACCTCCGCCGACCTCAGCGCTACAGCCGCCGCCTGCGCAGAGTTTTCTACCTCTCCGCGCAGACCAGCATCATCCGCGACGGCCCCAACCGGACCTACTACCTCAAGAAACGAGCCCAAGGACACAAGCACATACCCGCCGTCATCGCCCTCGCCCGCCGCCGCGTCGACGTCCTCTGGGCCCTGCTGCGGGACGACCGCCCCTTCACCATCAGCCCACCAGCCAGGACACCGGCCGCTACAGCAGCTTGACTCGGTCATTAAGACTCCGCCGCCCGCGATCGCAGGCGCGATGTGCATGATGGCGCAGTACGAACAGCTTGCGATCAAGCGCGGACGATGGGGGAATCGTGGCCTACCAACTCAGCTTCTTCTGCCGCTCTGGAGAAGAAAGAGGCGACGAGGCGCTTGATCGCCTGCTGGACTACCTACTGGAGAGTGGCGACCGTTTGGTAGGCGAGTGGTTGGGGCCGTTCGTTGATTCGGTGGCCGCGTTCAGGCTCGGTACTGGTAGCAGCGACAGCGACAGGCCAGTCGCGGACTTGCTGACGCTGGAGGTACACGTGGGTGTAGCCGAGATAGCAGAGTCTGTGATCACTGCGTCGCCCGATGACGAGCAGGGCATCTGGGGATGCGACCTGCTTGCCACCGTCACCCTCAGCGGAGACAACCCCGACTGGGCTCTGGTGCACCGCATTTGGATCGCTGCCGTGAGCCTGTGGAGGGCGGTTCCGTGGGACGAATCCTCTGGATTTGAGATTGCTGCTGGGGAAGCGCCGCAGCACTGACCTCATACCAAGGTCCCGACCAATGGCGGCCATCGATGGCTCCATGAGACGCGCCTCGGGCCGTCGTGGGGCCGTCGAAGGGTGCTCAACGACGACCAACGCTGACAACCGCCGACCGCTAAGTCGCAGGTCGCAGCGTTGATCGATTACACGGCCGCAGGTCAGGGAGCCTGACCTTCACTTCTTCGGCTACTGATCGCACGCTTGCCTCGCCCATTGAGACTCCGCCGGCCTGAGCTGGCGCGTTTCGACTGGCTGGAATTACACAGGTGACACAAGTCATAGCTCTGCGTGAAGCAGAGCCTTGCTAGCCATTTCCTTGCGCCGCTAAGTTGGGTCGCCAGAAAGAACAGACAGCCATTCGGAGGTAAACGTGCGAAAAGTACAATTGGCGGCGGCAGTTCCGCTTGTTTTTGCCAGCTCACTCATCTTTCCTCAGTCAGCAAGCGCAGCGGGAGGGGATATAACAATCGCGCACCAGCTCCCTAGGCTTCGCGCCGCGGCGTGGTTCAAGGAGTACGGAGATGAGTTGCGGGTATGCGATTCTGACTCAGACGGATATGGCGCCTGGGCTGGCCTCTACGATGAGAACACTAACGCTTTCATTAAGTCTGCATTCGCTGGCGGCTCAGGCAATTGCAAGACCAATACAAGTAATGTCGCGGAGGGACGGCCTGTTCATATTCTGCTCTGCCTGAGGAAGAATGACACGAACTATGCTTGCCTGGAGTCGAATTTTGGCTACGCGTAACCTTTAGCTTCTCCCTCGGAAAGAGCGTCCGGCATACGGCAGGCTGCATCTGCTCCTTCGAAAGGCTCGCGGCCATCGATGCAGATGTCCCGTGATGACCCACGTGTTCTGGTGCCAAGCGGCATCAACTGTGCCGCGATCACCGACTCCTACGGAGCAGGGTGGCATAGGCAGTACAGCAGCGAAGTACAGCCACCAAAGCGGCTGACCATGGCCCATAGCGAACCCTGATTGGCCGAGCGGCAACCTCTGTGGACGCGCTTGACCGAGCTGTGGTAGAGCTACGGATTAGAAGGTCACAAGGGCAGATGCATCGGCAGGCTACTGTGTCGATGCATGGCTCTCGAGGGGAACTGATGACCGACCGATCCTGGCAGCTTATGCAGGCGCATACCCTGCTCGGAACACTCACGCTCGACGAGATCGACCAGCCCTGGTTTCGGTGCCGCTTCACCGCGACGCCAGCGTGGGAGGACGTGCGCCCCATCCTTGATGAGTGGACCCACTCGGTAGAAGCAGCGGAGCCCGACTCACCTAGGGCGGAGCAAGCCCTGTGCGCCGTGGACGCTCTGGGCTTGGCTCTGGTGCCAGCCGACGGCAAAGAGCCGATCGGCGACTTCCTCATCCACGTAAGAGGCGCCCGGGCCAGTTTCCGCTACTAGCGTCGTTGAAGCTCGGCCTGCCCGGCAGATTGGTCCTGCCGCATCCGTGCCTGGACTTCCCAAGGTGATGGCTCGGTGCCGGCCTTGACTCGATCCGTGGGCGCTGATCGGCTTGGCCCATGGCCGTGGACCCCAGCGAGTACCACAAGGCAATGCCGATCGTGGCAGCCCACCTCGCGAAGATCGAGCGGGCGGTTAGCCTAACCCGCGCCCCACATGCAGGGCAGCCGTACGCAGCGGTCAATCAGGCACTTACCGAAGCACTGCAGGACGAGGACGCCCAACATGTCGTTGCCCAGGTCGTTGGGGAGCTGGCGCACCAAATCTCTGGGGCAGTTACCGGGCCCTCAGACGTTGTGGGGTGAGTGTCTAACAAGCTCCATGACGCATAGTCAAGCCGAAGTGCATCACCGTCGTCTGTCGAATACGTGTGGAAGTCCCGCAGGCCCCATGTTTCAGGGGCGGGTCTAAGCAGGTCAGCGCAGGGATGCAGCGGTATGCACTGGGCGCCTTGTCAGCGCCGGCCCACGCGAGCACCTTGCTAAAGGCGTCCCCGCCGCAAGAGAACGCTCAGGACCCGTTCAGCTCGCCGAGCACGCTTCTCGTCGGGCATGAGGACTGCGAGCGCGGCGATGAGGGTCACCAGAAGAGAGCGGACGAGGACCCCAGCCGCGGGAACAACCCAGAGCCAGGCAGACATGGACAGCTCCTCAGGGAGAAGTTGTCCCGCTGCCTACGGCTCACCTGTCCGAATCCAGCTTCGTAGCGCTTCGGGATGACGTATACCGGCGTACCTGGGCGTGGTGCGACGCGGTGAGTTCGGACCCGACCCATCACCCGCGACAGCACTGGCATACCCAGTCCACTCTCCTGCAACACCGAGCGAAGCAGCGGGCTCCTGACACCCATGGCTGACATCAACGACGCCGGATGAAGGCGCACAGCAGAAGACCTGACCGGCTGTCGCACCAACGGACGGCAGCACACGGAGCGGACCGGACCGAACTCCTAAAGCGGGTGTCGCAGGTTCGAATCCTGCCGGGGGCACAGGAAAAGGGCCAGCTCAGGAGGGTTTCCTCCCAGGCTGGCCCTTCGTGGTGTTCGAGGCCGTGCCACACGCGTGCCACTAATGCCACGCGGATGCCACATCACTCCTGGCCGGTGGCCTCTGCCCCGCCCTTGCGGATCATGGACCCGAGGCGATCAGCGATGGCCCGGTTACGGTCGCTGGTCATGTGCTGGTAGATCAGCGCGGCGCGCGAGCTGCTGTGGCCCATGCGGGTCATCAGCTCACGGGTGCTGGCCCCGGCCGTCGAGGCCAGCGTATTGCCCGTGTGACGCAGATCGTGGAAGTGCAGCTCGGCCGTGACGCCCGCGGCCGTCCGGGCCTTGACCCAGTCATCGCGGAAGTTGCTCCGTCGCAGTTACCCGCCCTGCGGCCCAACGAAGACGTGCCACCTCACGTCCCGGACCAGCGAAGTGCTCCAGGTGACGCGTGACGGCGTCGAGGAGTTCGGCAGGGAAGGAGATGGTACGCACCCCGGCCGCAGACTTCGGTGCGCGGTGTGGGTCAGGGTTCGCATGGAGCGGCAGAACAGCCGCCTGGGCGGTGGGGCTCCCGCCATGCTCTGGGCGATCCTTGACGAAGCCGTGTTGCGAAGGACGGTCGGCTGTGTCGAAGTAATGCGCGACCAGATGCGGAAGCTGGTGGAGGCGAGCGAGCAGCCGAACGTCACCGTGCAGCTGCTGCCGTTCTCACTCGGAGCGCATCCCGGGTTGTACGGTCCGTTCGTCATCCTAACCTTCCCGCACTCCACGCCGGATCTTGTATGGATAGAGAATCCCAAGAACTCCGTGTACCTCGAGTCCCCGGAAGACGTGGACAACTACACGGACATCTTCGACCAGTTGAGGGACATCGCCCTCGGCCCTTCGGAGACGCGCACCCGCACCGCACGCATCAGCAAGGAGCTCGAAGAGTGAGCACGCCCAGCACTGCCACCCCGCACGACGTCACGGCAGCTCCACACGACGTCGTCTCACGCACGCGCGGTGGCGGAAGAGCTCGTACAGCGCGGGTGCGAACGACTGCGTGGAAATCGCGGAACTGGGCGAACACGCCGCAGTACGCGACTCCAAGGACGCCGGCCGTCGGCCGTTGCTGTTCTCGAAGGTGGCGATGCGTCTGTTGGTCAGCGGAATCGCCCACGGGGCAATTTCAGTGAGCGTTGCGGCTGACGAGAAGGCTGGGGATGAGGAGGGAGCGCTCGCCGCAGCTGCGTCCACTCTGGTCCGCGGGAAGCTGTCTAACAAACGTCAAGCCTGCCCGTGATCTCGTCGGCCAGGGCGACAGCATCCGCGTCAGGCAGTCGGTCACGTCGCCCTGGCCCGTGCTTGCCGTAGAGCACGCGATCCGCCAGCCGTCGCCGGGCCTCAGCAGGTGTCTTCTGGCCCCAGGTGTAGGAGTCGCTGTTGCAGAACCGATGGGCGAGGGCGACGTTGTCCAGAGTGTCAGTGCCGCCTGCAATGACCTCGATGACGTGATGGACAGTCGGAGAGCAAGGATGCGGCGAGGTGAACGCGCGGCTCACTGCACTGTGACAGATCACGCACCGCCACCCGTCGCGGTCCCCGATCTGCACCGGTGTGTAGACATCCCGTGGACCGTTCTCTCGTATGCGCTGTGCGCGCCGACGATTCTGACGCCGCTTGACTGCCCTGTGCCGCTCCGCCTTCCGCTCCTCCTCCGTGAGGCTGGACCACCGGTCCTGATCAAGGACATCGAACGTCCACTGGCCGGGGCGTCCCCCGCTGACTTCAACGACGTGGCGATGCCTGTTGCCTTTCCGCTCGTCCTCTTGCGCCTTGCGGGTGCGCTGCTCACTCATGAATCTCATTCTGGGCGTCTGGCCGATGGCCGCACACCGGGTCACGACGCCGGTTCCGGCACGCGAACTGACATCTGCCCGCCCACCTGGTCAGCGGGCGGGCAGATTGGTGAACTGGTCAGTGCGCGCGTACTGACGCGCCGTAGCCGTCACTCTGGCGAAGCACCGTCACCGCTGCGGCGGGTGCCGGCCACGCTTGGATGAGGTACCACTCGGTCACCTCACCGGGAGCAAGGTCGACAGCCGTGTCGCGGCCACGGGCGTGGATGCGCAGCTGGTAGTCGCCGGGGCCGGCGAAGGACAGGACGGGAAGCTCTTCGTCCAGGTCGTCCATCAGGCCGCGGACCATGAGATCGCCCGACGCGGAATGCGCTGAAATCTCCACGATCTCCTGCCAGTCTCCGATGTCCGGCGCCGGTTCGGCCTCGTGGAGCGTGACACTGACGTTCACGTCGCCGGTGTGGATGCCCGTCAGGACAATGGTGACGCCGTCGGTGACCTGCACGAGTCCGTTGTGCACGCGGCCGAGGTCGGGGCCTGTCAGCCCATCCTCGTCACTGATGTTGAACTGGTGGTACTGGACCGGGACAGGCCCGCTGCCCCGTTCGACCTCGTCGCTCATCTCGCAGTCCTCATGCCGACTTGTGCGGGTCTACTTGATCCACACCAGGAACCGGTCCTTCTCGATGATGCGGTTGTACAGGTAGAAGTTCCCCAGGGCTCGGCCACCGCCCTCGTTCTGCGCTGCAGCGATCATGCGCCGACTGTAACTGCCGCCGGTCTTGGCACCCTGCTAGGTCGAGGCGAAGGGGTACTCGTCGCACTGCTTTCCAGTCGGCCGCGGCAGGCTCGAAGGGCACGACGTGTCTCGGTTCTCCTTGATCTTGGTCTTGTCCGTCAGCCGGGTGAGGCAGCGCGTCGTGCCGTGCTTGCCCGGCAGGTTCTGGGTGTTCTGCGCGTCCTCGATGTGCTGGGCAAGCTCTGGATACTCGCCAGCCTTCGCGTAGACCATCTCCGGTAGGTACGGCATCACGCAACCAGGCTTCGACGTGCCCGGAAGCGCGTTGTCGCACCGCACAGGAGGCGTCGGGAGGTAGATCTCATTGCTCGGGGTGGCTCCGGCCTTGGTGAACACCCAGGAAGCCGAAGCCTGGCCATCCCCCTTCTGGCCCTTGGGGGAGTCTTGATCGTCGTCTGCAGGAAGAACTGTCCGACGGCGTCCTTGTTCTGGCTCATCGCCTGGGAAGGGAAGGTGCTCTTGGTCACCTTGCACTTGCCCGAGCATTTCGCCCTGCCGGACGCACTCATTCCCTTGGCGGTCCCCGTGCTGGAGACCTCCATCAGTTCCACCTGATAGGCCCAGTTCGGAACGTCCCGTCCGCTGTAGGCGTAGGCACGCACCAGGTAGTGCAGGGTGCCGGTCACCGCGCCGGTGCGCGGGTTGATGACACTGGCAGTGGCGGAGAAGACGCCGCACGCCTTGAACCGGTTGACGTACCACTTGCCGCTGACTCCGTGGTCATCGCACCAGTTCGGGGGGCCACGCGGAAACGGAGGCACGCGGCGGGGCCACGCTCGGCGTGCTGTCCTCTGTCGCGCAGGTAATCGGTTCCTCGCTTCCGTCCCGCATGGCGTTCAGAAGGCGTGCCCGACACGTAATGGAGGGGCTTTGAGCACCCGCCAGCGGGTCGGGATTCTCGATGCCTTCTTCCTAGGAGCCCTCGTCTCCTGGAGTGGCCCCCATGACGAACGGGGCCTCGTCTTCTGTCTCCGGCACCGGCTGAGAGATCTCGTCGTCAAGCTCCGTCGACGACTCGTCCAGGTCTTCCGGCAGCGGCACGTCGTCCTCTGCAACCGGCGCAGCCCAACTGACGGCCTGCCCCGGTGTTTTCAATGCGGCACCGGGATTCTCGGACGCGTGAGCAGCGCTGAGACTGCCCCCCAACAGGCCCAGCGTGACTGCGCTGGCAGCCAGCAGCTTCTTCAATCTCAAGTTGTATCCCCTGATTTCGGTCAGAACAGCACGGGACGCCCGTTTTGTCGCGCCCGCGCCGGGTCAATCTGATCAAAACACAGGAGATTCACGGCACACTTGGAATGCAGGTGCTCGTTTTCCGTCACATTCGGGCAATGCTGCGCGGCCTGCATACCCGCTGGATACCGTCTCCTCACGCAGGTACAACTCTGTGCATCTTTGGACTAATTCGAGGGGAGTGGCCTGTCGACCAGCAAGTTCGGGTCTGCGGCAAGGCTCCTGGGTCTAGGCTCCGCCGGTGACAGAATCGAACCGTTTCCAGCTCACGTTTGACGGGCGCTCTTTCGCTGTCGCGGTTGACGGCCGCGACGTGAGCGAGCACGTGGCGGCTGTGGACGTCCACGCCGTGCCCCACGACCTACCGCGAGTCGTGTTACACCTGCGGCCGACCGGGACGTGGCCGACAGCACTGGATCTGCTGTCCACGATCACGGGGGAACTTCAGCTTCATCGCCTGCTCCGGCGCCCGCACTTACAACCTCTGGGCTGGCGGCAACGGGCAGCAGAACTCGCTGCCGCAGATGGATCTCGGTTACCTCGGTCAGAACACGGACATCGTGACCATCGCCATCGGCGGTAACGACTCCCTGTTCACGGACGTGTTCAATGAATGCGTCTGGGCGTCCGGACTGAAGCTCTGCCAGAACGCCGAGATCGAGAAGCGGAACCCGGACACCGGCGACAAGACCGGCGAGATGAGCGGTCCGCTCAAGGACTTCATGCCAGCTTGGATCACCAACCAGGTCAAGCCGAGGATCGTCAAGGTGCTGAACGAGATCAAGGCCCGTGCGCCGCAGCCCAAGATCTACCTCGTGGGCTACCCGCCGCTCCTGTCCGGGAACGGTCAGTGCGTCCCGGGTATCGGAACCGAGGAGGCGCCGTGGCTGAACGACGAGGTCGCTCCGAAGCTGAGCCAGGAGATGAAGGCCGCCGCGACGCCGGTCGGAGCCACCTTCGTCGACCCCGCGCCGGACTTCCAGGGCAAGGCGATCTGCGGTGACCCCGAAAGCATCCACGGTACCGTCCCCGACGGCCGGTCCGAGGCGGACAACGATTCGCCCAATCCGTCGATGAAGTCGTTCCACCCGAAGATCTCCGGTGCCCGGCTCTACGCCAACGCCCTGGAGTGCGCCCTGTAGCCCCTGAAGGACAGACCACCCATGGTCTCCGTCCGCACACATCCGTGGGCCCCAACACCCGTGTTGGGGCCCATCGGCCTGCGAAGAGCGAGGATTCCCGCCATGCGGTACGTGCGATTTGCCAAAGGCGTCGTCACCGTCGCCGCCGCCACCGCGGCCTGCCACACCCTTATGTCCGCCGGCTTCGCGTGGGCACGCGACAGCGCAGCCGAGAGCGGAGACGCGATGTCCTCCGGCGGCTTCGAGTTCCTGCTCACCACAGCCGCTTCCTGGGTTCTCATGCCCCTTCTGCTGTGGGCCGGCATGCGGACGATGGGGGGAGACCAGCAACACCGTGCTCGTGGCCGTCGGTGGGTTGATCTGGTTGGGGTTGTCCGGGTACTTCACCGACGACATCGACCGCGCGGGCGGGCACATACCGATCCTGGCCCTCGCCGCATACGTCCTTCTCGGGACGGGGCTGGCCGGGGTCGGTCCGGGCCGCCGTAGCTGAGGCCCGGGCCGTGTCCCCGCTCTGGGAGATCATTCGCGCGACAGTCCTGGCGTTCTCCCCTGCCCGCGATCACCTCCGTCCTCCGAACCCCCACACCCGCACCTCGATGTCCGCGTACCGCCCCTCGGTCGGAACCCAGTCGCTGGCCGAGTGCGTCGGGCGGGCCGACGCCCACTCGATGGCCGGTCATAGGGCATGGCGCGGGCTTTGGGATCCCACACAACGACACTGTTGCCGACAGCGTGCGTCCGGCTCGCCTCCCCCGTGGCGCGCCAAGAGACGCCCGCTCCCGCGCAGCGGGGGAACCTCAAACGCCCCACACGCGTGAGCGATGCGTGAGCGGACGGCGTGGGCCGAGCCGTCACACGCTGGTTCTTCCCCCGTACCGCATGGCGCTGATCAGGCAGAACAGCGTCACGCGGCACAGCCAGACACCACCCGAAGGATTCGATCCCACTCCTAAAGCAGGTGTCGCAGGCTCGAACCCCTGCCGGGGGCACGCTTGACCTGCGATTTTACCGCGGAGTAGTTCGGCTGGCTCGTCTTCCCTGGGAAATGGGAACGCCGTGAAACGCAATCTGACTGCCTGTCAGGAACGGTTGCAGGTGATGGTGGCAGGGCTGTCCCATGCGCAGCAGGCAAATTGGACTGTCCGCAGGATTGGGTCTGCCTACTTGGTAGCCGTCTGCTGCAGAGACGGTTGCCAGTACCAGAGATCAGCGCGGGGACCAGCGCAAGCCGAAATGGCCTGACGGGCTCCCCGCTGGTGCTGGGAGCGGTTGACCTTCGACTGGTCACCCTGTGCAGCTGGGCCGCCACCGCAGAAGCCTTCCTGGCCGGCGGCCTCGGTCTGGGCCACGGGCAGACCGAGGCCGCCCACGCCATCAGCCTGAGCGGCTGAGAGACGCTCAGATCCCGGTACGAGCCGCAGGCCCACGGTGGTCGCGCCGGCCGGACCGGCCGCAGGCGCCGCGCGGTGTCAGGCTTCCACTCGCGCGGTGGGGATCAGCGGTGGCGGCGTACGGGCCGGGTTGATCGCCCCATGGTGGACCTTGCCGAGGACGACCCGGCGGCGCCGTCCAGACGAGGGCCGGACGCGGCGGCGACGGCCGACGGGCCGACCGCGGTGCCGAGCTCGGTCCAGCGCCCCCCGTACGGGCGGTGTGCTTCCTGAACTTCTCGGCAGTGGTCGGGAAGAAAAGCGTCCCAGGGCGCGGGAGGGTGGATGTGCGCCCCGGGGCCGTTCTGGTCGGCGCGCACATGCGACGCGTGGGCTGTGTTCAGGGCCGGCCGAGCGCGCGGTACGTCCATCCCGCCGCGCGCCACCGTCCGTCGTCCAGGGCATTGCGGCCGTCGATGACGTACGGCCGCGCCACCATGTCGCGCACTACGGCGGGGTCCAGGTCCCGGAACTCCTGCCACTCGGTGAGGTGGAGGACGACGTCGGCCTGACACAGGGCATCCTCGGCGGAGGTCGCGTAGGCCAGGGTCGGGAACGCCTTGCGAGCGTTGTCCATGGCCTTGGGGTCGTAGACGCTGACGTTGCCGCCCTGGAGCTGTATCTGCGCGGCCACGTTGAGGGCCGGGGAGTCCCGTATGTCGTCGGAGTCGGGCTTGAAGGCAGCGCCCAGGACGGCGATCCGGCGGCCGAGGAAGCTGCCCCCGACCGCTTCGCGTGCCAGGTCCACGACCCGGCTGCGGCGGCGCATGTTGATGTGGTCGACCTCGCGGAGGAAGGTCAGTGCCTGGTCCACGCCCAACTCTCCCGCTCGAGCCATGAAGGCGCGGATGTCCTTGGGCAGGCAGCCTCCACCGAATCCGACTCCGGCGCGCAGGAAGCGGCCGCCGATGCGGGTGTCGTGAGACAGGGCCTCGGCGAGGAGGCTGACGTCGGCGCCAGCGGCCTCGCAGACCTCGGCCATGGCGTTGATGAAGGAGATCTTGGTGGCCAGGAATGCGTTGGCCGAGGTCTTCACCAGCTCCGCCGTCGGGAAATCGGTGACGACGACCGGAGTTCCGTTCGAGATGACGGGGGCGTAGACCACGCGCAGGCGCGCCTCCGCCGCCGTCGATCGCACGCCGAAGACCAGCCGGTCCGGCCGCAGGGTGTCCTCGACGGCGAAGCCCTCCCGGAGGAACTCGGGGTTCCAGGCGAGTTCGGCGTCCTCGGGCAGCATCGCCGCGAGTCGCTCGGCGGTGCCGACCGGAACGGTGGACTTGCCGACCACGAGCGCGTTCCGGCCGACCAGAAGCGGGGCCAGGTGCTCGATGACGGCGTCGACGTAGCGCAGGTCCGCCGCGTTGCCACCGGGCGACTGCGGGGTGCCGACGCAGGAGAAGTGGACTTCGCCGAATTCGGCGACTTCCTCGTAAGAGGTGGTGAAGCGCAGCCGCCCGGTGGCCACGTGTTTGGCCAGAAGCTCTTCCAGGCCGGGTTCATAGAAAGGGACCCGGCCGGATCGCAATGCGGCGATCTTGTCCGGGTCGACGTCGAGCCCGAGAACCTCGTGGCCTATTTCCGCCATACAGGCAGCATGCGTGGCACCGAGATATCCGGTGCCGATGACTGTCACACGGGCAGACACTGAATCGCCTTCCGCACATGGTGCTCAGTGACCCCTTTGGAGGTCTGTGGAGAGCGGAACCATAACCCGGGGAAGAGAGCGGATCGACCGCGCCGACCCATGTCACGCAACCGTCACACGAGCGTGATCTTCCGCGCCTTGAACGTGTAACCCTCACACATCTTTCACATCTCCATTGAATAACGAACGATCTTGATGTGCCCTTTTGAGGTGTTTTTCATGATTTAGCACACTGTAACTCCTGCTAGGTTCCGGCCAGTTGACGAGATCAGCATCGATGTCGCCGACACCAGAGGTAGGAGGGCGACCGGGGCCGCACAGGCCCGGCGGAGCAGTCGGCACGGCCTGCCGGCACACGACCTTCCGTGCCTGAATCTCCGATTCCACGGCTCAGGGAAGGTCATGCTTGCGTATTTGCTGGAATTGAGAGAATGGCGGAACAACGGAGTCGTCTACCCGTTCGCCGTTTTCATGACCATGGTCTGGTCGCTCTGGATTATCCGCATTCTGCTGGCCCGCCGCTACAAACCATGGAAGCGACCCTGGCAGACGACGACCTCGGTCATCATTCCCGTCGTCGACGAGCCGGAAGACCTTTTCCGTTCCGTACTCCAGCGAATAACCGAGCAGCAGCCGACCGAGGTCATCGTCGTCATCAACGGCCGACGCAACCCGGTTCTGGAGGACATCTGCACCGACATGGGTGTCGACTGGCGCTGGACCGAGATACCCGGCAAGCGCAACGCGCTGCGCGTCGGCCTGGAGGATGCGACCGGCGAGATCGCCGTACTCGTCGACTCGGACACCATCTGGACCACGGACACCCTGGCCGAACTGGTGAAGCCCTTCCGCGATCCTGAGGTCGGCGGTGTCACCACCCGACAGCGGATCCTCGACCCCGGGCGCTCGGTGCTCACCCGTTGGGCCGACTGGCTGGAGAGCGTCCGCTGCCACTACTCGATGCCCGCGATGAGCGTGGTCGGCACGGTGGGCTGCCTGCCCGGCCGGACCATCGCCTTCCGCCGGAGCATCCTGGAGGACTGCATGGAGGACTTCCTCAACGAGAAGTTCCTCGGCGTCTTCCTGGAGGTCAGCGACGACCGGACACTGACCAACTACACCCTCAAGGCCGGGTACAAGAGCGTCTACCAGTCCACCTCGCTGGTCTACACCGACGCCCCGCTGGAGCTGCGGAAGCTCGCCAAGCAGCAGTACCGCTGGGCGCGCGGCTCGCAGTACAACACCCTGCGGATGTTCTGGTGGATGCTGCGCCACGCGAAGATGCTCTGGCTGTTCTACATCGCCGACATCCTGGTGCCCTTCGTCCTGCTCGGCACCTTCGCGTCCTGGGCCGTCGCCGCCTGGCGGCGCGACAAGCCCGGCATCTACAACCAGCTGCCGCTGCCGCACACCCCGTGGCACGCGCTGGTGTTCGTCCTCGGCCTGGCCGCCCTCATGTCCCTGATCTCCATGGCGATCCGCTTCGGCCGCCACTTCGCCTACCGGCCCAAGGACATGGTCTTCCTGCCGGTCTTCATGATCATCAACACGCTGCTCCTGCTCCCGGTACGCCTCCTCGGCTTCTTCCGCATGGCCCACAACGCGAGCTGGGGAACCCGCGCCGACAGCTTCGCCGGCGAACGCACCCGCAGCCCCCTCGTCGTGGTCCCCTACCTGCTGGGCGCCGCCATGCTCTTCGGATCGGTGATGATGAGTGTCTAAGGCAGGCAAGTCCTCCGTCCGGTCCCGCGCCAGGCGCCTGCACTGGTGGAACCGCGGCAGCGGTGTCCGGCTGCGGCTGTGGATGGCCGTCAACGTCCTCGTGCTGTCGCTGCTCAGCTACGGCGTCTACCTCCTCGCCAACTCCAGCTCCGAGCCGGTCTACCAGGGCCTCGGTGTCCCCGCAGCCAAGCCCGGCATCAAGGACCGGCTCACGTCCGGGGCGTCCGCCGCCCGCACCACCGTCCCGGAGAAAGCTTCCTTCACCGCTCCCGAAGGCAAGTACTTCGGCCTCAGCAGCACCCAGATCCCCTGGTCGTCCAAGAAAACCAACACCCTGGCGAAGGCGGCCGGGCAGCGGCCGACCATGTCCGAGTACTTCGTCAACTGGAACGAGGACTTCGCCCCCACCGCCGTCGACGCGTCCTACCGACAGGGCATGCTCCCGGTAATCTCCTGGCAGCCCTGGGCCGGCCGGAAGCACGGCACCGACCAGCCGAAGTACGCACTCTCAAAGATCGCCGACGGCACGTACGACGCGTACGTCTCAAGCTTCGCGAAAGCCGTCGCCGGCCACAAGTGGCCCGTGGTGATCCGCTTCGCGCACGAGATGAACGGCGCCTGGTACCCCTGGTCGGAGCAGCGCAGCGGCAACCACAAGGGCGACTACGTCAAGGCCTGGCAGCACGTCCACGACCTCTTCGAGCAGGCCGGCGCCGACAACGTCATCTGGTTGTGGAGCCCCAACATCCTGCGCCCGGTGCCCGAGGTGAGCCTGGCCGAGCTGTATCCCGGCGACGACTACACCGACTGGGTCGGCATGGTCGGCTACGCCGTGCACGAGAAGACCGCGGCCGCCGTCTTCGACCCGACGCTGAAGAAGCTGCGCAAGCTCACCGACCACCCCATCGTCATCACCGAGGCCGGCGCGCAGCCCGGCACGTCGAAGGCGGCGTGGATCAGCGACTTCTTCAAGTGGTTCGGGAAGAGCGAGCGTGACGACGTCATCGGCTTCATCTGGTTCGAACGCGACCGGGAACAGGGCGGCGGCGCGGACTGGCGCTTCACCGAGAACGCGGCGACGCTCAAGGCCTTCCGGCGCGGGCTCGCGGACATCGACCTGACCGGGTCGGCGGACCTGTCGACGTCGGCGACACCGACGGCCTCCACCACCACTACGACCGGCTGATCCTCGCCAGCAGTACGGTGTCCAACCCGCCGGCGAAGGCACGGGGGGTCCCCGGGGTCTGGGTGAAGCGCCAGTCCTTCGCACCTGCCGCGCCCAGGCAGCCCGGTGCCGCGCCAAACTCGGCCAGGTCACCGAAGGTAGATGTGGCGGTACGAGCTGGAACGCCAACATTTCCTCAATTGATGTCATTTATCGCGACGAAAGATGAGAAAGGCACTATGTCACGATCGCGCCCGAGGATCTTAGACTCGTGGGGGATGAATCCGTCGTTCGAGTTGTTTATGACCCTCTGAAGCCGAGCAGGGCGACGACTGAAAGGATTCTGAAGAAGTCGATATGGAAGACCCAAGAGGGATATCTGGTGATTGTTGGTTTGTGTATAGCCGCGGTGTTGGCAGTCGATGCCTCTCACTGAGGTGCGCGCCGGACTCCCGCCCTGACGCTTACGTCGGACAGGAGGGAAGAGCCCACAGCCGCCCAGCCGCCACCAGGGCTGCCCGGGGAATCTGAATGTCTGGGCCGGGCCGTCTGTGGGCCGTCCGAGGGCGACCAACGACGGCTGGTGTCGACCACTGGCGACAGTCGTCCAGTCGGACAGCCCCAGGTCACCCGATTGGATCTGCGACATTGGAAGCACCATGCCCAAGCCCGGAGGACTGGCATGAAGGGCTGCTCTGCTGTACAGCAGCGAAGTACAGCAACCACTGCGACCGCAGTCAGTCATCACCGACCGCAGGCACCCGGGGCGACCAGCCCGACAGACCTCAGCGGCCTCCCTGCCCGTAGTTCGCCTCGAGAGGGTCGGAGCTTCCACGCCGGGGCTGGCCATCCACGCGACCACCACCAGGGGTAGCCTTCCCCCTCCGTTCGAAGGTCCCTGGAGGCTCCCTGTGCACACGACTATTTTCCTGCTGCGGAGCGCTCTGGGCCTCGGTGGCGGTCTGGTGTTCATGTGGGAACTGAACCGCCAGGCTTCGGGGCCGGGCTGGAGGAAGCAGCGGGTCTTCTCCGCGGCGGGGGCTGTGGTGCTCGCCGGGCTGCTCGCAGTCTAGGGATGGTCAGTCGACATGCCCCTCCCGTGCCCGTTCGGTCGGGAAAGAACGGGGACCCGCGGTCGCTGGCGGACAACGCTCACGAGAACGGCCCCTGACCGAGTTACCACGGGCCAAGCATCTGCGCCCTGGCGGCGCGACTGGTCGCGGTCTCATTTCTGGTCTCATTCGCAGGCGTCCGCCGCCGTCTGCATGCGTCGAGCCCAGCCCGGCACCGCGGGACGCGAGCGGCCGTGAACGCAGACGATCGGATCCGTACGCACACAGGAGCGACGTCAACACACTTGGAAAGAGTGCGTCCCCGCCGGGATACCGTGCCAGTCATGCCAACCGAGCAAGTCTGTCCGCGCTGCGGGCAGGACTGGGTCCACCCATACCGCTTCAGGGCCGACGGGGCACCTTTCTCGCTGTGCACCGAGTGCGACTCGTTGTGGTGGCCGGGCGAAGCGGTTGAGGTGGCTCGCGCGAAGTTCCTCGATGATGTCGTCGCGGAGCGCCTCGGCGTAGAGGGAAACCCGTGGGGCGATCTGGTTTGGGCCGACGTCATCGAGCCGGCTCCAGACCACGGTGCTTAGCCCGCCGCCACAAGCGCACAAGATAGAGCGGGGAGTAGCGGGGAACCACGGTGAAAGCCGCCCTGCCCGAGGCCGCCACACCTGGACGTTCGCCCAGGTCAGTGGCTGAACCAACGACAAATGATCATCGTGGCGGACTGTCGGCGGTTGGGGTTCGTGCCACAACCGTGTCAGATGCAGGGGTCAGTTACGGTCAACACCGGTGTCCCGCGGTCGAGTAGCCGCCCGCTTCCTCGGTCGGTGAAGCCGCAGCTCAGGAGGGAGGTCACCCCGCCTCCCTCCTGAAGCGGGTGTCGCAGGTTCGCATCCTGCCGGGGAACCCGCCAAAAGGCCCCGGACCGATCATGGTCCGGGGCCTTTGACATCCACTTCTGACATCAACGGGGGCGGTCACTGACGACCGGGACGCCGCTTCCTGAGCAGCCGGTCCATGTGACTCATGGCCTCGCGCTGCGTGTCCTGCACGACCCGCCGCCGCTGGCTGCGAGGCGAGTCAACGTCCCACACTTGCGCAATGGATCAGTAAACCGTGCGCTAAATCTGGTCCACCGAGACAACGGGCGTACAACCAGCGGCGACCCTCGCGGATCTGATCTCGCGTGAGTCAACCGACTCCACGATCACTTCTCCCTCCGAGGGAACGCACATGCGCATACGTGCCACCGTGGCCGCCGTCTCCGGCGCCCTGGCCATCTCCGCCCTCGCAGTCCCGGCCGCGCAGGCCGTCACCGACTCGGGCACCCCCTACACGCTGGACGCGAGCTTCTCCAACGTCTCGATCGCCAAAGCGATCAAGGTCGGCACCACCAACGAGGTCAGCGTCTCGTACTCGTACACACTGACGCACGGCTCGACCGTGAACATCGCCGCGAGCGACTTCTACACGGACGCCTTCCTGTACCACGGCACCTACAGCGACACGGCCCCCGAGCTGTACGGCGACGACCCGGCGACCTGCACCGCCACCTCGTCGACGACGGCCACCTGCAAGGGCTCCATCAACATCTACCCGACCGACGCCGACCCGAAGATCGCGGACGCCGGCACCTGGAACGTGGCCGCCGAGGCCGTCGCCTTCAACGGCCAGGACCAGCAGAACCCCGACATGAGCAAGGTCGGCTTCAAGGACCAGAGCGGCCTGGGCACCACCCTGGTGCAGCGCTACTCGAAGCTGACGACCACCGTGAGCTCGACGTCCGTCTCCAAGGGCAAGACCTTCACGGCGTCCGGCAAGCTCTCCCGCGCCAACTGGGACGACAACCTGTACCACGGCTACACCAACCAGCCGGTCAAGCTCCAGTTCCGCAAGGCCGGCTCCACCACGTACACCACGATCAAGACGGTGTACACCGACTCGTACGGCAACCTGAAGACCACGGCCACCGTGAACTACAGCGGCTACTGGCGCTACAGCTACGCCGGCGTTTCGACTACCCCCGGCGTCAGCGCCACGGGCGTCTACGTCGCGGCGAAGTGACGTAGCGCCCCACTGGGGGGAAGCACCCCGAAGAGGCGCGGGAGAAGGTGCTCGTGCCCCATCCGTGCCCGATCGAGCGGCAAGCTTCGTCGGCGCCGCCAGTCTGGTCCACCAACTTGAGCATTGACTGCCTCGAGTGCTTCTGACATCCACGGTTGGCATCAACGACGCCGGACGGAGACGTACCCCAGGGCACCCGCCCGGCCGCAGTGCCCGTCGGCGCAGCGGCCGGAGCGGGCCCGGATCGAACTCCTTAAAGCGGGTGTCGCAGGTTCGAATCCTGCCGAAGGCACCAGCGCGAAGGCCCCGGATCGATCACGATCCGGGGCCTTCGGTCCATGTGGCTCATGGCCTCGCGCTCGGTGTCCTGCACGACGTGGGTGCGGACGTCCAGGGTGATGCCGATCTGGGAGCGACCAAGGATCTCCATCACGACCCGCGGCGCGACCCCGGCGGCGGTCAACAGGTCGGCCGTGCCGTGCCGGAAGGCCTTCCGCTGCAGGTCGTCACCACAGCGAGCCCTAAAGTACGACCGCTCCCCCAGCTGATGTACCTACACCGCCAAGCCACTCGGTGGCGACGAACGTCTCGTCCGCGGGGCGCTGATGCGTTCCGTCGACAACCAGGACTACCTGGGGGCGCCCGACGCCGAGGAGGCCGTAGCCGCTGCCGCCCTGATCGCCGCCCAATGTCCGGGCGGCGAATCGGTCAGCCTCCGCTACGGCCCGGAAGAGCCCATACCGAGCATGTCGGCGGACGTCAGGCGATCGGCCGCCGAGGCCCTGGACCGAGTCCTCGCCGACAGATCCGAGCTGTCCGAACTCTGGGGAGCGGAAGAGGGCGGGCGCTGGCGCGGCAGCATTGCGCACCTGCGCCAGCTACTCGATCCGGCATCGAGGGCGCAGGAAGACGCGCTGTTCGAGATGTGACGCGTCCCAGCTACGACCACGCGCTCGCCGATGGCCACTGCGCTCGACAGCAATGACGTCCACGGCAGACATCAGCGTGGCCAGACGGCCACGTATGAAGGAGATGCCCAGGCAGCTCCATACGTTCGGCCTCGAATTCGGAGCGCCACCAGTTGCGCAGCCGACTGCCCTCGCGACCTCACCGCGGTCCTCCCTTCCCGTCGTCGTGCTTGCCTGGCCGCTCGCCGCCCTTGGCGCCACCGTGCTCCGGCCTGGGTGCCGTCCTGGCGGACGGAACGGCTGGCGACGGGGTCGTGGCCGGGGGTCGATCGGCGGGCGGTGATGCGGTGCGCGTGGGTGAGGGGGAGGTCGGAGACGTAGGCGCCTCGGCGCCGGAATTCAGTGCTGCTCCGAGGGCCGTGGCCCCGGCGAACAGCGCGAGGCCGGCGCCGGCGAGAACGGCTTTGGAGGCCGGTTTGCGGCGACCGCTGGGGCGGGAGTGCGTGCCGGCGCGGGAATCACCGGCGTGTGGGGGCGGAGGCGATGGAACGGCCGGGGTGGGCATGAGGGTGGTGCCGTCGTGCTCGGCCGGTCGCGGTGTCCCGTCCTGCGCGGCGAGCCAGTCGGCCGCCTGCTCGGCGGTGGGCCGGTGGGCCGGGTCCTTCGCGAGCATCCGCAGCACGTAGTCGGAGAGCGGCTGCGGGATGCCGGGGCGCAGGTGGTCGGGCTGTGCCGGTGTGGCACTGACGTGCTGCTGGACCACGGCCAGTGACGTCGCTCCGCGGAACGGAGGCCGCCCGGTGAGCAGTTCGTACAGGACGCAGCCGAGGGAGTAGACGTCGGACGCCGGCTGCGCGGGACGGCCCAACGCGCGTTCCGGAGCCAGGTAGTCGGCGGTGCCGATGATCTTGCCCGTGGCGGTCAGGTTGCTGGCGGCCTCCTCGGCGAAGCGTGCGATGCCGAAGTCGGCGATCTTCACCGTGCGGTCGGTGGTCAGCATGACGTTGGCGGGTTTGACGTCCCGGTGGACCACTCCCTGGCGGTGTGCCGCGGAGAGGCCGGCCGCCGCCTGGGCCGCGATGGCTGCCGCCTCGGCCGGGGCCAGGGCGCCGCGCAGGGAGCGTTCCTGGGCCAGGTTCCAGCCGTCGACGAGTTCCATGACCAGATGGGGCTGGTCATGGTGCGAGCCGAAGTCGTACATGCCCACGACGTTGGGGTGGTTGAGCCGGGCCGCGATCCGCGCCTCCTGGCGGAATCGCTCGGCGTCCGTCCCTTCCTCGGCGTGCAGCAGTTTGACGGCCACGGGGCGCCCGAGGAGGTGGTCGCAGGCCCGCCACACCTCGCCCATCGCGCCGCGTCCCAGCAGCTCCTGCAACTCATAGCGGTCCGCCAGCAGACCCTGCACACCCACCCCGATCATCGCGTTGCTCGTGGTTCCCCCAGGCCCAGACGGTTCGGTTCGAGGGCGTTCGGGCCCCGGTCGACCGGGCCGACGCACTCGCTCTCGGACCGGGCGCCGGGGTGCGCTTAAGGCAGGCAGACGACGGGGGGTTCACCTGCCTGTCCCTCATTCGCGCGACCACCCGCCCGGACTGGGGTGCGAGCAGGTGCCACGAGGCCCTGGGTCCCTGAACCCACTTCTACAGCGATCCGGAGTCCCGGGCCGTCACACCCCTGGGGCGCCCAGCGCCACACGGCTCTCCGAGCTGGGAGAGCAGGGGCGGGCCCGGCACGGGGACCGAACCTGCCCCAGCACGTCGGCGCCTTCCTGCTCGTCGTCAGCAGCCCCGGCACGGTCACGGACACCGCGTCATCACAAGGACCGATTCCCCCTCCCGGAGAGGTGCCCGCCCCCTCCCCCCGGATTCACGCGACGGACCCGCCCTCCGGCCGCGTAGAGCAGACGACGGACTCACCCGAGGAGGGGCGGCACAGTGAGAGCGAGCGCACTCAAGGGGGCACTGAGGGGTGCCAGGGGTACGGCGATCGCGGCGGCGGCGATGGCCGTGCTGACCGCGTCGCAGGCACCGGGGGCGGTGTCGGCCGGGGCCGCGGAGCCCGCGCGGAGGGCGGCACCCACCGAGCACGGCCTCGGTGTGTCCGGCGACACCCCGTACCGCACCGATCTCCCCCCGCTGCGGACGCGGAAGAAGGGCTCGGCGCAGGAGGTGACGGACGAGGGCGCGCTGCCCGCGAGCGTGTTCGACGCATACCGGCGTGCCGAGGAGGAGCTGGCACGCAGCGCGCCACACTGCCGGCTGCGCTGGCAGTTGCTGGCCGCGATCGGCCAGGTGGAGTCCGGGCACGCACGGGGCGGCAGGGTGACCCGGGACGGTACGACCGTGACACCCGTCCTCGGCCCGCGGCTGGCCGGCGGCGCCTTCGCCGTCGTACGGGACACCGACGGGGGCGCGTACGACGGGGACACGGTGTACGACCGCGCGGTGGGCCCGATGCAGTTCATCCCGTCCACCTGGGCCCGCTGGGGAGCGGACGGCAACGGCGACGGACGGACGGACCCGGACAACGTCTACGACGCGGCGCTCGCCGCCGGCCGCTACCTGTGCGCCGGCGGCCGGGACCTGGCGAACCCGGCCGACCTGGACCGGGCGATCCTGGGCTACAACCACTCGGACGCCTATCTGAGCACCGTCAAGGCGTGGTACGCGTACTACCTGACCGGGCACCGCGTGGTGCCGGACGCATCCGGCGGATCCGGGTCGGGGCGGCCGAAGCCGTCCCGCCCGAAGACGCCGCAGCCCTCGGCGCCGAAGTCGCCGGACGACCGGAAGCCGGGCCCTGGTCCTTCGCACGCGTCGTCGCCGCCGCCCCCCTCGTCCTCCCCCAGCCCGTCCCCCGAGGCCGGCGCCCCCGAGGAGTCCGGGACGCCGCTGGTTCCTGTCCCCGAACCGGCCCTCACACCGCCCGTCGTCGGCGTGCTGAGCGATGCGGGGCCGCTGACCACGGGCAACGACTGAAACACGGGGGGTGTCTCCCCCTCCACAACGGCCCCTACCCGGGGGTAATGTCGCCACCCGCCGGATGCACAGGACCGGCGGGTGAGTGCGAAGGGGCCCTCATGGCGACGGACATGCCGGCGGACACAGCGGCCGCCGACGAGCGTTGGCAGCACATGTGGAGCCACCGTGAGCAGCTGCTCAAGGTGGCCCGGCGGCGGTCCATGAGCCAGGAGGACGCCGAGGACGCCGTTCACGAGGCGATGTTGCGGGCCGCCGAGCGCCCGGAGCTCGACGACGAGCGGCTCGGCGCCTGGCTGACGACGGTGACGATGCGGCTGTGCGTCGACCGGCACCGGCAGGTCAGCCGGGAGGCCGAGGTGGGCACCCGCCCCACACTCGTCGCGCCCGGCCCGGTACCCGTCGAGGAGGCGGTGTGCGACCGGGCCGAGGCGAAGTGGCTCGCCGTGCGCAGCGGTGAGCTGCCGGCCCGGCAGGCGGAGGCGCTTCGGCTGAGGTCCCAGGACCTGGACGTGAGCCAGGTCGCGGTGCGGATGGGGCTCAGCTACCGGACCGTCGAGTCGCTGCTCGCCCGGGCCCGGCGGACGCTGCGCGCCTCGCTGGCCGGGACGCTCGGGCTGGTGTTGTTCCTGCTCGGGCGCGGGCGGCTGCGCGGGGGCGTCAACGCGCAGGCGGTCGTGGTCACCTCGACGGCGGTGACCCTGGCGGTGGCGGGGTTCGTGCTGCCGTACGCACTCGACGCGGGCGGAGACGGGAACGGTCCGACGCCACGGCCGACCGTGTCCGGCGACGTGCAGATCGTGGGCAGCGATACCGCGGGCCGGGGGCGTGCCGCGAGGACGCCCACCCCCTCGCCCTCTGTGCCCGGCGTCTGGGGCGGGACGCCCTCACCCACCGGGTCCCTGCCGGTGCCGTCCCTGCCGGACGTGTCCGCGTCCCTGCTCCCGGAGCTGTCGACGCCGCAGGTACCCGAGGTGCCGAAGGTGCTCGATGTGCCGCAGGTACCCGAGGTGCCGACGGTCCCGAAGGCGCCCGACGTGCCCACCGTGCCGAAGGTGCCCGACGTGCCCACGGTGCCGAAGGTGCCCGCGGTCCCGAAGGTGCCGGACCTGTCGACCGCCGTGCCGGACCTGTCGACGACGTCGGCCGCCTCGTCGGTCCCGTCGCTTCCCCCGGCCTCGGCCGTACCGGCCGCTCCGCTCTCCGTCCCCGCTCCGGGAACGCCTTCGCCACAGCTGCCGTAGCGCCCCTTACGCCCCGTACGCCCCGTACACGCGTCCGCAAAAAATTCTTCGTCCGCCGCGACGGACACCCGTCCCCTCCCCGTAGAGCAGGTGTCGGAGCTGCTCCACGGACGAAGGGTGGACCCGGATGGGTGTCGAGATCTGTGTGGAAGGGCTCACCAAGTCCTTCGGCCACCAGGTCATCTGGCAGGACGTCTCGCTGACGCTGCCCGCCGGGGAGATCTCGGTGATGCTCGGCCCCTCGGGGACGGGAAAGTCGGTGTTCCTCAAGACGCTCGTGGGGTTGCTGAAGCCCGACCGGGGCTCGGTGAAGGTCGCGGGCCGGGACATCACCCGCCTGCGCGAGCGCGACCTGTACGAGGTGCGAAAGCTGTTCGGCGTGCTGTTCCAGGACGGCGCGCTCTTCGGCTCGATGAACCTTTACGACAACATCGCCTTCCCGCTGCGCGAGCACACCCGCAAGTCCGAGAGCGAGATCAAGCGGATCGTCCTCGAAAAGATGGACATGGTCGGACTGATCGGCGCCGAGGGGAAGCTGCCCGGCGAGATCTCCGGCGGTATGCGCAAACGGGCCGGGCTCGCCCGTGCCCTGGTCCTCGACCCGGAGATCATCCTGTTCGACGAGCCGGACTCGGGCCTGGACCCGGTCCGCGTGGCCTACCTCAACCAGCTCATCGTCGACCTCAACGCACAGATCGACGCGACCTTCCTGATCGTCACCCACGACATCGCCTCGGCCGGCCAGGTCCCGGACAACATCGGGCTGCTGTTCCGGCGCGAGCTGGTGATGTTCGGGCCCCGCGAGAAGCTGCTGGCCAGTGACGAGCCCGTCGTACGGCAGTTCCTGAACGGCCGGATGCAGGGGCCGATCGGCATGGCGGAGGAGAAGGACGCGGCCCAGGTCGAGCAGGAACTGGCCCGGCTCGACGACGGCGGCCCGGCCGATGCGCCGGCTCCCCGTCTGCTCCCCGGCCCCGGAATCGTCCGCCCGCCTCGCTGGGAGGCGATCGCGCGACGCGAGGCACACCTGCACGGGACGGAGGTGAGGGGCGCATGAGGCTCTCCCCGACGGGCGCGCTCCGGCAGTCGGGCAACCTCTTCGCGATGGCGCTGGACGTCGTGCGGACTCTCCCCCGGCGGCCCTTCCAGACGCGGGAGTTCATCCAGCAGGCGTGGTTCGTCGCGAGCGTCACGATCCTGCCGACGGCTCTGGTCTCGATCCCCTTCGGGGCGGTCATCGCGCTGCAGATCGGCAGCCTGACCCGGCAGTTGGGCGCGCAGTCCTTCTCCGGTGCCGCGTCCGTGCTCGCCGTGCTCCGGGAGGCCTCGCCGATCGTCACCGCGCTGCTGATCGCGGGCGCGGGCGGCACGGCGATCTGCGCGGACCTCGGGGCGCGCAAGATCCGGGACGAGATCGACGCGATGCAGGTGCTCGGCATCGACCCGATCCACCGGCTCGTCGTACCGCGGGTGCTGGCGTCGATGGTCGTGGCCGTTCTGCTCAACGGCCTGGTCTCGGTGGTCGGTGTCGCGGGCGGCTACTTCTTCAACGTCGTCCTCCAGGACGGGACGCCCGGCGCCTACCTGGCGTCCTTCACCACCCTCGCTCAGCTGTCCGACCTGTGGGCGGCCGAGCTGAAGGCGCTGGTGTTCGGGGCGATCGCCGCGATCGTCGCCTCCTACAAGGGGCTGACCGCGCGGGGCGGGCCGAAGGGCGTGGGCGACGCGGTCAACCAGTCGGTGGTGATCACCTTCATGTTGCTGTTCGTGACCAACTTCGTGATGACCGCGGTGTACTTCCAAGTCGTCCCGCAGAGGGGTTAGCCCATGCGACTTCTCAGCCGTCCACTGAACGCTCTCGAAGAGCTCGGATCCCAGCTCTCCTTCTACGGTCGCTCACTGGCCTGGACGGGCCGCACCGTGCGCCGCTACAAGAAGGAGATCCTGCGGCTGCTCGCCGAGGTGAGCTTCGGCCGGGGCGCCCTCGCCGTCGTCGGCGGCACGGTCGGCGTGATCGCCTTCCTCTCCTTCTTCACCGGAACCGAGGTCGGCCTGCAGGGCTACGCGGCCCTCAACCAGCTCGGCACCTCGAACTTCGTCGCGTTCCTGTCGGCGTACTTCAACACCCGGGAGATCGCCCCGCTGGTGGCCGGACTCGCCCTGTCCGCGACAGTCGGCGCCGGGTTCACCGCGCAGCTCGGTGCGATGCGGATCAGCGAGGAGACCGACGCGCTGGAGGTGATGGGCGTCCCGTCGCTGCCGTTCCTGGTGACGACGCGGATGATCGCCGGCTTCGTCGCGGTGATCCCGCTGTACGTGGTCGGGCTGCTGTCCTCGTACCTCGCCGCCCGCACCATCACGACCGTCTACTACGGGCAGTCGACGGGCACGTACGACCACTACTTCCACCAGTACCTGCCACCGGTCGACGTCTTCTGGTCCTTCGGCAAGGTGATCGTCTTCGCCGTCCTGATCATCCTGGTGCACTGCTACTACGGCTACCACGCGACCGGCGGCCCGGCGGGCGTCGGCGTCGCGGTCGGCCGTGCGGTGCGGACCTCGATCGTCGCCATCAACGTCCTGGACTTCTTCCTGAGCCTCGCGATCTGGGGCGCCAACACGACCGTACGGATCGCAGGGTGAGGCCGATGAGAGCACTGAGACTCAGGTTGTACGGCGTCGCGTTCCTCGTCGTGCTCGCGCTGCTGCTGTCGCTCGCCGTGGCCGTCTACGAGCAGGCGTTCACGCCGGTCGTGCGCATCACGCTGCGGGCCGACACACTCGGCAACCAGCTCGAGCCGCGCGCCGACGTCAAGCTGCGCGGGCTGCTGGTCGGCGAGGTCCGGGCGACGCACGCGGACGGGACGAAGGCCACGCTCGACATCGCGCTCAAGCCGCAGTACGTCGCGCACATCCCCTCGGACGTACACGCCCGACTGCTGCCCAAGACGCTCTTCGGCGAGAAGTACGTCGACCTGGTGCCGCCCGCCGGGCCGGCGGCTCGGCCCATCCGCGCCGGGGACGTCATCACGCAGGACCGCACCACGGTCGGCATCGAGGTACAGCAGCTGATGAACGACCTGCTGCCGCTGCTGCGGACGGTCCAGCCGGGCGAACTCAACGCCACGCTCTCGGCGTTCGCCACGGCTCTGGAGGGCCGCGGCGACCGGATCGGCGACAACCTCGCACGGGTCGACGGCTATCTGCGCCGCCTCAACCCGCACATGCCCTCCCTCAAGGAGGACATCGCGCGGTTCGCGGACGTCGCCGAGGTGTACGGCGACGCCGCGCCCGACCTGATGCGGATCCTGCGCAACACGGTCACCACCAGCCGGACGATCGTCGAGAAGAGGGACCGGCTGGCCGCGGCTCTGCGGGCGACCGCGTCCGTGGCGGGCACGGCGAACGGCTTCCTGTCCGAGAACGGCGACCGGCTGATCACCCTGGGCCGGGTCTCCCGCCCCACGCTGGAGCTGTTCGCCCGCTACTCCCCCGAGTACCCGTGCCTGTTCCAGGGCCTGGTCCGGCAGGGGAAGGCGTCGGAGGACGCGTTCCGGGGCGGCGAGATGCGGATCACCCTGGAGGTCGTCCGGCCGCAGGGGGCGTACCGGCCCGGTGAGGAGCCGGTGTACGGCGAACGGTCCGGCCCGAACTGCCGCGGCCTGCCGCATCCGCCGGTGCCCGGGCCGAAGCCCCATCTCGACGACGGTACGTCGGCCGGAGGGTCCGGCGGCGACTCACCCCCCGGAGGTGTCGACGTGTCCGCCACCCGGGCCGAGCAGCGGGCCGTCGGCTCGCTCGTGGCCCCCGCCATGGGCGTCCCCGCGGACCAGGTGCCGTCCGTGGCGACCCTGCTGTTCGGGCCGCTCGCGCGCGGAACGGCGGTGAGTGTCGCATGAGCAGGTCAGGAGCCCGGCAGACCGCCGCCCCGCTGGTCAAGTTCAGCCTCTTCGCGCTGGTCACGATCGCGGCGACGGCGCTGCTCGCCGCCACCATCGTCAACTTCTCCTTCACCGCCAAGGAGACCTATCACGCGGTGTTCACCGACGTCACCGGGCTGGAGACCGGCGACGACATCCGGGTGGCCGGAGTGCGGGTGGGAGAGGTCGACGGCATCCGCATCAAGGACCGGACCCTGGCGGAGGTCACGTTCACCGTCAGCGCGGACCGGCCGCTGCTCGCCGGGACCCACGCGGTCGTCCGCTACCGCAACCTGGTCGGGCAGCGGTACATCGCGCTGACCGAGGGCCCGGGTGACGTGACCGCCCGGCTGCGGCCGGGCGGCACCATCCCGCTGTCCCGGACCCAGCCGGCGCTGGACCTCAACGACCTGCTGAACGGCTTCAAGCCGCTGTTCGCCGCGCTCAGCCCGAGCGACGTCAACCAGCTCGCCACCGAGATCGTCCGGACCCTCCAGGGCGAGGGCGGCACGGTGAACAGCCTGCTCGCGCACACCGCCTCGCTCACCAGCACCCTCGCCGACCGCGACGAGCTGATCGGATCGGTGGTCGACAACCTCAACACCGTCCTGGAGACGCTCGACAAGCGCGGCTCCCGCTTCTCCGGGCTGCTCACGCAGCTGCGCCGGGTGGTCTCGGGGCTGTCGGCCGACCGCAGGCCCATCGGGGAGTCGCTGGTGAGCATCGGCGAGCTCACGGACGTCACGTCGGGGCTGCTGAAGGACGCGCGTCCACCGCTGAAGGACGACATCGCCGAGCTCGGCGATCTCACCGGAACGCTGAACAGGAACGAGAACACCGTGGAGGGCGTCCTGAAGCGGCTGCCGAACAAGCTCGAGAAGCTGACGGGGACCGCCTCGTACGGCTCGTGGTTCAACTTCTACCTCTGCGACTTCGACGGCCGGATCGTGCTGCCGAGGACCAAGCAGGTGATCAGCCCGGAGCTGCATGTGGCGCAGGCGAGGTGTGGCGGATGAGCATGCGCATCGGGCGGCGCGATGTCCGCCGCCCCGAGCCGCTGGTGAAGGTCAAGGTCCTGCCGCCGAGGCTGCCGAGACTCCCCCGACTGCTGCCCAAGCGCAGACCGCCCCGCCCCGAACCCCTCGTGAAGGTCAAGGTCCTGCCGCCGAGGCTGCCGGGACTCCCCCGACTGCCCGGGATCCGGCTCAGGCGCCCACGCCTGAAGCCCTTCCGCGAGCGGAACCCGGTCGGCGTAGGCGCCGTCGGCCTCACCGTCCTCGCGCTGCTCACCGTCGCCGCCTTCAACGCCGACAGCCTGCCGCTGATCGGCGGCGGCGACACCTACAGCGCGGCCTTCTCCGAGGCCGGCGGGCTCAAGCCGGGCGACGAGGTACGGATCGCCGGGGTCAAGGTCGGCAAGGTCGAGGACGTCGACCTGGACGGCGACCACGTCAAGGTGACCTTCAAGGTGAAGGGCGATCCGGCGTTCGGTACCGACACGGGTGCGTCGATCCGGGTCAAGACGATCCTCGGCGCGAAGTACCTGGCCCTGCACCCGAAGGGGCCCGGCCAGTTGCAGCCGGGCCGCGAGATCCCCCTCCGGCGGACCGTGTCGGCGTACGACGTCGTCCAGGCCTTCAGCGACCTGACGACCACCACCGAGGAGGTCGACACGGACCAGCTCGCGAAGGCACTGGACACGATCTCCGTCACCTTCCAGGACTCCCCCGCGGAAGTGCGGGCGTCGATCAAGGGGCTGTCCCGGATCTCCCGGACCGTCGCCACCCGTGACAAGGCCCTGCGCGGGCTCCTCGACCATGCGAACGGAGTCACCGAGGTGCTGGCCGCTCACACGAAGGACTTCTCCGCGCTGGTGAAGGACGGTGACGCCCTGTTCAAGGAGATCAGCAAGCGGCGCGCGGCGATCCACAAGCTGCTCAAGAGCTCCGCCCTGCTCGGCATCGAGCTGTCCGGCCTGGTCGACGACAACAGCAAGGAGATCGGGCCCGCGCTGAAGAACCTCAACACCTTCGTGACGATGCTCGAACGCAACCAGACGAGTCTCGACCGCAGCGTCCGGCTGCTCGCGCCCTACGTACGGCTCTTCACCAACACCCTCGGCAACGGCCGCTGGTTCGACTCCTACATCCAGAACCTGGTCGCCGCCCCGGTCACCCCACGGGCGGGAGACACCCGATGACCCGCAGAATCCTGGCCCTGTTCACCGCGCTCGCGATCGTCGTCGGCCTCGCCGTCGTCCTCTGGCCGCGCCCCGGCCCCGTCCACGTGACCGCGTACTTCCCGCGCACCGTCGGCATCTATCCCGGCTCCGACGTCCGCGTCCTCGGCGTCCGCATCGGCGAGGTCAAGGAGATCACGCCGGAGGGCGACCGGGTACGCGTGGAGCTGGAGTACGACCGGGGCCGCAAGGTCCCGGCGGACGCGCAGGCCGCTGTCGTCAACTCCTCGGTGGTCAGCGACCGTTACGTGCAGCTGCTGCCGGTGTACCGCGAGGGCGCGGTGCTGCGGGACGGAGCCGTCATCCCCGAGTCCCGTACGGCCGTCCCCGTCGAGCTTGACCGGATGTTCGACAGCCTGCACACCACCGCCGAGGCGCTCGGCCCGAACGGCGCCAACGAGAAGGGCTCCCTGTCCCGGCTCCTCGGGGTGAGCGCGGACAACCTCCACGGGCAGGGCGGGAACCTCAACCAGACGGTGGAGAACCTGTCCCAGGCGGTCACCACGCTGTCCGACGGGCGCGGCGACCTGTTCGGGACCGTGCGGAACCTTCAGGTGTTCACGGCCGCACTGGCGGCGGACGACGCCGACGTCCGGTCGTTCAACACCGACCTCGCCGACGTGGCCGGGCAGCTCGCCGGGGAGCGCAAGGATCTCGCGGCCGCGCTGAAGTACCTGGCCGCCGCGCTCGGCGACGTGTCCGGCTTCGTGAAGGGCAACAAGAAGGCCCTGACGGCGGACGTGAGGAGCCTGGCAAAGGTCACCAAGGTGCTCGTCACCCAACGGGACGCTCTGGAGGAGCTGTTGACCGTCGCCCCCACGGGTCTGTCGAACCTGCAGAACGCCTACAACCCCGCCGCCGGCACCCTCGACACCCGCAACAACGCGCAGGCCCCGCAGGATCCGGCATCCCTTCTCTGCTCGATCCTGAGGACGACCGGCGACGACCACGACAACTGTGCGGGGCTGAAGAAGCTCCTCGACTCCCTGCCCGAGGTCCCGTCGGGCCCGGCGTCGACGGGGACGGTCGACAAGACCCTCGGCGGAATCCTGGGGGCACCGGCATGAGCGTGCGGCGCAAGGGGCGGATGGCCGCCTGGACGGCGGTCGGCACGCTGCTGCTGACCGGCTGCGAGTTCAACGGCTGGTACGACGTCCCGCTCCCCGGCGGTGCCGCCTCGGACGGTCACGCCTACCACGTCACCGTCGACTTCCGGGACGTCCTGGACCTGGTGCCGCAGTCGGCGGTCAAGGTCGACAACGTCACCGTCGGCGCGGTCGAGACGGTGGAACTGGACGGCTGGCACGCCCGCGTGCGGCTCAGGATCGCCGACTCGGTGAAGCTGCCCGGCAACGCGGTCGCCGATCTGCGGCAGACCAGCATGCTCGGCGAGAAGTACGTCGCCCTGTCCCCGCCGGCCGGGACACGGCCCGTCGGACGGCTCCGCGACGGCGACCGCATCCCGCTGTCCCGCAGCGGCCGCAACCCGGAGGTCGAGGAGGTGCTGTCGGCCCTCTCGGCGCTGCTCAACGGCGGCGGGGTGGCCCAGCTGAAGACGATCACCGTCGAGCTGAACAAGGCCCTCGACGGCCGCGAGGACCGGGTCAGGTCCCTGCTGAAGCAGCTCGACACCTTCCTCGGCGGCCTCGACGACCAGCGGGCGGAGATCGTGCGCGCGCTGAAGGGCGTCGACCGGCTCGCCAAGCGGCTGAAGAAGGAGAAGAAGACGATCGCCCTGGCCGTCGACACCATGCCGCCCGCCCTGAAGATCCTCGCCGACCAGCGCAAGGACCTGACGAAGATGCTCACCGCCCTGTCGACGCTCGGCAAGACCGGCACCAGGGTGGTGAACGCCTCCCACGACGACACCGTCGCCAACCTGAAGAAGCTCCGCCCCATCCTGCGGCAGCTGAACGAGGCGGGCGACGACCTTCCCAACTCCCTGGAGATCCTGACCACTTACCCGTTCCCGCGCAACGCGACGGACGCGGTGAAGGGCGACTACGTCAACCTGAAGATCACTGCCGACCTCGACCTGGCGGACCTGTACGGCAACGCCACCGGCAAGCCGGGCGACGACGGGAAGTCCCCGGCCCCCGAGACCCCGCGCCTTCCCGACGTCCCCACCCCCACCCCGCTCCCGTCCGTCCCGTCGCTGCCGGGCACCCCGTCCGTGCCCCCCGCGCCCTCCGCGCCGTCCGTGCCGTCCGTGCCCTCGACGCCCTCCGACGGCAGCACCCTGCTGTGCCCGCCGGTGTGCACCGCCGCCTACGGCACCAGGGGCGGCTCGCGGCGCCTCCCGCCGGGGGTCGATCTCGGCCTCGCCGAGCTGATGCTGAAGGGGATACTGCCGTGATCACACGTACGGTCAGGGCCCAGCTGCTCGCCTTCGCGACCGTCACCGCCCTCGGAGTGTCGTTCGTCGGCGCGCGGTACACGGGCCTGGTGGACGCTGTCCTGCACCGCGGCTACACCGTGCGTGCCGACTTCGCCGAGTCCGGGGGTGTCTTCCCCGGCGCCGAGGTCACCTACCGGGGCGTACCAGTGGGCCGCGTGGGCGAGCTGCGGCCGACCGGGTCCGGGGTCTCGGTGGCGCTGAAGATCGAGGACGGCGCGCCGGGAATCCCGGCCGACACGCTCGCGGTGGTCGCCAACCGTTCGGCGGTGGGCGAGCAGTACGTCGACCTCCAGCCGCGGCGCTCGGGCGGGCCGTACCTCACGGACGGCAGCCCGATCCCGCGCAGCCGCACCCGGACCCCGCTGCCGGTCACCGACCTGGTCCTCAGCCTCGACCGGCTGGTCAACTCCGTCCACAAGGGCGATCTGCGGGTCAGCGTGGACGAGTTGGGCAAGGCGTTCGCCGGCACCGGACCGAACCTGAGCCGGCTGGTGGACTCCGGCAACGCGCTGGTGGAATCGGCCTCCGAGTCGCTGCCCCAGACGATCTCGCTGATCGAGGACTCGCGGAAGGTGCTCAGGACACAGGCCGACCAGGGCTCGGCCATCAAGTCGTTCTCCCGCGACCTGGCCGCGCTCACCGAGCAGCTGAAGTCGAGCGACGGCGATCTGCGCAGGCTGATCGGCAACACCGCGCCCGCCGCCCAGCAGGTGGACTCCTTGCTGAGGTCCACCCGGCCGCACGTCCCGGTCCTGCTGGCCAACCTCATCAGCGGCGGCCGGATCACCGTGGCCCGGCTGCCCGGCGTCGAACAGGCCCTGGTCACGCTCCCGCTCACTGTCGCGGGCAGCTACACCGTCATCCCCGGCGACGGAACCACCCACTTCGGGATGGTCGTGAACGCCGACGACCCTCCCGCCTGCACCCAGGGCTACGGCACCCAGCGGCGCGACCCCGCCGACACCCGCACGCGTCCGGCGAACACCGACGCGCGCTGCACGGCACCGCGCGGCGGCAAGACCTCGGTGCGCGGAGCGCAGAACGCGCCCGGCGCGACGACCGGTCGGCACGGCTCCGACCAGGCCGCGTTCGTGGCCCCCTACGACCCGGAGACCGGCACCGTGACCGGCCCGGACGGAACGCCCGTCGAGATCGGCTCGACGGGCGGGGAACAGACCGTGTTCGGAAAGGAGTCCTGGCAATGGCTGCTCGTGGGACCGATGGTGTGAGCGGCGGACGCGTGAAGCTGCTCTCCGCGGGGCTCGTCGCCGCGACCGTGCTGACGACCGTGCCGTGTGTCTGGCTGGGCCTGAAGCTGTCCGACCAGCGCGCGGCGGAACAGCGCCGGCAGGACATCCTGGCGGCGGCCCGCCAGTCCGCGCTGAGCTTCACGTCGCTCGACTACCGCCACTACGACCGGGACAGCGGCAATGTGCTCAAGGGTGCCACCGGCGCGTTCAAGAAGGAGTTCGCCGCGCAGACCGAAGAACTGACGAAGCTGGTGGCGCAGAACAAGTCGGTGTCCGAGGGCCAGGTCCTGGAAGCGGGCATCGTGCGGTCCGACGCCCGCTCGGCCCGGGTCCTGGTCGTGGCCGACAGCAAGGTGACCAACACCGCCGCGCCCGAGGGCCAGGCGCGTACCTACCGGCTCCAGCTCGACCTCTCGCGCGTGGCCGGCCGCTGGCTGACCTCCGACGTCGCGTTCGTCGGCTGACCCACCCGTGAGGCCATCGATGAGAAGAGACACCGTGGCGAACCCGACCTCCCGCACCCGCGGCACCGGCTCACCGGCCCGCCGCACCATGACCGCGGCCGCCCGCGCGGCGGCCAAACGCTCCGGGCGGCCCGCGCGCGCCGAGGCCGTCGCCCGCCAGGAGGAGCGGACTGCCTCCGGGCGCACCCTGCTCGTGGAGCCCCCGGCGAACGGCTGGGAGGACCCGCCGGAGCCCGAGTCGCTCGACGCGTTCGAATCGTTCGAATCCTTCGAGTCGTTCGAGGAGGAGCCGGAGGACGGCGTGCCCCCGCGCAAGGCCGGGCGGAGCGTCCTCATCGCGATGCTGGGCGTCGTCCTCGTGGCGGCCCTGGTCGCGGCCGCCGTACTCGGGTGGCAGTACCGGCAGGGGCGGCAGGCGGAACAGGCTCGCGGCGAGGCCCTCGCGGCCGCGCGGAAGGCGGCGCCGGTGGTGCTGTCGTACGACTACCGGCACCTGGACCGGGACTTCTCCCGGGCCCGCGCCCTGCTGACCGGGCACTTCCGCGACCAGTACGGCAAGACCACGAAGGCGGTGGTCGCGCCGACCGCGACGAAGTACCACGGCGTGGTGAAGGCGACCGTGGCCACACCCGCCGACGGCGGCGCCCCGGCGGTCTCCGTCGTGTCGGCCACGCCTGACCGGGCCGTCGTCCTGCTCTTCGTCAACCAGCTCACCCGGAGCACCCAGGTTCCGGCGCCCCGGCTGGACCTGAACCGGGTGCGTATGACGCTCACCCGCACCTCCGACGGCTGGAAGGTGAGCGGCGTCGACGCACTCTGACCGGTGAGAGGGCTACGAACCAGGACGAGGCCGTTACCGGAGCCCGCCCCGTGGGGCTCCGGCCCGGACTCGTCCAGGCAGGTCCACCAGGGCCGCCCGGGTTGACCTGTCAGGCCGAGACAGTCCCTCAGGGCTGCGGCTACCGTCGAGAGGAAGAGCGGATTGCCACCGGAGGAGGAACGACGATGGCCGGCACCGAAACGCTCGACCGCAGCACCTGGGAGACCGCCCTCAACCAGATGACCGAGGAACACCAAGGGGAGTTCGTCACCATCGAGGTACTGGATCCCGAGGTCGGGCACCAGTACGAAGCCAACCGGCTGCCCTTCGCCACCATCGTGTACGACCCGAAGGACGACGTGGTGGCCGTCTCCGTCGGCGGGCAGTCGCCGGGCTACCCCGTCGTCCTGCGGCACCTGGTGTGGCACCCCACGGAGATCGACGTCGCCACGCAGGACATCCCCGAGCCGGCGGTCCGGGTGGTCGACAAGGACGGCACCGCCACGCTGATCACCTTCTTCTCCAAGGAGTCCGGCACCGAGTCCTGACCCCCTGGGCGCGCTCGCCGCGGGCAGCCGTCACGGCACCTCGCAGCGGGCTGTCCGGCAGGCGGTCAGGGCCGCAGAAAGTGCCTCTGAGCAGCAAGAACGAGGATCGCCGAGCTCCCGTTTCTGCCAGCGCCGGAGGCACTTTCACCCGTGTCCGCGTCCAGGACGACGGCCGCCGATCCGTGCACTCCTGAGGCGGGACGACGTGTCGCGCGGCCTCGGCCGTGCACCTTTCAACGAGTGACGGACGCGCAGCGCACGCAGGTCTTTGCCGCCGGGCGGACTTCGAGGCGCTCCGTCGGGATCTGCTCACCGCATTGCTCGCAGCGCCCGTAGTCGCCGCTCTCCAACCGCTCCAGGGCGTGATCGAGATCGTTCAGATGCTCGCGCGTCTGGGACAGCAGGGCGGCGACGTGCGCCCGCTCGAACGCCGTGCTCGCCCCTTCCGGGTCGTGCTCGTCGTCGACGGCCACCAGTGCGTTCGCCTCGACGATCCCTTCGTATTCACGGCTCAGAGCGGATATCTGCTGCAGCGTGCCGTCACGGTCGGCCGCGAGCAGCGCACGCATCGACTCGCTCTGAGGTGCGGAAAAAACGGCATTACTGCCTTGATCGCTCATAACGGAGGAAACCTCTGCGTCTTGCGCCACATTCCCGGGCGCTCGGGCGACGGCAGCCTCAGGAACGACGGGGGCGGCCCCGCTGGTACTGCTTCGGCCACGGGACGTCGTCCCCCAGCACGCGGGCCGCGCGGAGCGGCCAGGTCGGATTGCGCAGCAGTTCGCGCGCGAGCATGATCGCGTCGGCCGAGCGATCCACGAGGATCTGGTCGGCCTGCTCCGGTGCGGTGATCAGGCCCACCGCGGAGACGGGCAGGGCCGCGCCCTCGCGGACGGTTCGGGCGAAGGGCACCTGGTAGCCGGGCTCCACTTCGATACGGGCGTTGTGGACGAGCCCGCCGCTGGTGATGTCCACCAGATCGACGCCGTGGGCCACCAGGTGCCGCGACAGTTCGACCGTCTCCTCCGGAGTCCAGCCGCCGTCGGCCCAGTCCGTGGCCGAGAAGCGTACGAACAGCGGGCGGTCCTCCGGCCACTGTGCCCGTACGGCGTCGGTGACCTGGACGAGGAAGCGGCTGCGCCCGTCGAGATCGCCTCCGTACTCGTCGCTGCGGTGGTTGGACAGCGGTGACAGGAACTGGTGCAGCAGATAGCCGTGCGCGGCGTGGATCTCCAGGACGTCGAAGCCGGCGGACAGCGCCCGCGTGGCGGCCTCGGCGAAGGCCCGGACCAGAGCGCGGATGTCGTCCACGCCGAGCTCCCGCGGGGCCGGCCAGTCGCCGAACGGCAGCGGTGACGGTGCCACCGTCTGCCATCCTCCGGCCTCCGGTTCGACGTACACGTCACCCACCCAGGGCGGTGCCGTCGACGCCTTGCGGCCGGCATGGGAGATCTGGATGCCGGCGACGGCTCCCTGCCCGCGGACGAAGTCGGTGATCCGCTTGTACGCGGCGGCGTGCCCGTCATCCCAGATGCCGGCGTCGGAAGGGGTGATCCGGCCCTCGGGTACCACTGCCGTGGCCTCTTGCATGACCAGGCCGGACCCGCCGCGTGCCAGGGAGCCGAGATGGACCAGATGCCAGTCCTGCGGATAGCCGTCGACCGAGCTGTACTGGCACATGGGGGCCACCCAGGCCCGGTTCGGGAAGGTCGTGCCGCGAAGGGTGAGCGGTGAGAAGAGACGGCTCATGGGAGGCCTCGCAGGAGGGATGGGGGGAGGACGGGTGCCCCGCAGCCGTCGAGCCGTGACGGCCTGGGCTCCTGCGGAGCGCCCCTCACGGTGGGTGCACCCGAGTACCCCGGCCACTCGTGACACACACCACACACCACCGGTCAGGCGTGCCCGCCCACGCGATGTCACAGCTCTCGTCGTCAGGCCCGTCCGTCGGCGTGATCACCAACGGATCCGGCCGAACCCGCACCTGTCGCCCCGGCCACGGGACAGGGCCGGCATCGCTCCCGCCCTGCCGAGGAGGGGCCATGAGTTCCCGCAGGTCAGCGCGTACGCCCTCGGAGCGGAAGACCTGCCGGTTGCTGCCGCATGACCGGCGGGGTCCACTGGGGTAGAGGGCCTCATCCGGAAAGGGGCTGTTCCATGGAACGGCAGGCAAAGGACATCAGGACGCGTGTGGCTGCCCGCGGCCGAGCACTCCCGGCGGAGATGTCGTGACCGCCCGGGTCGAGTGCGTGGTGACGACCGGCGTCTTGGCGGAGCCGGACGCGGACACCACGCCGATGATGAACAACGTGTGGATCGTCGGTGACGACGAGCAGGCGATGGTGGTCGACGCCGCCCATGAGCCGGACGTCATCGCCACGGCGCTCGGCGACCGCCGCGTGGCGGCGATCGCGTGCACCCACGCACACAGCGGCCACGTCGACGCGGCGGTGGCTCTGTCGGACCTCACCGGGGCTCCGATCATGCTGCACCCGGACGACCTGGAGCTGTGGCGTCGCAGCTATCCCGGCCGTGTCCCCGACGAGGAACTCGTCGACGGCCGGGTGATCGACGTCGCCGGAACTTTTCTGACGGTGCGTCACACTCCAGGGCACACGCCGGGATCCGTAAGTCTCTACGATCCGGCCCTGCACAGCGTCTTCACCGGGGACATGCTGTTCTCGCGCGGCCCGGGAACCATCGGGCCGGAGGACTCCGACTTCCAGGCGATGATCCACTCGATCCGCGAGCGCCTCGTCACCCTGCCCCCCGAGACGGTGGTGTGCCCAGGGCACGGCGACGTCACCACGGTCGGCGAGGTGGGCGAGCGCGTCGAGGACTGGCTCCGCGGCATCGCATGAGAGCGGGAGCTGGGCTGACAACGTGGTGAAGCCCCTGGTAGACGCGTTCTCGACCAGGAGAACCGTCTCCACCAGAGGCTTCACGAGCCCGTTGCGTCCGTCCGGCGTCGACGAAGCAAGGGCGCCCGGTCTTCAAGAGCCGGCCTCGGTCTCGTCCGGTCCGGCTCTGCTTTTGGCCGTGCTCCCGCACCGCTGCGGGATCCCAGCCCTTCGCCCCCATTCCGACGGCGCGGACAACGGACCCCTAGGCCGTCCGACTCAGGCGTTGGGGCGCTTGCCGTGATTGGCCTTCTTCTTCCTACGGGCACGTCGCTTGTTGCCTCGCTTAGCCACGGTGCACATCTCCCTCATTCGGCACTTTCTACGCGTTGATCAGTCTAGATCCGGCCCGCTGTGTCCGCATCAGCGGTGCCGCGGGAGCACCGCGTAGCCCAGCCCTCGTCCCGGAGCAATCACCGGCTTCCGCCGAATGCGGGGGTGGGCCAAAGGCCGTCGCGCTCGATCGTCGCGCCATCCAGTCCAGCGTGTCAGCGCGCGCCGCCGGCGTCGCTCCTCGCGTCTCGGGGAAGCTCGATGTGCTTCCCGGGCGGGACCAGGCAAGCGTCCGTCACGGTGCGGCGAACAAGGCGGGGAAACCGGGCGCGAGCCAGGGCTTGCGCCCCCAGGCGAAGACCTTGCCGCGGGCGATGGCACCGGTGGCAGTGCGCCGGCCCAGTGCGAGCAGGAAGAACGTGATCGGTTCGATCATGATCGTGCAGTCGGGACGGCGCGAGGGCTCGGCGTGCACGGCCACCGTGCCGTTGGTGAACGTCACGGTGAGCCGGGAGAGGCCGCGCACCCTCAGCTCGTAACAGGCACTGTGCCCGTCGGCCGCTCGTACATCGACGACACGGGGCATCGCGGTGATCAGGAACGGCATCGCCAGATCGACCCTGTCACGGTTGATCATGTGCGGTTGGCCGAGTGCCGCCGCGATGTCGTAGCCGTGCCCGAGCATGTGGGTCAGCAGGTAGGAGCTGAGGGTCTCCAAGTCCATGGGCCCCAGCGGTGTCACCGTCGGTGTGTCCGCCGACCGCGGGGCGGCCGCCTCGGTGAAGGCCCGCGCATGCCGGACGATGCCGTCCGCCAGGACGGAGGTGTCGCGTTCGGGGAAGGAGACCAGCGAGGCGGCGTTGGCCGCCGCAAGTCCCCCTGGTGTGCCGTCGCCGTACTGCTGCTCATGCCCGGCGGCAAGGGCGGCCATCAGTTCGTTGGCCAGGACCAGATGCGCCGCTGCCTCTCCCACCGTCCACGCAGCACCAGGAATGGGCACCGTGGCATCGGTACACGACCGGAGCAACCCGGCTATCTCGTCGGCTACGGCACAAATGGCTTCGGACAGCCGCGATCGCGCGGCGGCCTCACGATGAGGGATGGTCATGGAAGTGAAGAGTGGACCAGCCCTCCGCATCTGTCCATCTTTCAATCTTTCCGGATACACCGGTCGACCTGCGAAGCAGTCAGGATGAGGGCTGCGTACAGGGGCCGGCTCAGGCGACCCGGTACCCGGCGCACGCAGCCGCTTGCCGACCGGCCGCCACCCCTTCAGGAAGGAGTGGGCCTACGTGTTCGGCGCGGACGTGTCCAGGGTGCGGTCAGTGCCGCGGTCAGGGAGACGGCGGAGAGGAGCGCGAACAGGTGGACGTAACCGCCGAGGGGTGCGGAGAGCACGGCTCCGGCGAGCGGGGCCAGGGCGGCGGCGGTGGTCACGGGGGCGGCCATCAGCCCTGACAGGCGGCCGTAGTGGGGGCGCGAAGATCGTGGACGCGAGGCCGCCGGCGAGGGTGACCGTGGTGAGGGCCCGTATGTGGTCGGGAGCCCACCAGCGGGTGAGCGCGGCGAAGGCCGGCTGGTAGAAGGTCGAGGCCATCGCGAGCCCGGCCAGTGCCCAACCAGCGGCGAAGGCCCACGGGTTCGGGGCGGTGGCGATGACGACCAGGCTGGTGGTGCCGAGCACCGATCCGGCGGTCATGACCGTGCGCGGGCCACGCCGGTCGAGCGCGCGGCCGACGGGGATCCCAGCGAGCGCGGAGACGATCAGGGCGAGGGAGAAGGCCGCCGTGGTCGCGCTGGTGGGCCAGCCGGTGTCCGCGTCGATCTGCGGGTTCAGGACGGGGAAGGTGTAGTAGACGACGCCCCAACTGGTGATCTGTGTGACGCAGAGGGCGGGCAGGACCGCGCGGGGCCGCGACCGGTCCCCTGTTCCGGTCGCGGCCCCTCCGTCGCGGGTGTACAGGCTGGTCACGAGCCGCAGCAGCCGCCCGCCGGGGCCTCATCGGCAGGTGCCCTCACGCCGAGCTGGACCAGTTGCGGCGCCGGGGCGCAGCAGCCGCCGTCGCCCCGGTCTGCCTCGGGGGCGTCGAACAGCCCTGCCCCACCGCACACCCCGGTTTCCGGGAGGGTGAGTTCGACGCGGTCGGCCGACTCGATGTCACCGGCGATGGCGGCCACGACGGAGCGGACCTGCTCATAGCCGGTCATCGCCAGGAACGTCGGTGCGCGGCCGTAGGACTTCATGCCGACCAGGTAGACGCCCTGTTCCGGGTGGGCCAGTTCACGGTGGCCGTGCGGGTAGACCGTGCCACAGGAGTGCTGGTTGGGATCAATCAGCGGAGCCAGCGCGACCGGGGCCTGAAGCCGCTCGTCCAGGCCGAGCCGGATCTCCGAGAGGAACGACAGGTCCGGCCGGAAGCCGGTCAGCACGATCACCTCGTCCACCGGCTGCAGACGGCGGCCGTCCTCGGCTACCAGGACCAGACGGCCGTCGCTGTCACGCTCGATCGCCTCGGTGCGGAAGCCGGTGACCGCGTCCGCGTGACCGTCGTCCACGGCGGCCTTCGCCGCGAGCCCGAGCGCCCCGCGGGCCGGGAGCTGATCGGCGGTGCCGCCACCGAAGGTCGAGCCGGAGATGCCGCGACGCAGGATCCACACCGCGTGGGTGCCGGTGCCGTCGTCGGCCTCGGCCAGGTCGGCGAGGTGGGCCAGTGCGGTGAAGGCGGAGGCGCCGGAGCCGATGACGGCGGTGCGCTTGCCCGCGTACCGGGCCCGTACGGCCGGGTCCTGGAGAGCGGGCACGCGGTAGGTGATCTTGTCGGCGGCCGCGCGCTCGCCCAGTGCGGGCAGTCCGCTGCCGCCGGCCGGGCCGGGGATCGTCCAGGTGCCGGAGGCGTCGATGACCGCCTGGGCGAACACCTTCTCTTCCCGGCCGTCGGCATGGGCGACGTGGACGACGAAGGGCTGCGCCGCACGGTCGGCGTCGACGATCCGGTCACGACCGGTGCGGGAGACGCCGGTCACCCGGACGCCGGTGCGCACGCGGTCGCCCAGGACGTCGGCGAGCGGCTGCAGGTACAGGTCGGCCCACTCGCCGCCGGAGGGATAGGAGGCCGGGTCGGGCTTGACCCAACCGGTCGGGGCGAGAAGTTTCTCGGCGGCCGGGTCCGTGAGCTCGCTCCACGTCGAGAACAGCCGGACGTGGCTCCACTCGCGTACGGCGCTGCCCGCGGCGGGGCCGGCTTCCAGCACGAGCGGTCGGATGCCACGCGCGACCAGGTGAGCGGCGGCTGCCAGGCCGGCCGGTCCGGCTCCGATGACCACGACGGGCAGGTTCTGCTTTTCCATGACGGCTGTTCCTCGATGTCGTTGCGGCGCCTGCGGGTCAGCGGAGGGGGGCGTGGGCGGCGAGCGCGAGCCGGGCGCCGGCCACGTGCCGAGCGGTGGAGCGAGCCAGAGCGCTCCGGATCCAGGCGAGCATGCGAACCCCCTGTTTCGATTGTTGTCGATGCCCTGTGCGATCGAGGATGGCACCTGTATCGATGGACGTCAACATAGACACTTGTCGAATTCAGGGCCTGGCCCTCCTGGTTCGACATGTGTCAACATAGACATATGTCGAATACCGAGGTGCTGCCGCTGCTCGAACCCGACGGTCGGAGTGCGGCGCCATGCTGCCCGCCGCTGACCGAGCGGCCCTTGAACGCCGCGGAGGCCGAAACGGCCGCCCGTATGTTCAAGGCGCTCGGCGACCCGGTACGGCTCCGGCTGTTCTCCTCGGTCGCCTCGCACGAGGGCGGCGAGGCGTGCGTATGCGACATCTCTGACGTCGGCGTCTCCCAGCCGACCGTCTCCCACCACCTGAAGAAGCTCAAGGAAGCCGGTCTCCTGACCTCCGAGCGACGCGGTACGTGGGTCTACTACCGGGTGGAGCCGTCCGTCCTGGCCGCCATGGGGCAGTTGCTGGTCAAGGCGTCGACCGCGACCTGACCCGGCGGTCCCGGCGGTAGTGGATGCGGCGAGGGGTCGCGACGTACTGGCCGTATGCGTCGAGGTGGCCATCGAGGAGTTCGCGCAACGTGCCGGCCTCCCTATTGGTCGGGCCGACACCGGCCTCGTACCGTCCAGGTCCGCCAGGCCGGGTGGGGCGCCCTCGATGTCGAGGGCGTGGCCGGTGCGGCGCAGGGCGGCGTTCGAACAATATCTGTGGTGGCCGCATGAGAAATTGATGTGGGGAGCGGGGCAGGATTTCTTACCCTTCCGTCGGTTCCAGGATATTGACCCCGCACCGGCCGCTTCGGCGTGCTACTGTCGTTATCAGTTGCAGGTGTGGTTGCCAGAGGAATTGTTTTCCGACGGGGTGATCATCACGGCGACACGGAATGCGCACACGGCGTATTCCTGCCACCGCCTCCGAAGGAGAATAAAATGGCTACCGGTACCGTGAAGTGGTTCAACGCGGAAAAGGGCTTCGGCTTCATCGAGCAGGACGGCGGCGGCGCCGACGTCTTCGCCCACTACTCCAACATCGCCAGCCAGGGCTTCCGCGAGCTCCAGGAGGGCCAGAAGGTGTCGTTCGACATCGCCCAGGGCCAGAAGGGCCCGACGGCGGAGAACATCGTCACCGCCTGACGTCGGCCACCGACGCGTACTTCGCAGCTGGGGCCCGCACCTCTGGGGTGCGGGCCCCAGCTCGCCGTTTTCCCGTAGTTTTTTTCTCATCTCGCTTTTCGGCGATCGCCGTTCGATGGGCCCGTATTGCGCCCGTCCGGCTCGCCCTCTCGACTTTCGGCTCGTTTCGAGATTCTCTGCGCCGCTCCTCTGCTGCGGGAATTCCTTGCTGCGTGCCCTTGATGGAAGGTTCCGCATGCAGCGTGCCCGCACGTCCAGTACACCCCGCACATCCCGCACCCCCGACCGTTTCCGGCGTGGCTCCGGTGCCCGGCGCCCCGCCGGGCGTCCGCACGGCGAGTTCGCGGTGCCGGTGACGAAGACGCCCGCCCTGCCCGCCGTCACGTCGTTCGGCGACCTCGACATGCCCGGACAGCTGATGGCCACGCTCAGCCACGAGGGGGTGTCCGTGCCGTTCCCGATCCAGGGTGCGACACTGCCGAACTCCCTCGCCGGTCGTGACGTCCTCGGCCGGGGCCGCACCGGCTCCGGCAAGACGCTCGCGTTCGGACTCGCCCTCCTGGCCCGCACGGCCGGGCGGCGGGCCGAGCCGCGGCGTCCGCTCGCCCTGGTCCTCGTCCCCACCCGTGAGCTCGCCCAGCAGGTCACGGACGCCCTCGCCCCGTACGCCCGCTCCGTGGGCCTGCGCCTGGCGGCGGTCGTCGGCGGGATGTCCATCGGCCGGCAGGCCGGTGCGCTGCGCAGCGGCGCCGAGGTCGTCGTCGCGACGCCGGGACGGCTCAAGGACCTCATCGACCGGGGTGCCTGCCGCCTGGACGACGTCGGCATCACGGTCCTCGACGAAGCCGACCAGATGGCAGACATGGGCTTCATGCCCCAGGTCACCGCACTGCTCGACCAGGTGCGTCCGGACGGGCAGCGGCTGCTGTTCTCGGCCACCCTGGACCGCAACGTCGATCTGCTGGTCCGCCGCTATCTGAGCGACCCCGTCGTCCACTCCGTCGACCCGTCCGCCGGCGCGGTCACCACGATGGAGCACCACGTCCTCCACGTGCACGACGCGGACAAGCACCGGACGACGACGGAGATCGCGGCACGCGACGGCCGCGTCATCATGTTCCTCGACACCAAGCACGCCGTGGACAAGCTGACCCGGCACCTGCTGAGCAGCGGTGTGCGTGCCGCGGCGCTGCACGGCGGCAAGTCCCAGCCGCAGCGCACCCGGACCCTGACCCAGTTCAAGAACGGGCAGGTGACCGTGCTGGTCGCGACCAACGTCGCGGCGCGCGGCATCCACGTGGACAACCTCGACCTGGTCGTCAACGTCGATCCGCCCAGCGACCACAAGGACTATCTGCACCGCGGCGGACGTACGGCCCGTGCCGGCGAGTCCGGCAGCGTCGTCACCCTGGTGACGCCCGGCCAGCGCCGGAGCATGAGCCGGCTGATGGACGCGGCGGGCATCAGCCCCCGGATCGCGCAGGTGCGCTCGGGTGAGGCGGAGCTGAGCCGGATCACCGGGGCGCAGGCGCCTTCGGGTGTCCCGGTCGTCATCGCCGCGCCCGAGGCGTCGCGCCCGCGCGGTGCGTCCCCCTCGTCCCGCGGCCGACGCGGCCGTACCGGGCGGAGCGGACCGGTGCGGGGCGAGGCCGTGCGCCGGGAGGGCCGGCGCGCACCGGGCGGCCTCGGTTCGGCCGCGTAGAAGGGCCCGGCGGGGCATCACCCAGCCCTGGCCTGCCAGCACCGCCTCGGCGCCCGGCGCCGTGACCGTCCGCCCGCCCCCCTCACCCGCAGGAGCAGCAATGACGACGGCCCAGCAGCAGTACCGGACAGCGCACCGCTCCCCCATGACCGGGGCCGACTGGCGGGACACCGCCGGGCCCCGGGTCCGTGACGACATGACGGTCGAGGTCGCGCTGTCCCTCATGGCCGGCGCCCGCGTCGACCACCTCGTCCTGTGCGACGCGGACGACCAGAGCACGGGCCTCGTCACCCTGGCCCGGCTCGCCGTCCTGCGGCGCAGCCCCGCCTACACGGACCAGGTCCGGCTGCGGGACGTCCTGGACACGCCGATCGCCGCATACGGACGGAGTCGTCGGGACCTCGGCGTCCTCGCGCCCTGACCCGTACGACCTGTACGACCTGTACGCGGAGATCACCACCCCGGACCCGGTGAGGGCCTGCCGACGCGCGTCGGCTGGCCCTCACCGTCGTGTCCCGGCACCGCCCCGCGGAAGGGCGGCGGAGCATCGGGGCGGGCCCATGGTGTTACATGTGTGCGGGGCCCTGGTGCCGGTCGGCGCCGGGCCCCGTGACGCGTTGCACATCGAGGTGACATGGCAGACTCCCCGCTCAGCGACCGGCTGGACGACGACGACTACCCCGCGTACACCATGGGCCGGGCCGCCGAGATGCTCGGCACCACACCGGGTTTCCTGCGCGCGCTCGGCGAGGCGCGGCTGATCACTCCGCTGCGCTCGGAGGGCGGGCACCGCCGGTACTCGCGCTACCAGTTGCGGATCGCGGCCCGCGCCCGTGAACTCGTCGACCAGGGGACGCCGATCGAGGCCGCGTGCCGCATCATCATCCTCGAGGACCAGCTCGAGGAGGCGCAGCGCATCAACGCCGAGTACCGGCGCGCCGCCGAGGAGGAGTCCGGCGGCTCCGAGGCCTGACGCCCGGGAGAGCGGCAGTCAGCCCAGCGGGTTCGTCGTGGCGCGCAGCGTGGACAGGACCGGACCGTACATACGGGCCTTGATGGTGCCGACGGTGTCGCCCGCCTTGTTCACCTGGGCCTGGGCGAGTTCGATCGCCGTGGAGCGTACGGCGTCCTCGGGGACCGCGTGGTCGACGATGCCGGCCGCCGTCGCGTCGGCGCCTCCGTAGCGGCGGGCGGTGACCATCGCCTCGTGTGCCGTCCGGGGCGTCAGCCGGGACTGGATGAGGGCGGACATGCCGGGCGTGAAGGGGATGTTGATGTCCGCCTCGGGCAGACACCAGTAGCCGCGGTCGGAGCGCATCACCCGGAAGTCGTGCGCGAGGGAGAGCATCGCGCCGGCGGCGAAGGTGTGGCCCTGGAGGGCGGCCACGGTCACCAGGGGCAGGGACAGCACGCGCGCGAACAGCTGGTGCACGGAGACGACGTAGTCCTGGTGGTCGTCGGCGTGCGCGGTGAGCCACTCCAGGTCGAGCCCGTTGGACCAGAACTTGCCCGTGGCGGCGGTGACCAGGGCGCGCGGTCCGTCCGCCTTCTCCACCTCGTCGAGGGCGGTGCCCACGGCGGCGATCCAGTCGGGGTGGAAGCGGTTCTCGCCGTCCCCGAGGTCGAGGACGAAGACGTTTTCCTGGCGGTCGAGCGACGGCATGGCGGCTCTCCTTCGAGGCGAGCGGGTGGGGTGAGAAAAGAACGACGACACATGAGCGACCGCTTAGTAACTTATGACGGGCGGCATAGCGTGCGCAAGGGGCGAGGCCCCGCACCGCCGGCAGGCTCCGCAACACCGCCGACCCCCGAAGAACCGACCAGGGGCCCGGTCCGCTCGCGCGGGTGGGGGCCCCGGGGGGGTGGTGGGGGGGGGGGGGTGGGGTTGGGGGGGGCCGGGGCGGGGCCCCCCCAGGAGGGGGGGCCGCGCGGGGGCG
>NZ_JBHTWG010000008.1:0-239457 GCF_042792555.1 Streptomyces sp. NPDC056628
CCCGCGGGAAGTTCCCGCGGGTCGCCGCCCGTTCCGGAGTCGCTTGGTCCGTCCTCGGTGGGGCGGACCCACTTGCTCAGGACGACTTGCGCGCCCGCGTCGTCTTGGCGGCCGTCTTCTTCGCCGCCGTCTTCTTCGCGGCGCCGGTGGCCTTGTCGGCCGTCCTGGCCGTCGCCGTCCCGCGCGTCGCGGAGCCGGCCGCGACGGTCTTCCTGGCCGTCTTGCGCGGGGCCTTCACCAAGGCGGCGTCGCTGATCCGGTCGGCGTCGAGGACCTCGCGCAGGAACTTGCCGGTGTGACTGGCGGGAACCGCGGCGACCTCCTCGGGTGTGCCCTCGGCGACGACGAGGCCGCCTCCGGCACCGCCCTCGGGACCCATGTCGACGAGCCAGTCGGCGGTCTTGATCACGTCGAGGTTGTGCTCGATGACGATGACCGTGTTGCCCTTGTCGACCAGGCCGGAGAGGACCTTCAGCAGCTTGCTGATGTCCTCGAAGTGCAGACCGGTGGTCGGCTCGTCGAGGACGTAGACCGTGCGGCCGGTGGAGCGCTTCTGGAGCTCGCTGGCGAGCTTCACGCGCTGCGCCTCGCCGCCGGACAGCGTGGTCGCCGCCTGACCGAGCCGGACGTAGCCGAGACCGACGTCGTTCAGCGTCTTGAGGTGCCGGTTGATCGCCGGGACGGCCTCGAAGAAGTCCATGGCCTCCTCGATCGGCATGTTCAGGACCTCGGCGATGGACTTGCCCTTGTAGTGGACCTCCAGGGTCTCCCGGTTGTACCGGGCTCCGTGGCAGACCTCGCACGGGACGTAGACGTCCGGGAGGAAGTTCATCTCGATCTTGATGGTGCCGTCGCCCGCGCAGTTCTCGCAGCGGCCGCCCTTGACGTTGAAGGAGAAGCGACCGGGCAGGTAGCCGCGGACCTTCGCCTCGGTGGTCTCGGCGAACAGCTTGCGGATGTGGTCGAAGACACCGGTGTACGTCGCCGGGTTGGACCGGGGCGTACGGCCGATGGGCGACTGGTCGACGTGCACGACCTTGTCGACCAGGTCGTCGCCGTCCACGCGGGTGTGCCGTCCGGGGACGCTGCGGGCGCCGTTCAGCTCGCGCGCCAGGTGCGTGTACAGGATGTCGTTGACCAGGGTCGACTTGCCCGAGCCGGAGACGCCGGTCACCGCGGTGAAGACGCCGAGCGGGAAGGAGACGTCGATGTCCTGGAGGTTGTTCTCCCGGGCGCCGCGGACCGTGAGCTGCCGGGACGGGTCGAGCGGACGCCGGACGTCGGGCACCGGGATGGCCTTCTTGCCCGCCAGGTACTGGCCGGTCTGCGACTCGTCGTTGGCGAGCAGCTCCTTCAGGGAGCCGCTGTGCACGACCTTGCCGCCGTGCTCGCCGGCACCGGGGCCGATGTCGACGATCCAGTCCGCGACCTTGATGGTGTCCTCGTCGTGCTCGACGACGATGAGCGTGTTGCCCATGTCGCGCAGGCGGACCAGGGTCTCGATCAGCCGGTGGTTGTCCCGCTGGTGCAGCCCGATGGACGGCTCGTCGAGGACGTACAGGACGCCGACGAGTCCGGAGCCGATCTGGGTGGCGAGCCGGATGCGCTGGGCCTCGCCGCCGGACAGGGTGCCGGCCGCGCGGTTGAGCGAGAGGTAGTCGAGGCCGACGTCGACCAGGAACCGCAGCCGCTCGTTGACCTCCTTCAGCACGCGCTCGGCGATCTTCTTGTCGCGGGCGCTCAGCTTCAGTTCGCCCAGGAAGTCCGCGCAGTCGCTGATGGACATGGCGGCGACCTCGGCGATGGACTTCCCCATGACCGTGACGGCGAGGACGATCGGCTTCAGCCGGGTGCCCTTGCACGCGGGGCAGGGCACCTGGCGCATATAGCCCTCGAAGCGCTCACGGCTGGCGTCGCTCTCGGCCTCGCTGTACCGGCGCTTGACGAAGGGGACGGCACCTTCGAACGGCGTCGTGTAGACGCGCTCACGGCCGTACCGGTTGCGGTACCGCACCTCGATCTGCGTCTTGTGGCCGTACAGGAGGGCCTTCTTGGCGCGCTGCGGCAGGCCGGCGAACGGGATGTCCGTCCGGAAGCCGAGGGCGTCCGCGAGGGCGTGGATCAGACGGCCGAAGTACTCCTTGGTGTGCCCGTGCGACCAGGGGTGGATGGCGCCCTCGTCGAGGGACTTGTCCGGGTCCGGGACGATCAGCTCGGGGTCGACCTCCATGCGCGTGCCGATGCCGGTGCACTCGGGGCAGGCGCCGAAGGGCGAGTTGAAGGAGAAGGAGCGGGGCTCCAGCTCCTCGAAGGAGAGGTCGTCGTACGCGCAGTACAGGTGCTCCGAGTACATGCGCTCGCGCTCGGGGTCGTCCTCGGGGAGGTCGACGAAGTCGAGCACGACCATGCCGCCGGACAGGCCGAGAGCGGTCTCGACGGAGTCGGTGAGGCGGCGCTTGGCGGAGTCCTTGACGGTGAGGCGGTCGACGACCACCTCGATGGTGTGCTTCTCCTGCTTCTTCAGCGTGGGCGGACTGGACAGCTGGATCGTCTCGCCGTCCACGCGTGCGCGTGAGTAGCCCTTGGTCTGGAGTTCGGCGAAGAGGTCGACGAACTCGCCCTTGCGCTCACGCACCAGCGGCGACAGGACCTGGAAGCGGCTGCCCTCCGGCAGCTCCAGGACCTTGTCGACGATGGCCTGCGGCGACTGGCGCGAGATGGGGCGGCCGCACTCGGGACAGTGCGGCTTGCCGATGCGCGCGAAGAGCAGCCGCAGGTAGTCGTAGACCTCGGTGATGGTGCCGACCGTGGAGCGCGGATTGCGCGAGGTCGACTTCTGGTCGATGGAGACGGCCGGGGACAGACCCTCGATGAAGTCGACGTCCGGCTTGTCCATCTGGCCCAGGAACTGCCGGGCGTAGGACGACAGCGACTCGACGTAGCGTCGCTGCCCCTCGGCGAAGATGGTGTCGAAGGCCAGCGAGGACTTGCCCGACCCCGACAGGCCCGTGAAGACGATGAGCGAGTCGCGCGGCAGGTCGAGCGAGACATTCTTCAGGTTGTGCTCGCGCGCGCCACGGACGATGAGACGGTCGGCCACGCCGGTCCGCACCTTTCTTGAGAGAAGTGACAGGGGCGAGGCCCCCGTCACTTCCAGACTAGGGGGAGCCACTGACAACGCCGGTCGGTTTCCGTGAGGGTCAACAATCCCGAGGCACCCAGCATGCCCGACGCCGTGATCGAGCCTATAGCACGCGCATTCGATTTCCGGCCCTCGTTCACCACCTTCACCCAAAGGTGTGGTCGAGCTAATGTCAGGCTCATGATTGATCACGCTCGTGACCTGGAGTCTGTACGTGAGGCGACCGAACGACTGCTCACCGCAGCCGCCGAAGTGGACAACGCCGCTGTGACCGAGCCGTCACGGCTTCCCGGCTGGAGCCGCGGTCACGTCCTCGCCCACCTCGCGCGCAACGCCGACGCCCTGGTGAACGTCCTCGAGGGACGTCCCATGTACATCTCCGCCGCCGCCCGTGACGCCGACATCGAGCGGGACGCGCCCCGCCCGCTGGACGTCCAGCTCGCCGACGTCCGGCAGAGCGCCGACCGCCTCCAGCAGGCGGCGGCCGTGCCCGCGGACTGGTCCCGCACGGTGGAGCTGCGCAACGGCGTGACGGACGCGGCGGCCCGCCTGCCCTTCCGCAGGTGGGTCGAGGTGGAGCTGCACCACGTCGACCTGGGCATCGGCTACGAGCTGGAGGACCTGCCCGCGGAGTTCGTGGAACGGGAGACCGACTTCCTCGCGGAGCGCTTCGCCGGGCACCCCGACGTCGAGCCGGTCCGGCTGACGGACGGCACACGCGTGTGGCGCACGGGACGGGACGAGGACGCGGCCGAGATCACCGTCCGGGGCACCGGAGCCGACCTGCTCGGCTGGCTCGCCGGACGCCGCGCGCGCTCCGCGCTGACCGTCGAGGGCGGCTCCTTGCCGTCGCTTCCGCCGCTCTAGCCGACGGACAGCCGGCCTCCACCAGGGTCCGGACGGCCGGCCGTGAGCCCCCGCTATAGGCTGCCGCCATGACGTACAGCGGCAAGGTGACGGTCGGTGGACCCGCCGACGTGCACGAGCTCAAGGACCTGATGATCACCAAGATCGCGGTCGGCCCGATGAACAACAACTCCTATCTGCTGCGCTGCCGGGCCACGGACGAGCAACTGCTGATCGACGCCGCCAACGAGGCGGACACTCTGCTGGGCATGATCGGTGACGACGGCATCGCGTCCGTCGTCACCACCCACCGGCACGGCGACCACTGGCAGGCCCTCGCCGCCGTCGTGGGCGCCACCTGCGCGCGCACCTACGCCGGACGCGAGGACGCCGACGGCATCCCGGTCCCCACCGACGTCCTCGTCGACGACGGCGACGTCATCCGGGTGGGGCGCGTGGAGCTCACCGCGCGCCATCTGGTCGGGCACACGCCGGGGTCGATCGCCCTCGTCTACGACGACCCGCACGGGCATCCCCACGTGTTCACCGGCGACTGCCTCTTCCCGGGCGGTGTGGGCAACACCCGTAAGGATCCCGAGGCATTCGCCAGGCTGATCCACGACGTCGAGACCAAGATCTTCGACGTGCTGCCCGACGAGACCTGGGTCTACCCGGGGCACGGGGACGACACCACGCTGGGCGCCGAGCGGCCGCATCTGCCGGAGTGGCGCGCCCGCGGCTGGTGACGCCGGGCCCGCGCGCGAACGGGAGAGGTCCCACGAGGCCCAGTGCGCCCGGCGTGCGCGCCCCGTGTGAACGACGCGCACACGGTGGGGGCACGCGTGCGCTCCCGGCGCACGACGGCGCGCGGTCCACTGGTCTCAGCCCCGCCCAGGATGACGGCTCCTGAGCGGAACGGGCCGCCGGTCTTTCCATCCCCGCCCTCGGCCGGCGGCCCCGGCGAGCCGCCCTGTCAGGTGTCCGCCCGGCCCTCCCCCACCAGCGCCGCGACGCGCTCCACCCCGAACGCGTACCCCTGCACACCACACCCCGCGATGACGCCGTCGGCCCGCAGGGAGACGTAGGAGTGATGCCGGAACGACTCCCGCCGGTGGATGTTGGAGATGTGGACCTCCAGCACGGGCAGCCCGTCGCAGGTGTTGAGAGCGTCCAGGATCGCCACCGAGGTGTGCGAGTAGGCGCCCGGGTTGATCACGATCCCGCAGTGGCCGAGCCGTGCCTCGTGGATCCAGTCGACCAGTTCTCCCTCGTGGTTGGACTGCCGGAAGTCGACGGTGCCGCCGTGCGCGGCCGCCGTCCTGGCGCACAGGCTCTCCACGTCCGCGAGGGTCTCGGAGCCGTAGATCTCCGGCTGACGCTGCCCGAGCAGGTTCAGGTTGGGGCCGTTCAGGATCATGATGGGGGCGTCGGCGAGGGTGCGGGGCACGGTTCCTCCGGTCCGTTCGGGGTCGTGCGGTGCGGGAACCACCGCTGCTCGGACCCCGGTTTATCACGGTGCGGACGGCTCTCCCGGCCCTCTACCCTCTGGGCATGGCCATGATCGCTTATCCGCCCAAGCCCTCCCCCGGTGACCGTGTAGCCGTCATCTCGCCCGGCGCCGGTCTGCCCGGCCTCTTCCCTCAGCCCTTCGAGCTGGGCCTGAAGCGGCTGCGTGAGGACTTCGGCCTCGAAGCGGTCGAGTATCCGGCGACCCGCACGATGGGGTCCACGCCGAAGGAGCGGGCGGACGACATCCACGCCGCCTTCGCCGACCCGGACGTCAAGGCGGTCCTCGCGTCCATCGGCGGCGACGACCAGATCACCGTGCTGCCGTACCTGGATCGGCAGTTGATCCGGGCGAACCCGAAGCCGTTCTTCGGGATGAGCGACAACACGAACCTGCTGATGTTCCTGCGCAACACCGGCATCGTCGCCTACCACGGGACGAGCGTGATGGTCGAACTCGGCCGCCCCGGCGCCATGAACCCCCAGACCGCCGATTCCCTGCGGGCCGCGCTGTTCACCTCGGGCGAGTACACCCTCAGCCCCGCCGAGCGCTGGAACGACGTCAACCGCGACTGGGCCGATCCCGCGACCTTCGAGTCGGAGGCGGAGATGCGGCCCGCCGACGGTTGGACGTGGGTCCACGCCGACCGCGTCGTCGAGGGCCGCACCTGGGGCGGCTGTCTGGAGATCGTCGGCTGGCTGCTGATGGCCGACCGCGAGATCGCCCACGACCTCTCCGAGTACGACGGCGGTGTCCTGCTGCTGGAGACGAGCGAGGAGATGCCGAGCGGCGAGGAGGTCTTCCGCACCTTGCGGAACATGGGCGAGCGTGGACTCCTGCAGCGCTTCTCGGCGCTGCTCATGGGGCGCGCGAAAACCTGGTCCTTCGAACACCCCAACTCCCCGCAGGAGGCCGCCCGGTACGCCGCCGAGCAGCGCGCGGCCGTCGAGCGCGCCATGCGGGCGTACGCCCCCGACACGGTGATCGTCTTCGACGTCGAGTTCGGGCACACCGATCCGCAGCTCGTGATCCCGTACGGCGGCATCGTGCGCGTCGACGGTCCCGCCCGGCGCATCACCGTCACGTACTGATCACCCCCGGCGCTCCCGCACGCCCCCGTAACCGGCGATCACACCGGGTAGTTGATCCGGCATGCGCGATGCACGCACCGTAACGGCGCCCTCCATGCTGCGGCTGGCGGGCGCCTCGCTCGCCGGGACGGCCATCGAGTTCTACGACTTCTTCGCCTACGGGACCGCGGCCGCCCTCGTGCTGGGGCCGCTGTTCTTCCCCACGTTCTCGCCGGTGGCGGGGACGCTCGCGGCGTTCGCCACCTTCGGCGTGGGCTTCGTGGCACGGCCGCTGGGGTCGGTGCTGTTCGGGCACATCGGGGACCGGCGCGGACGGCGGCCGGTGCTCGTGGCGTCCCTGCTGCTGACCGGGGCCGCCACGGTCGCGGTCGGCTGTGTGCCGACGTACGGGACGATCGGCGTCGCCGCGCCCCTGCTGCTGCTCGTGCTGCGCTTCCTGCAGGGGCTGGGGCTCGGCGGCGAGTGGGGCGGGGCCGTGCTGCTGGCCGTGGAGCACGCTCCGGCCCATCGGCGAGCGCTGTGGTCGAGCTTCCCGCAGGTCGGTCCGGCGCTGGGCTTCCTGCTGGCCAACGGGGTGGTGCTGGGGCTTTCCGCGGGCCTTTCCGAGGAGCAGTTCGCGGCGTGGGGATGGCGCGTGCCGTTCTGGGCCGCCGGGGTGCTCGCCGTGGCGGGGCTGTGGTTGCGGTCGTCGCTCGCGGAGAGCCCGCGGTTTCTGGAGATCGACGACCACGCGCGCGTGCCGCTCGTCGAGGTGGTGCGCGACCACTGGCGGCTCCTGCTGCTGACGGCCGGGGCGCTGTCGGTCGGATACGCGATCTTCTACACGGTGACGACCTGGTCGCTCGCCTACGGCACGGAACGGCTCGGGGCGAGCCGCACCGTCATGCTGACGTGCGTGATGGGCGCGGTGGTGGTGAAGGGTGCGCTCACCCCGGTGATGGCCCTGCTCGGCGACCGGTACGGGCGCCGGCCCCTGTGCCTGGCCGGGTGCGCCGCGGCCGCCCTGTGGATGCTTCCGATGGTCGCCCTGCTCGCGACGGGCCGGCCTCTGCCGATGTTCCTGGGGTTCACCGGTGCGCTGATCGCCTTCATCACCATGTTCGCGGTGATCGCCGCGTATCTGCCGGAGCTGTACGAGCCCCGGGTGCGCTGCACGGGTGCCGCCGTCGGCTACAACCTCGGCGGGGTCCTCGGCGGCGCGCTCACCCCGATCGTGGCCACCGCGCTCGCGGGGCGGGGCGGCCGGGTGCCCTGGGGCGTGGGGGCGTATCTGACGGGGATCGCGCTGCTCAGTCTGGGCTGTTTCGCCCTGCTCCCCGAGACCCGTCCGGCGGCGGCGGTGACGACGGCGGCGGAGCCCGCCACCGGATGACGGGAGCCGGTGACAGGCTGCGCGGCCGGCGCGGTCTCAGGGGTTGATCGCGAGTTCCAGATAAGCCGCGAACAGGACCAGGTGGACGCCGCCCTGGAGCGGTGTCGCCCGCCCCGGGACCACCGTCAGCGAGCTCACCACCACCGTCAGGGCGAGCAGCACCATATGGGTGGGGCCGAGCCCGAGGACGAGCGGGCCGGAGAGCCAGAGGGAGGCCAGCGCCACCGCCGGGATGGTGAGGCCGATGCTGGCCATCGCAGAGCCAAGGGCCAGATTCAGACTGGTCTGCACACGGTCCCCGCGGGCGGCACGCAGGGCGGCGATCGTCTCGGGGAGCAGCACCAGCAGGGCGATGACCACACCGACGACGGCGTGGTGCAGTCCGGCCGCCTCGACCCCGGACTCGATGGTGGGCGACACGCCCTTGGCGAGGCCGACGACGCCGACCAGGGCCAAGCCGAGCAGGCCGAGGCTGGTCAGCGCGGCGCGCTTCGAAGGTGCGTCGGCGTGGACGTCGGAGGTGATCACCTCCCCCTTCCGGCTGACGGGCAGGAAATAGTCGCGGTGCCGGACCGTCTGGGTCGCCACGAACAGGCCGTAGAGGATCAGCGAGGAGACCGCGGCGAACGTCAGCTGCACGGTGGAGAACTCGGGCCCGGGCTTGCTGGTGGTGAACGTGGGCAGCACCAGGCTCAGGGTGGCGAGTGTGGCGACGGTCGCCAGGGCGGCGCCGGTGCCCTCGGGGTTGAAGACCGCCGTGCGGTGCCGCAGGGAGGCGACCAGCAGGCACAGGCCCACGATGCCGTTGCAGGTGATCATCACGGCCGCGAAGACGGTGTCCCGGGCCAGCGTGGAGCTCTTGTCACCACCGTCGATGATCAGGGTCACGATGAGGGCGACCTCGATGATCGTGACGGCGACGGCGAGGACGAGGGAGCCGTAGGGTTCACCCACCCGGTGGGCGACCACCTCGGCGTGGTGCACGGCGGCGAGGACGGCGCCGGCCAGGACCAGCGTGACCACCCCGACGACCGCACCCGGCAGATCCCGCCCCCAGGTGAGGACCAGCAGCACGACCGCGAGCACCGGCACGACGGTCGTCCACCGGGTCGCGAGCGGTCTCAACCGATCGATCATGGAGCGATCGTCGCAAAGGCTCTCAGGGTTCGCATTGTCTGAGGACTGCTCGGGCGGCCCCGCGGGTCCGTCGCGGAGCGGGGGGCTCGGATGTCTGGTGTCGTGGTGCGAAATCGGTCATCTCCTGTCCGTCGCGGTCCAGGTGGGGGCCGATCGCCCCGGGGGCGGTCGGCCATGCGCAGGGAGCGGTGCCCGGCGCTGTGCCGGGCACCGCTCCCGGTGTCGGTTCATTCGGCGTTCTGCCGCCGGCCGGCGGTCAGACGTCTATGCGGTCCTTGGGAGTGCCCTCGCCGCCCTGCTCCACGGCCTCGGCCGCCTCCTGCTTCCGAGAGGCCCGGAGGCTGGTGATCGTGGTGACGATCAGGACGGAGCAGATCACGCCGAGCGAGACGGGGATGCTGATCTCGGGGACGTGGACCCCGGACTCGTGCAGCGCGTGCAGCACCAGCTTCACGCCGATGAAGCCGAGGATGATCGACAGGCCGTAGCTCAGGTGGACCAGCTTGCGCAGCAGGCCGCCGATGAGGAAGTACAGCTGCCGGAGGCCCATGAGGGCGAAGGCGTTGGCCGTGAAGACGATGTACGGGTCCTGCGTGAGGCCGAAGATCGCGGGGATGGAGTCCAGGGCGAAGAGCACGTCCGTCGTGCCGATCGCGAGCATCACGACCAGCATCGGGGTCATGACCCGTTTGCCGTTCTCCTGGATCCACAGCTTCGTGCCGTGGTAGCGGTCGGCGACGCCGAACCTGCGCTCGGCGGCCTTGAGCAGCTTGTTCTCCTCGAACTCCTCGTCCTCCTGGCCGGCCCGGGCCTCCTGGATGAGCTTCCAGGCCGTCCAGATGAGGAAGGCGCCGAAGATGTAGAACACCCACGCGAAGCTGGCGAGGATCGCGGCACCGGCGGCGATGAAGATCGCCCGCAGCACCAGAGCTATGAGGACACCGACCAGCAGGACGCGCTGCTGGTACTGCGACGGCACCGCGAACTTCGCCATGATCAGGACGAAGACGAAGAGGTTGTCGACGCTCAGCGATTTCTCGGTGATGAAGCCGGCGAAGAACTCGCCGCCGGCCTGCCCGCCGCCGAAGATCAGCAGGCCGAAGCCGAAGAGGCCGGCCAGGGCGATCCAGACGACCGTCCAGATTCCGGCCTCCTTGATCGACACGTCATGCGGCTTGCGGCCGATGAAGAAGTCGACGGCGATGAGGGCAGCGAGGCCCACGATGGTCAGGACCCACAGGGTCGTCGAAACTTGCACTGCGCCTCCGGCAGTCGTAACGGCAGATGTCAGCGTCATCGCGCGCCGGAGGTCTCTTCCACCCACGATGGGCCGACGCCCCGGGATCTGGCCTGATCCGTATTGACGGGTACGCCGCAGCAGACAGGGAGTACTCCCCTCCGTGGGATCAACAGTAACCAATCACCAAGGAAAGGTAAAGCGCTCGGCAAAATCCATACCTAAAATGCAGGTCAGGAGTCTTTTACCAATGCTTGGCGCGAGCCTCGGCCACCCGGGTGAGCACCTGCTGGAGCACCTGGCTGCCGGGGGGAACGAGCGGCGGCTCATAGGTCCAGGCGTGCCCGACCCACGGGTCGGCCAGGTGGTCGTCCGGCACCGGGGTCAGACGCAGCAGCGCCCGCCACAGAGGGTCGAGCAGCGGCCCGTAGCCCGAGGCGTCCTCACGGTCGGCCACCATCATCAGATGAACGCCGACCGCCGGGCCCTCGTCGGCGAGGTAGCGCAGCTGGTTCACGGCCCGGTCGTCGAAACCGTGCGGGAAGTCGTTGACGATCAGCAGTTGCTGGGAGGTGTCGAAGCCGGGCGGGAGGGAGTCGGGCGCTCCGCCGCGCAGCGCCATCTGCACCAGGTCGACGCGTTGGGTGAGGCGGGCCAGGACGTCCGCCACCCCGGTCGCGCCCGCCGCGGGCGGGCCCGCGAGCACGCCCGTCCGCACCAGCGGGGCGAGGGCCTGGGCACCCGAACCCGCCGGGTCGATCACGTGCACGGTGAACTCGCCCGCCGGGTAGACCGCCAGCAGCCGGGCCGCGTGCGCCACGGCCGTCTCCGTCGCGAGGCGGCGCATGTCGTGGGCGTCGGTGAAGGAGCCGTCGAGCGACGCGCCGCGTCCGCTGTCGATCCACAGGCCGCGCTCCAGCGGCAGCCGGATCAGCATCGGGATACGCAGGTCGGCGCACTCGGACAGATGGAGGTCGCCCAGGCGCAGGGCCATGGGGATCTCCATCGGGACGCGGTAGCCGTGCCAGACGGGGTTGTCCCAGCGCGCGAACGCGGGCGGCAGCGCGGGCTCGACCACCTCGGACTCGGCGGTGAGCTGGGCGACGTCGCGGTCGAGGGCCGCTCGGGCCTGGTTGACCAGCTCGGTGTGCCGGGCCTGCGCCGCCTCGCGGGCCGCGTCGCCCTGGCCGCCGATCCTGCTGCGCGGGTCCGACAGGGCCTGGTCGAGTTCCTTCTCCATGCGTGACTCGGCGAAGTCGACCGCGCTGCGGTAGGCCGCGGCGGTGCGGGCCAGGTCCTCGAACATGCCCCAGACCTGGTTGTAGAGCCGCTCGTCCATGGACCAGCCGGTGGCGTCGCCGGCGACGGGCTGCGGCGGCCTGCCGGGCTCGGCCGGGGGCGCGGTGGGCGGCGGTGGTGGTGGAGCGGAGGTCTGCCGGCGCGGGTGACTGTAGTCGATACCGCTGCCGGAGCCGGGTGCGGACGGCTGAGCGCCCTCACCGCCCTGGAACGGAGGCTGCGGCGCGGGCTGGCCCGGTATCCCCGGCGCCTGCGGGCCGTACGGCGACGTGGGCGCCGGACCGGACCCGCTGGAGGTGGACACGGGGCCGCCCTGGTCCGGTCCGAGGGCCGGTGCGGCCGGCTGCCGGGAACGGTCGCCGTCCGGGCGGGGCGGGGGTGCCGGCACCGAGCGCGCCAGCCCTTGGGCCACCGCTTCGTGGATGCCGCCGGCGAGTTGGCGGGCCTCGGCCAGGCCCTGGTCGGTGAAGAGGTCGGCGAGTCCGCCCGCGTAGCCCTGGCCGATGGCCCGGACCTTCCAGGCGCCCTGGCGGCGGTAGAGCTCCAGGGCGATCACGGCCGACTCGGAGTCCAGACCGGCCACGGTGTAGCTGGCGATCCCGGTGCCGTCCAGGCCGGTGACCGTGACGAAGGGGGCGGGGACGGCGCCGAAGCGGGTCGGTCCCCCGGCGCCGGTCGGCAGGGCGAGCAGCACACTGACCCGGTGGACGGCCTCGGGCATGGCGTCCAGGTCCACCGCGAGGCGGTGGTCGGCGGCCGCCTGCCGGGAGACCTCCAGGCCGGGCAGGGTGGGGGTGCCGGGATGGGCCACCCACTCCACGCCGTGGATCTTGCCCTGCTCGTCGCCGAGGGTGGCCGCCGCCACCATCGGCGTGCCGGCCGAGACCCTGATCTCCAGACGGGACTGGGAGAGCGGGTGGTTCTGCCCCCGCACCAGCTCGGCCGTCATGCCCTCGTCCCCCTGTGTCACTTGTCGTGTCGTGTGCTGCTCGCCGGGCGGGCCTACAGGTGCGGAAGGATCGCCGGCATCAGGTCCTGGAAGGTGCGGCCGTTGGCCGGGGTGCCGAGCGCGGTCATCGCCCAGCCGGTCCCCGAGCGGTGCACCTTCGCCATGATCTGCGCCGTGTAGGCGCCGCCGCCCGCGAGCGTGTAGCGGGCGAGCTCCTGGCCGTTGGTCTCGTCGACGAGGCGGCAGAACGCGTTCTGCACCTCCTGGAAGGTCTGCCCCGTGAAGGAGTTCACGGTGAAGACGATCTGGTCGATGTGGACCGGGATACGCGCGAGGTCGACGAGGATGGCCTCGTCGTCGCCGCCCTGGCCGACACCGCCGACGAGGTTGTCGCCGGTGTGGCGGACCGAGCCGTCGTCACTCACCAGGTGGCGGAAGAAGACGACGTCGACCGGCTGCTTGTCAGCGAAGAGGACTGCGGAGGCGTCGAGGTCGATCTCCCGCGTGCGCGAACCGAACAGGCCGCGCCGGGGAGCCGCCTGCCAGCCGAGACCCATGCGCACCGCGGTCAGGCTGCCCCCGTCATTCTTCTGCAGACTGATGGCCTGACCCTTGGTCATGTTGACGGTCACGTGCTGATTCCCCTCTCGAACAGTCCCCTGTTGGCCGCGGTCTCCGCGGATGACGAGAACCCTACGCAGGGGCACTGACAGTGACGTACCCCGGTCCCCACTTTGTGTCGGTCTTGCAACACTGCGCGTACGCGCGGGCCGGGCACAGACCAAGGATGTGGGCCGGTCAGGCGATGCCGGCCTCCTTCATCTGACGCAGCTCCTTCTTCATCTCGGACACCTCGTCGCGCAGCCGGGCCGCGATCTCGAACTGGAGGTCCGCGGCGGCGGCACGCATACGCTCCGTCAGATCCTCGATCTGCTGGGCGAGTTCGGCCGCGGGCTGGTCGGTCGGGACCGTCTGCTTGGCCTTGGACTTGCCCTTGGCCGGCTTCGCGGCCTGCGCGGCCTTGCCTCCGAGCGACGGCACCGGCGCCTTGGTGCCCCGGCCGTCCTTCTTCGCCCGGTAACCGGTGCCGAGCAGTTGCTCGGTGTCGACGTCCTCGCGGGCGATCTGCGCGACGATGTCGTTGATCTTCTTGCGCAGCGGCTGCGGGTCGATGCCTTTCGCCTTGTTGTACGCGACCTGCTTCTCACGGCGGCGGTTGGTCTCGTCGATGGCCTTCTCCATCGCCGGCGTGATCTTGTCCGCGTACATATGGACCTCGCCGGAGACGTTGCGCGCCGCGCGGCCGATGGTCTGGATGAGGGACGTGCCGGAGCGCAGGAAGCCCTCCTTGTCCGCGTCGAGGATCGCCACCAGGGACACCTCGGGCAGGTCGAGACCCTCGCGCAGCAGGTTGATGCCGACGAGGACGTCGAACTCGCCGGCGCGCAGCTCGCGCAGCAGCTCGACGCGGCGCAGGGTGTCGACGTCGCTGTGCAGGTAGCGCACCTGGATGCCAAGCTCCAGGAAGTAGGCCGTGAGGTCCTCGGCCATCTTCTTGGTGAGGGTCGTGACCAGGACGCGCTCGTCCTTCTCGACGCGGCCGCGGATCTCGTGGACCAGGTCGTCGATCTGGCCCTCGGTGGGCTTGACGACGACCTGCGGGTCGACGAGGCCGGTGGGGCGGATGATCTGCTCGACCTGGCTGTCGGAGCGGGAGAGCTCGTAGGTGCCGGGGGTGGCCGACAGGTAGACGGTCTGACCGATGCGCTTCTGGAACTCCTCCCACTTCAGCGGGCGGTTGTCGAGGGCCGAGGGCAGGCGGAAGCCGTGGTCGACGAGGGTGCGCTTGCGGGAGGCGTCGCCCTCGTACATGGCTCCGATCTGCGGCACCGTGACGTGCGACTCGTCGATGACGAGCAGGAAGTCGTCGGGGAAGTAGTCCAGCAGCGTGTTCGGCGGGGAGCCGGGCTCACGGCCGTCGAAGTGCATCGAGTAGTTCTCGACGCCGGAGCAGGTGCCGATCTGGCGGAGCATCTCCAGGTCGTACGTGGTGCGCATGCGCAGCCGCTGGGCCTCCAGCAGCTTGCCCTGCTTCTCCAGGTCGGCGAGGCGCTCGCCGAGCTCCTTCTCGATGTCGTTGACGGCGCGCTCCATGCGCTCCGGGCCCGCGACGTAGTGGGAGGCCGGGAACACGTACAGCTGCTGGTCGTCGCTGATGATCTCACCGGTGAGCGGGTGCAGCGTGGACAGCGCCTCGATCTCGTCGCCGAACATCTCGATGCGTACGGCGAGCTCCTCGTAGACCGGGAAGATCTCGATGGTGTCGCCGCGGACCCGGAAGGTGCCTCGGGTGAACGCGAGGTCGTTGCGGGTGTACTGGATGTCGACGAAGCGGCGCAGCAGGTCGTCCCGGTCGATCTCCTCGCCGACCCTGAGGGGGACCATGCGGTCCACGTACTCCTGCGGTGTGCCGAGGCCGTAGATGCAGGAGACCGAGGCGACCACGACGACGTCGCGGCGGGTGAGCAGCGAGTTGGTCGCGGAGTGCCGCAGACGCTCGACCTCCTCGTTGATCGAGGAGTCCTTCTCGATGTAGGTGTCCGACTGCGGGACGTACGCCTCGGGCTGGTAGTAGTCGTAGTACGAGACGAAGTACTCGACGGCGTTGTTCGGCAGGAGTTCGCGGAACTCGTTCGCCAGCTGGGCGGCCAGCGTCTTGTTCGGCGCCATGACCAGGGTGGGGCGCTGGAGCTTCTCGATCATCCACGCGGTGGTCGCGGACTTGCCGGTGCCGGTCGCGCCGAGCAGGACGACGTCCTTCTCCCCGGCCTGGATGCGCCGGGCGAGCTCGGCGATGGCCGCGGGCTGGTCACCGTTGGGCTGGTAGGGGCTGACGACCTCGAAAGGCGCCACCGTGCGTTCAATGCTGGAAACGGGCCGCATGGAATCAACCGTACGACCCTCCGCGGACAACGCGGTCCGATCAGTGGTTCTGCGGGGCCCTGGCAGGTCGCCGGACGGTCCGGCGGACGGTCTGGGGCGGGCGACGGAGCTGGCGCGGGACGGTGGCGTGGGCCGGCACGCCGGGCTTCTCCTCGGCGGGCGGTTTGTCGGGCTGCCCCAGGACCGTCTGCGGCCCGAAGATCATGACCGCTCCGGCAAGGAGCAGGAAGGCGAGCGGGCCGACCAGCATCGGGGCGAGCAGGGAGGCGGGTGAGTCGCCTGCCGTGGCGGCTCCCGTGCCGTGCAGGTGGACGCTGAGGGCGGCCATGCCGGTGTAGTGCATGCCGCTGGCGGCGAGGCCCATGATCAGGCTGGCGCCGACGCTCCAGAGCACTCCCCTGACCTGGCCGGCGGCCCAGAGGGCGGCGGTGGCGGCGAGCATCGCTATCGCGACGGAGGCGGCGACGGTGAGCGTGTTGTACTCCAGCCTGCCGTCGAGGCGCATGCCCGCCATGCCGAGGTAGTGCATGGAGGCGATGCCCAGGCCGGTGAGGGTGCCGCCGGTGAACAGGGCCGTCCCCCGCGCGCCGCGGCTGCCGACGATGAAGATGCCGACGCCCACCATCACGATGGCGATGGCGAGGCTCGCGAACGTCATCGGTTTGTCGTAGTGGATGGGCGTCTCGTCGACCGTGAAGCCCATCATGGCGATGAAGTGCATGGTCCAGATGCCGGACCCGATGGCCACCGAGCCGAGGGCGAGCCAGGCGGGGCGCCGGGAGCGCGCGACGAGCATCGACCTGGTGGTGCAGCGCAACCCGAGCGCACCTCCGAGGCAGGCCATGAGGTAGGCCACCAGCGGTGTGACGATCCCATAGCTGAAACCGTCGACCGTCCCCTGCATACGCGGCTGCCCTTCCGCCTGTTTACATCCCGGAATGTTCGATCGTGCGCCCCCTCCCGGGACCGCCCGAGCGGACCAGGGTTGAGGCAGAGAGTAACCCCCACCGCAAGGCTCGAACGATTCTCCTGCAAAGAATCACGGGCTTGCCCCAGTTGTGCGGCACGAGTGAGCGGACGGGGCAACTCCGGGCGCTCCGTGGCCGACCCGTACTCCCTCGTCGTTGACCCTGTGCTGTCAGAGTTGAACTGACCGTGATCTCCGACACGAGGAGTACGTATGCACGCGCGCGCTGTTGCCGCCACGACGGCCGCACTGCTGGGAACGGCCGCCCTGCTGTTTCCCGCTCCCGCCGCCGGCGCGGGCGTCCGGACCGAGCGGCCGACGGTCATCGCCCACCGAGGGGCCTCCTCCTATGCGCCCGAGAACACTCTGGCCGCCGTCGACAAGGCCGCCGGCCTCGGCATCGAGTGGGTCGAGAACGACGTGCAGCGCACCAAGGACGGCGAGCTGGTCGTGATCCACGACGACAACCTGAAGCGCACGACGGACGTCGAGGAGGTCTTTCCCGGCCGCTCCCCGTGGAAGGTGAAGGACTTCACCGCGACGGAGATCGCCCGGCTGGACGCGGGCAGCTGGTTCGGACCCGAGTTCGCGGGCGCGCGCGTACCGACCCTCCGGCAGTACGTGGACCGCGTCGAATCGCACCGGCAGAAGCTGCTGCTGGAGATCAAGAACCCCGAGCTGTACCCGGACATCGAGCAGCAGACCCTGAAGGTGCTCGGCGACGAGGGCTGGCTCGACGCCTCCCACCTGGCCGGCCGGCTGATCGTGCAGAGCTTCAGCGCCGACAGCGTCCGGGCCGTCCACGAGCTGCAGCCGGCGGTGAAGACCGGCTTGCTCGGCACACCGTCGGTGGCGGACCTGTCGCGGTACGCGGTCTTCGCCGACCAGATCAACCCCTCGCACACCACGGTCTCCCCCGGCTACGTCTCCTCCGTCCACGAGTTCGACGGACCGCACGGCGGGCCGCTGGAGGTGTTCACCTGGACCGTGAACGACGCGGACACGGCCCGGCAGGTCGCCGGGTACGGGGTCGACGGCATCATCAGCAACAGTCCGGACGTGGTGCGGAACGCGTTCCCGGCGGGCTGAGCGGCGCTCCGGGGCACGTTGTCAGTGGCGGCCCGTACGGTGAGCACATGGACAGCCACGGGCAGGACGAGCAGCGAGTGGTGTGGGCCGTGGTCGGCACCGCCATCGGTCCGCTGATGCTGGCCGCCACACGGGACGGCCTGGTCAGCGTCGTGTTCCACGCCACGCCTGAGATACGCGAGAAGGCACTGGAGCGGCTGGCCGCGCGGCTCGGCGCCGATCCGGTCGAGGACCCCGGGTCCGCCCTGCTCGCCGAGCCGATACGCCAGATGGACGAGTACTTCGCGGGGACGCGCAAGGACTTCGAGCTGCCGCTGGACTGGTCGCTGATCTCGGGCTTCAACCGGCAGGTCCTGCGCGAGCTGGCCTCTACGGTGCCGTTCGGGGCGGTCGTCGGGTACGGCGATCTGGCGGGACGCGTCGGGCAGCCGGGCGCCGCCCAGGCGGTCGGCATGGCGATGGGCGCCAATCCGCTGCCGGTCGTGGTGCCGTGCCACCGGGTCGTGGAGAGCGGCGGCGGCATCGGGGGCTTCGGAGGCGGTCTGGAGACCAAGCGGAAGCTGCTCGCGCTGGAAGGGGTCCTGCCCGAGCCGCTGTTCTGACCGGCCTCGGTGTCCGCGCGGCGTCCCGCGGCGGACCGGCCGGACGCGATCGGTTGGGCCCGCGCATCAGAGGGGGAGACTGCGCCCGTGACGACGACATTTTTCACCCGTCCGTACGCGGCCGGTCCGGTGTGTCGCCTTACGCCGTCCGGCTGGCTGTACGCCGGGTCCGGGCAGGCGTCATGACGAGTGTGGAGCGCCGGGCGGCCGTGCCGGCGACGCCCCAGGACCTCGCGGCGCTGCGGCGCCGGACCTCGGCCGTGCTGATCGCGACGCAGATCCTGGGCGGCCTCGGGGTCGCCACCGGCATCGCGCTCGCCGCGGTCCTGGCCAAGGAGGTCAGCGGCACCGAGTCGCTGTCGGGGCTCGCGCCCACCGCGACCGTCGCGGGCACAGCGGTGCTGTCGATGCCGCTCGCCGCGCTGATGACCGCGCGGGGGCGCCGTCCGGGACTCGTCCTGGCCTATCTGATCGGCGCCCTGGGTGCCGGGGTCAGCGTGGTCGCGGCCCGGGCCGGGAGCTTCCCGCTGCTCCTGTGCGGGCTGGCGGCGTTCGGCGCGGCCTCCTCGGCGAACCTTCAGGCCCGCTTCGCGGCCGCCGACCTGGCCGAGCCCGAGCAGCGCGCGCGTGCGATCTCGATGGTCGTGTGGGCGACCACCATCGGCGCGGTGATCGGGCCGAACATCGCGGCCCCCGCCGGCCGCAGCGTCACCGGCCTCGGGATACCCGCGGCGGCGGGTCCGTTCCTGTGGGCGGCGGGGATCTTCCTGCTGTCCGCGGTGGTCGTGGCCGTACTGCTGCGCCCGGACCCGCTGCTGACGGCGCGTGCCCTCGCGCCGGCCGAGGAGCGGACACCCGCGGGGCGCTCCCTGCGCGCGGGGGTGGCCGCCGTGGCCGCCTCGCCGCGGGCCCGGCTGGCGGTCGTGGCGGTCGCCGTGGCGCACACCGCGATGGTGTCGGTCATGTCGATGACCCCGGTCGACCTGGAGCATCACGGCGCCGGCATCGAGCTGATCGGGCTGGTCATCAGCGGGCACATCGCGGGCATGTACGCCTTCGCCCCTCTGATGGGCCGGCTGTCGGACCGGCTGGGCCGGCTGTCCGGGATCGGGCTGGCGGTGGGGCTGCTGGCGTGCGCGGTGTTCCTCGCCGGCACGGCGGGCGGCCGGCACGGGCAGACGGCGGCCGGTCTGTTCGTGCTGGGTCTCGGCTGGTCCGCGGGTCTGGTCTCGGGTTCGGCGCTGCTCACGGATTCGGTGCCGCAGGCCGCGCGAGCGGCCGCTCAGGGCCTGTCGGACCTCGTGATGAACGCCTCGGCGGGCATCGGTGGGGCGGCCGCGGGGCTCGTCGTCGCCACGGCCAGCTACGCGTGGCTGAACTTCTTCGCCGCCTGTCTGCTGCTGCCGCTGGCGGCGCTGGCCCTGTTCACCCGGAGCGGACGGACGGGAGCCGTCGCGGGCGACTGAAGGCGGCACCCCGCCCTCGAACGGGGCCTTTTTCAGGCCGCCATGGACCGCTGCGGCCGGTGGCCGCGCGACGGCAGTCCACATCGCGAAGTCGGTCGACGCCACCGTGACCGTCCTGGAGGACGCACCGGCCGGCTACGCCGAGTTCGACCAAGGCGCCGGCCGCAAGTGCGTGCTCAACCCGCACGGGGCGCTGGACGGAGTGCGGCCGGTCCGACGCCGAAGCCGTGCGGGAGGAGGCCGCGCGCGTGGCCTCCTCCCGCGGTCCCCGGGTCAGTCGTAGTGCCGGGCCTCGAACACGTTGCCGTCGGGGTCGCGGAAGTAGAAGCTGCGCGTGGCGTTCCCGCGGGCGCCGAAGGAGTCGCGCGCGATGTCCGACACCGGTGTGCCGCCCTCCTCCAAGCGGGCGCGCAGGGTGTCGAAGTCCTCGCCGGGCAGCGCGAGGCAGACGTGATGGACGGGGTGGCCGGCGCTCTCCGCGGCACCGGGCAGCATCTTCATCCGCTCGGCCATGGTGAGCGGCATGAGGTCGATGACCGTCTCGTCGTTGAGGCGGACGGAGGGGAACGGCACCGTCCCTTCGGTGAACTCGGTGAGCCGGACGGGCTCCATGCCGACTGTCTTCTCGTAGAAGCCGGCGGCGGCCACCGGGTCACGGACCCACAGGACGACATGGTCGAGACGTGCGGTGTTGTCCTTCATGCGCTCCAGGCTGGTGTCGTCCTCCACAGGCCGCAAGGGTTTGACCGGGCGCGTGTGTCGCCAGGGATGAGGGAGTACCGACAGACAGGAGGCGGTCGCGTGGTGCTGGTGGTGTCGGAAGAAGTGCGGGACGCGGTCGACGCGCGTCGCCCGGTGGTGGCCCTGGAATCCACGATCATCGCGCACGGGCTGCCCCGTCCGCGCAACCTCCAGGTGGCGCTGGAACTGGAGGACGTCGTACGGCGGGAGGGCGCGGTCCCCGCGACGATCGCCGTACTGGACGGACGGCCGCACGTCGGCCTCGACAAGCAGCAGTTGGAGCGGATCGCCAACGAGGACGGCATCCGCAAGCTGGGGCACCGGGATCTGCCGCTCGCGGTGGCGGCCGGGGCGAGCGGTGCGACGACGGTGTCGGCGACGGCCCAGCTGGCGGCGCTGGCCGGCGTGCGGGTGTTCGCGACGGGCGGTCTGGGCGGCGTGCACCGCGAGTGGACGGTGACACAGGACGAGTCGGCCGACCTGGGGCTGCTGGCACGGACCCGCGTCACGGTGGTGTGCGCGGGCGTGAAGTCGATCCTGGACGTCCCGGCCACCCTGCAGCGGCTGGAGACCCTGGGGGTGGCGGTGGCGGGGTACGGCACCGAGCGCTTCCCGGGCTTCTACCTGTCCGACTCGGGACACCCGGTGGACTGGACGCTGCGCTCGCCGCGTGAGGTGGCCGAGGTGATGCGTGCTCAGGACGACCTCGACGGGCCCGCGTCGGCGCTGATCGTCGCCAACCCGGTGCCGGAGGAGGAACAGCTCGATCCCGCGCTGCACGCGCGTGTGCTGGCCGATGCGCTGCACGCGTGCGAGGAGCGCGGCGTGACCGGCCAGGCCGTCACCCCGTTCCTGCTGGACTATCTGGTACGGCACACCGATGGCGCCTCTCTGAGCGCCAACCTGGCGGCGGTGCGCGGCAACGTACGGCTCGCGGGGCGGATCGCGGCGGCCTGGACCGGGGTGTGAGCGCGGCGGAAGCGGCGCGCGACCCGGCGCCCTCGCCGGGCGCCCTCCTGGTCGTCGGGGACGTGGTGACGGACGTCGTCGCCCGCCACCACGGCGCGCTCGCCTCCGGCACGGACACGGCGGCGGCCATCCGGACCGTGCCGGGCGGCGCGGGCGCCAACGTGGCCTGCTGGGCGGCGTACCGGGGCTGCGCGGACGTACGGCTGCTGGGCCGGGTCGGGGCGGACTCGGCGGCTTGGCACGAGCGGGAGCTGGCGGCCGGCGGGGTACGGCCGCTGCTCGTCGTCGACCCGCGGGCGCCGACCGGGACGGTGATCTGCCTGGTCGACGGCGGTGCCGCCGCCGAGCGGACGTTCCTCACGGACAGCGGCGCGTCCCTGCGGCTGGACCCCGGGGACTGGTCGGAGCAATTGCTCGACGGAGTCGGTCATCTGCATCTGTCGGGCTATCTGCTGTTCTCGGAGCCGAGCCGGGCGCTGGTGACGGCGGCTCTGCGATCGGCACGCGCGCGGGGCGTGCGGGTGAGTCTGGACCCGGCGTCGGCCGGGTTCCTGGTGCGCCTGGGCGTCGACCGCTTCCTGGAGGCGGTGGCGGGAGTGGACGTCCTGCTGCCCAGCCGGGACGAGGCCCGCCTGCTCACGGGAGCGGCCGACGCGGCGCGGGCCGCGGCCGAACTGAGCCGCCGGGTGCCGCTGGTGGTCGCCAAGCAGGGCGTGGACGGGGCGCTGGTGGCCCGGGACGGGACCGTGAGCGCCCGTGTTCCGGCCGAACCGGCGGTGGCGCGGGACACGACCGGGGCGGGGGACGCCTTCACGGGCGCCTTCCTGGCCGCATTGCTCAGGGGCGCCGTCCCCGAGGAGGCGGCGCGGGAGGGATGCCGGGCCGGTGCGCTGGCCGTGGGACGGGTGGGCGGCAGGCCCCCTCGGTGACGTGAGGTCCGGCGGCGCGGGTCAGCCGCCGTTGTCCTCCGGCGCCTTGCGTCCCCACGCCGAGATCATCGGTGCGGTGGCCAGGTCCATGCCGCCGGCGGACACGTTCGCCAGGTGGCGGTCGATCTCCTCGTCGGTGGCGATGCCTTCGGCGACCAGCCGGTCGCGGATCTGCCGGACGGTGGCGGACTCCAGCGCGGCGCAGGCGGCCGAGGCGAGCGGGAAGTAGGCGTCGGCCTCCACCCGCCGCAGCCCGGCCTCGCGCAGCAGGCGCGGCAGCCGGCGGCCGTAGGAGAGGTCGGCGCCGCGCTCGGCGAGCAGCGTGCGGAAGCCGTGGCGCAGCCGGTTCGCGAGCTGCTGCCCGGGGCCGTGGTCCTCGGGGCAGAGCAGGGGCTGCAGGGCCGGGTCGGCGTCCTCGATCAGCAGGCGGCCGCCGGGACGCAGGGCGCCGATCATCGACTTCAACGCCTGTTCCCGGTCCGGCACATGGCCGAGGACGAGCCGGGCGTGCACCAGGTCGAAGTCCTCTCCCGGGGCTTCGTCGGCGGCGACGTCGTGGGCGCGCACCTCGACCGGCGGGCGGGCGGCGGGGGCGAGCAGGGAGGTGTCGATGTCGGTGGCGACGATACGCCCGGTGGGGCCGACCTTCTTGGCCAGCCAGGACACCACCGAGGTGCCTCCGGCGCCCACCTCCCAGCAGCGCCAGCCGGGGCCGGTGCCGAGCCGTTCGAGGTGCCGGAACGTCGTGGGGTCGAAGAGTGCGGCGAAGGCGTCGAAGCGCTCGGCTGCCTCGGCCTGCCGGTTGTCGAGGAGGTATCCGTCGGTTCGCGTCATGGGCCGATCATCCCAGTTGCCGCCCTTGTCCGAAGAGGCCGACGCTCGGCCCCGGCGCCCCGAATTTCCCCTTCCCGACCTCGCCTGGATACGGGTGCGCTCGCGTCGTCCACAGGCGGGAACCAAGCGGAATGCGCTGCTCCCACAGGCTTACCCGCGTCTCACCCCCACCTGGCAGACTGACGGGCCACGACGCACTCCGCGGCGAGAACACGGCGGGGCGGCCGTCGAGATGACCCGCGCAGGAGATCCGACGCAGGGAGATCCAGATGTCCATGGCAGGGAATCTGCGCAAGGTCACCGGCCTTTCGAAGGTCGGCGGCCTGCGCAAGGTGGCACGGCTGGCTCATCGGCGTCCCCGCGTCGACCTGAGCCATCCGGCCAGATCCCCGCTGGGCTCCTCGGTGGTGAACTGCGTGACCTATCAGGACGGTGCGCGCGTCCCGGACAGCGGTGACGTGACCGACGCCCTGCAGCGGGTACGCAAGCGCGGCGGCGGTTTCGTCTGGCTGGGGCTCCACGAGCCCACGGACGAGGAGTTCGCCGGCATCGCGGAGCTGTTCGCCCTGCATCCGCTGGCAGTCGAGGACGCGGTGGAGGCGCATCAGCGACCGAAGCTGGAGCGGTACGACGACACGCTGTTCGCCGTGTTCAAGACGGTCTGCTACGTCGAGCACGAGGAGCTCACGTCGACCAGCGAGGTGGTGGACACGGGCGAGATCATGGTGTTCACCGGCCCTGACTTCGTGATCACCGTGCGGCACGGACGGCACGGCTCGCTCGGCCCGTTGCGCGAGGAGCTGGAGTCGAACGCCGAGCAGCTCACCAAGGGGCCGGCCGTGGTGCTGCACGCGATCGCGGACCACGTCGTGGACGACTACCTGAGCGTCATCGACTCGGTGCAGGAGGACATCGACGAGGTCGAGACGGACGTCTTCGCGGAGAACGGCGCACGGGCCGACCCGGGCCAGATCTACCAGCTCAAGCGTGAACTCCTCGAACTGAAGCGGGCCGTGGTGCCGCTCAGCCGTCCGCTGGAGGAACTGGCCACCGTGCCGATCCGTGTGGTGCCCCCGGAGATACAGGCGTACTTCCGCGATGTCGCCGACCATCTGCTGCGGACCAAGGAGCAGCTGTTCGCCTTCGACGAACTGCTGAACTCGATCCTGCAGGCACACCTGGCGCAGGTCACCGTCGCCCAGAACGAGGACATGCGGAAGATCACGGCGTGGGCCGCGATCGTCGCCGTGCCGACGATGGTGTGCGGGGTGTACGGGATGAACTTCGAGCACATGCCGGAGCTGCGGTGGACCTTCGGCTACCCGCTCGTGCTGGTCGTCATATCCGTCGCCTGCGTGGTCCTGTACCGCGGGTTCCGGCGCAACGGCTGGCTCTGAGCCGCGTCACGCCCCCGCCCGGCACGGGTGGCCGGGCAGCGGCGTCCGGGAGGTGACCCCGTCGGTGCCCCCGTGGGCCGGCTGTCAGCGCGTCACCGTCTCCCCGCTGTAGGCGTAGACGCTCTCGGCCCAGTGGCCGACGTCGCTCTCGGGCAGGTTCCGGGCCAGGTCGGCCTCGCTGATCATGCCGACGAGGCGCTTGTCCTCGATGACCGGGAGCCGGCGGATCCGGTGGTCCGTCATCTCGCGGAGGACATCGCTGATGTCGGCGTCCGACGGGATCCAGCGCGGGGTCCCCTGGGCCATCTCACCGGCGGTGACCTTGCCCGGATCGTGACCCATGGCCACACAGCTGACGACGATGTCGCGGTCGGTGAGGATGCCGCAGAGCCGTTCGTTGTGGTCGCTGATGGGCAGGGCTCCGACGCCCAGGTCGCGCATCAACTGGGCGGCCCGGTCCAGGGTCTCGTGAGCCGGGATCCACTGGGCACCGCGGTGCATGATGTCTCCGGCAGTGGTCATGGACTACCTCCCGTCGTCGGACGGCCGGCGCGGCGCGGGACGCACCGTTGTCCAGGCGGGGTCAATTCTCTCCAGGCCCGGAGACCCACGCACCTGGAGTGCCCGGCGCCGCTTCCGGGGCGGCGGCGGGGAAGCGCGGTCAGCCGTTCCAGGCGGGGTGACGGGGGTCGTCGGCGCGGACCAGGACGTCGGCCGTGCCCGCCGGGTCGGTCTCGTGGTCGTAGCGCTCGAAGGCCGGCAGGGTCCAGTGGTCGGCCTCGGGGGTGCGGCGGCGCAGTGCGCCGGATGAGAGGAGGACGTGGACGGTCAGGTCGAAGGGGAACCAGTGCCGCAGAAGGAGGGGTCCGTGGAGCAGCAGCACGCCGCCGGGTGGCAGCCGGGTGTAGGCGCTGCGGGTCGCCCGGTCGGTGACCGGGTCCCACAGGTCGGGCAGCACGCGGCCGTCGCCGCCGGGTTCGAGGGGGCCGAAGACCTCGCGCCACAGGGCACCGGTGTCGAACCAGCCGTCGTAGTAGGCGTCCAGGTCCTGATGCCCGTACTCCAGGCGGACCGAGGCGGGCCGCAGGAAGCCCTCCACGCCGACGGTGAGGGCGGGGCGGCCGCGGACGCGCAGCGCCTGGGCGACCCGCTCGGCCAGCTCCCCCGGGCGGGCCGCCGGAGCGCCGTCGAGGGCCACCCGCGGCCAGGCGCCGCCGTCGGCCGGCCTGAGGTCGAGAAGCCGTTCGGCCAGCCGGTCGGCGAGCCGCTCCCAGGTGATCGCTTCGAGTCGCACAGGGCCCATCATGCGGCAGCCGGCGACCGCGGGGCCCGGCACCCCGATGCCGTGGGGCGCGCGGTGGGCCGGGACGTTCCCCGGCCGCGCGGACAGGGGATGAACCGGGCATGGCACCCTCGGCCACCCCCTCGTCACGCACCGGTCCGCTCGTCGTGCAGCCTCTCAGGAGGCGGCACTGCGCGGTGTGCCGTGCGGGGCCGTTGCGGATGCTCGTGCTGGAGGACGGGGCGCCGTGGTGCCTCGACTGTGCCGACCTCGGGCACCTGGTGTTCCTGGCGCGCGGCGACACCGCGTTGACACGCCGGTCGCGGGAGGAGAGCGGGCTGTCGGCGGTGGTCGTCCGGTTCAACCGGCGCAAGGGGCGGTACGAGCGGCAGGGCGTCCTGGTCGAGGAGGCGGGGCTCGCGCGGGCGGAGCTGCGTTGCCTGGCGGACGCGGAGGCCCGGCGGCGGCGCCGGGCGAGGGACGCACGGCGGCGCGAGCGGGAGGACGCGCGGTTCGCGGACGCCTTCGCGGCGGAGATACGGCGGCTGTTCCCCGGGTGCCCACCGGACCGGGCGCGGGACATCGCCGGGCACGCGTCGGTGCGGGGCAGCGGGCGGGTGGGCCGCAGCGCGGCCGGGCGGGCGCTGTCCGAGGGCGCCGTCTCCTCGGCGGTCGCGGCGTCGGTGCGGCACCTGGACACCTCGTACGACGAGCTGCTGATGTGCGGGCTGCCACGGCACGAGGCGCGCCGGAGGATCGCGGCGACGGTGGAGACGGCCCTGCGGGGGTGGCGGGGGGAGAGGGGAGGCGGGGGTGGGGGTGGGGGCGGGGCCCCCGACACCGAGGACGCGGGTCCGCCCGACCCCACCGGCCCAGGCCCGCCGGGCGCCGAAGACGCCGAGCCCGACGGACGTCCCGAGCCCGACGGACGTCCCGAGCCCGACGGACGTCCCGAGCCCGACGGACGTCCCGAGCCCGACAGACGTCCCGAGCCCGACAGACGTCCCGAGCCCGACAGACGTCCCGAGCCCGACGGACGTGCCTGGGCAGGCGCAGGGCCGGCCGCCCGGCACGGCGTACCAGGACGCCGCCGCCCGCCTCTGACGGGCCGACCGGACCGACGCGACCGGCGGGCGCCTGTCCCCGCGCGCCGTGGCGTCGGTCGGCGGGCACACCGGCGGGGACACCGCCGGAGCCCCCGGCCTCCGTGGACGTGACCGCGCGCCGTGGCGTCGGTCGGCGGGCACACCGGCGGGGACACCGCCGGAGCCCCCGGCCTCCGTGGACGCTCACGTATGTGATCGGGGCGCTCGGCCATGGGCACCGTAGTCGCACAGGTATTTCCTGGTGGTGACCGGAGGGGCCGGGCGGGATCCCGGTGGGACACGGGAGGTGACGTTGGACATGATGGGCGGGCCGTACTTCGTACTCGTCGTGATCGGTGTGGTCGGGACGGGGCTGGTGGCGGGCGTCTTCTGCGCCTTCTCGACGTTCGTGATGCCCGCACTCGCCGGGCTGCCCCCGGCGCAGGGCGTGGCGGCGATGAGGGCGGTCAACAGGGCCGCGCTGATGCCGGCGTTCCTGCTGCTGTTCCTGGGGTCCGCGGTGCTGTGCGCGGTGATCGCCGTGGTGACCTTCGTGCTGTGGCCGGACGGGGTGACCGTGGAGCTGCTGCTGGGCAGCGCGCTGTATCTGTTCGGTTCGTTCGGGGTGACGATGGTGGCGAACGTGCCCCGGAACGAGGCGCTGGAGAAGCTGGAGCCGGGCACGCAGGAGGCGAGCGCGTACTGGCCGGCGTACGTGCGGGAGTGGTCGGCGTGGAACCACGTCCGCACGGTGGCCTCGGCCGCCGCGACGGTGTCGTACGCGCTGGCGCTCAGCTGATCCGTCACCTCCGGGTTCGGGGCTGCTCACCGGCAGGACCAAGCGGCCGAGGAGCCTCGGGAAAGCGCTGTCCGCCACCTGCGCACGTGCCGGGCGGGACGTATCGTGGCCGGAAGGGTGGCGCCCGACGACGCACGGCACACCGCCGGGGCACGCGGACGTGACCCGCGGACGCGACACACGCGCGAGGAAGACGGCCATGGCCGATCCCAAGGGTTTCCTGAACACCCCCCGCCAGGACTGGCCCCGCCGGCCGGTCGGGGAACGGGTGCGGGACTGGGACGAGGTCTACGTCCCGGGGGCGCTGCTGCCGATCATCAGCGAGCAGGCCGACCGCTGCATGGACTGCGGCATCCCCTTCTGCCACGAAGCCTGCCCGCTGGGCAACCTCATCCCCGAGTGGAACGACCTGGTCTCGCGGGAGGACTGGCGGGCCGCGGCGGACCGGCTGCACGCGACGAACAACTTCCCCGAGTTCACCGGGCGGCTGTGCCCGGCGCCCTGCGAGGCCGGGTGCGTGCTGGCGATCAACCAGCCCGCGGTCACCATCAAGAACGTCGAGTGCGCGATCGCCGACCGGGCCTGGGAGGAGGGCTTCACGCCGCCGCGCCCACCGGACCGGCTGTCGGGGCGGACGGTCGCGGTGATCGGGTCGGGGCCCACCGGGCTCGCCGCGGCCCAGCAGCTGACCCGCGCGGGCCACACGGTCGCCGTGTACGAGAAGGACGACCGGATCGGCGGGCTGATGCGGTACGGCATCCCCGCGTTCAAGATGGAGAAACACCATCTGGAGCGGCGGATCGAGCAGATGCGTGCCGAGGGGACCCGGTTCCGGACGTCGACGGCGGTCGGGCGGGACATCGGGGCCGCCGAGCTGAGGTCGCGTTACGACGCCGTGGTGCTCGCCACGGGGGCCACGGCCTGGCGTGAGCTGCCGGTGCCGGGGCGGGAGTTGCGTGGTGTCGAGCAGGCGATGGCGTATCTGCCGCTGGCGAACCGGGTGTGCGAGGGGGACCTGGAGACGTCCCCGATGTCGGCCGCCGGGAAGCACGTCGTCATCGTGGGCGGTGGTGACACCGGCGCCGACTGTCTCGGGACCGCCGTGCGGGAGGGCCCGGCGTCCGTGACCCAGCTGGACATCTACGCCCAGCCGGGCGTGGAGCGGGACGACGGCGCCGAGCCCTGGCCGACGTATCCGAAGGTCTACCGGCTGTCGGTCGCGCACGAGGAGGCGCGGGACCTGGGGTCGGCTCCGGCGGCGGACGCCGACGCCCGGCTGTTCGCCGCGTCCACGCTCCGCTTCTCCGGCGACGAGGACGGGCATGTGGGGTGGCTGCACCTGGTCGAGGTGGACGCGCTGCGCCAACCGGTGCCCGGCACCGAACGGACGCTGCCCGCCGACCTGGTGCTGCTCGCCCTCGGCTTCTCCGGTCCGGACCGCACGGACGGGCTGGTCGACCAGCTCGGGCTGGAGATGGAGCCGCGCGGCACGATCTCCCGGGACGCCGGATTCGCGACGAACGTGCCCGGCGTGTTCGCCGCCGGCGACGCCGCCCGGGGGCAGTCGCTCATCGTGTGGGCGATCGCCGAGGGCCGGGCGGTGGCGGCGGCCGTCGACCGCTATCTGACCGGGAGTTCGCGCCTGCCGGCCCCGATATCGCCGTACGACCGGCCGATGACGGTGTAGGGGTGCGGCCGCCTACCGGCTCGTCCGGCGCCGCTCGTCCGTCCCCGCCACCTTGCCCGTCGCCAGGGCCACCCTGTTCCAGGTGTTGATGGTCATGATCAGGGCCAGGAGCTGCGCCAGTTCCCCCTCGTCGAAGTGGGCCGCCGCGCGGGCGTGGACGTCGTCCGGCACACCGCCCTCCGACACCAGGGTCACCGCTTCGGTGAGGGCCAGGGCGGCCTGTTCCCGCTCGGTGAAGAAGTGCCGGGCCTCGCGCCAGACGGCGATCATGTGCAGCCGGTCCTCGCTCTCGCCGGCCTTGCGGGCGTCGTTCGTGTGCATGTGCAGGCAGTAGGCGCAGTGGTTGAGGTGCGAGGCGCGGATCTGGACGAGTTCGACGAGGGCGGGGTCGAGGCCCTCCCGGGCGGCGGCGTCGAGGCCGATGATCGCGCGGAAGACCTTGGGAGCGGCCTTCGCGAAGTCCAGGCGGGTCCGCGCGGCCTCGGCCGCGGCCACCCCCGCGTCGATGTCCGGGGTGGCCCCGTCGGCCGTCCCGCTGGAGCCCCAAGTGCCGCCGTTCGCGCTGGTGTTCGTCGTCATGCGCTCCAACCTACGGCGGTCGGCGACCGGCTGTAGGGTGCAATTCCATGGCGGAATCATGGGTCAATTCGGCCGAGCGGATCGGGGCCGACCTGCCTCTGGATCTGGCGGCGCACGCCGGTGCGGGCGGTCGGCGGGCCGCGCTCGCGCGGGCGCTGCGCGAGGCGGTGCGGGCGGGGCGGCTCGCGCCGGGCACCCGGCTCCCGCCGTACCGGTCGCTCGCCGCCGATCTCGGGGTCGCCCGGAACACCGTGGCGGACGCGTCCGCGGAGCTGGTGGCCGAGGGCTGGCTCACCGCCCGGCAGGGCTCGGGGACCCGGGTGGCCGAGCGGACCCGTCCCGCCCGGCGGACGGAGCGCCTGCCCCGCGGGGCCCCGGCGCGGGCCCGCGGTCCCCGGCACGACCTGCGGCAGGGCACCCCGGACGCGTCGGCGTTCCCCCGCGCGGCCTGGCTGGCCTCCTACCGGCGGGCCCTGCACCGGGCGCCGAACGAGGTCTTCGGGCCCGGCGACCCCGCCGGGCGGGTCGAGTTGCGGGAGGCGCTGAGCGAGTATCTGGCCCGCGCGCGGGGTGTGCGCACCCGGCCGGACCGCATCGTGATCTGCTCCGGCTTCGCCCACGCGCTGCGGCTGCTGTTCGGGCAGGACCGCGGCGCGCCCGGCGGGGTGCTGCGCGGCCCGCTGGCCGTGGAGGCGTACGGACTGGGGTTCCACCGGGAGCTGCTCGCCGCCGCGGGGGTGCGGACGGTGCCGCTGCCCCTCGACGAGGACGGCGCCCGCGTGGGCCTGCTGGCGCGCGAACGGGCCGTGCTGCTGACCCCGGCGCATCAGTTCCCGACCGGCGGTCCGCTGCACGCGGAGCGCCGGGCCGCCGTGACCGACTGGGCCCGCGCGCGGGGCGCGGTGGTGCTGGAGGACGACTACGACGGGGAGTTCCGCTACGACCGCAGGCCGGTGGGGGCCGTCCAGGGCCTCGACCCCGAGCAGGTGGTCTTCATCGGCTCGGTCAGCAAGAGCCTGTCCCCCGCGGTGCGGCTGGGCTGGATGGCGCTGCCCGAGCGGCTTGTCGGGGGCGTGCTCGCGGCCAAGGGCGAGCGTGAGGCGTGGGCGAGCGTCCTCGACCAGCTGAGCCTCGCCGACCTCATCGTGTCGGGGGGCTACGACCGGCATGTACGGCGGATGCGGCAGCGGTACCGGAGCCGGCGCGACCGCCTCGTGGCCGCCCTCGCCGCGCACGCCCCGCACGTCGAGGTCACCGGTGTCGCCGCCGGACTGCACGCGGTGCTGAGGCTGCCGCCCGGCACCGAGCGGTCCACGGTGAAGGCGGCGGCCTGGCAGGGCGTCGCGCTGGACGGCCTCGCCGCGTTCCGGCACCCGGCGGCGTCCCGGGCGGCCATGCCCGCCCGGGACGGCATCGTCGTCGGCTACGCCACACCACCGGAGCACGCCTACGAGGCCGCGCTGGAGGCCCTGTGCGGGGTGCTGCCGCCGGCACCGGACCGCGGCTGACCCGCCGGAGGACGGCCCGGGAAGCCCCGTATCGAGCGCGTTCTTCGAACTGCCCGAGAAGCGCACTTCCGACGTCCGGGCGGGCCAGGACGTCGGAACCCCTACGGCTTGCGCCCCACCGCGCCGTACCCGGGGATGATCCCGTCGTCCTGTCCGGGGACGGGGTCGCCCAGTTCCGGGTGCCACTGGTGCGGCACCCGCACCCCCGGCTCGACGAGTTCCAGTCCGTCGAAGAACCGGGTGAACTCCTCGCGGGAGCGCAGGGCCAGGGAGACGCCCGCCGCGCGGAGCTTTCCGGCGGCCACCTCCGACTCCTCGGGGGTGAAGTCGGCGGTCGCGTGGGTCATCACCAGGTGGCTGCCCGAGGGAAGTTCGGACAGCAGGCGGCCGACCAGCTCGTGCGCGCCGTCCTCGTCGGGGACGAAGTGCAGCAGCGCGATGAGCGAGAGGGCCACCGGGCGGTCGAGATCCAGCACCTTGCGGGCGCCTTCGACGATGGCGTCCGGGTCGCGCATGTCGGCCTGGAGGTAGTGCGTGGCGCCCTCGTCGGTCCCGCGCAGCAGGGCCTCCGCGTGCGCCAGCACGATGGGGTCGTTGTCGCAGTAGACGACGCGCGCGTCGGGCGCGATCCGCTGCGCGACCTGGTGGAGGTTGGGCTCGGTCGGTATGCCCGTGCCGACGTCCAGGAACTGGCGCACCCCCCGCTGCGCGAGCCAGGTCACGGACCGGTGCATGAACGCGCGGTTGACCCGTGCCATGACCGGCACCCGCGGGTCCAGGGCGAGCATCTGCCGGCCCATGGCCTCGTCCACGGGGTAGTTGTCCTTCCCGCCGAGATACCAGTCGTACATCCGCGCGGGGTGCGGCTTGCTCGTGTCGATCTCGGCGGGGTGCGGCCCGGTCATCGCGAGCTCCCTAAGATCCGTCGGCAGTACATCATCAACTCAGCACCAGTTTAGGGGAATTGCAGGAACACAACAGGTCAGCAACGGGTCGTGCGCGAGGTCAGGAGAGCAGGAAGTCCGCCTTTCCCGCCTTGGCGCCCTCGATGAACGCCGTCATCTCGTCCGTCGAGTAGATCAGCGCCGGCCCGTCCGGGTCGGTGGACTGCCGGACGGCGATGCGTCCGTCGGCGAGTTTCATCGCCTCCAGGCAGTTGCCGCCGTTGCCTCCGCTCCACGGTTTGTGCCAGCCCTCAGTGCCCAAGTCCCGCGCGGGCATGCCGTTGTAGACGGGTATGCGCGGCTTGATGCGATCCATTCACAGCTCCTTGCGGAGATCCCGCAGGATCTCCTTCGTGCGTTGTGCCGTAGCGGCCTGTGCCGCCATGCGGTCCATGACCTCGAGGTGGGTCGCCACCTCGTTGCGCGCGTCGAGGTAGACCGCGCCGGTCAGGTACTCGCTGTAGACCATGTCCGGGAGTTCCGGCATGGCGAATCGGAACAGCACGAAGGGGCCGAACGTGCCGGGATGCACCCCGTTGGCGAACGGGGCGATCTGCAGCGTCACGTTGGGCAGCTTCGTGGCGTCGAGCAGTTTGTCGATCTGGGCACGCATCACCTCCGGGCCGCCGACATGGCGGCGCAGCACGGTCTCGTCCATCACGGCCCAGATCCGGGGCGCGTCCTCGCGGGTGAGCAGACGCTGGCGCCGCATCCTGAGGGCGACGTGGCGCTCGATGTCGTCGGGGCTGGTCTGGCCGATGGCGCCCGAGCGCAGCACACCGCGCGCGTAGTCCTCGGTCTGGAGCAGCCCGGGGACGAAGTGCGGTTCGTAGGACCGGATGAGTGCCGCCGCGCCCTCCAGGCTGACGTACATGGAGAACCAGCCCGGCAGGATGTCGTGGAACCGCTGCCACCAGCCGGGCTTGTTCGCCTCCTCGGCGAGGTGCACGAAGGCCTCGGCCTCGGCGTCGGAGATGCCGTACGCCTTCAGCAGCATCTGGAGGTACGGGATCTTGAGTGAGACCTCGGCCATCTCCATACGGCGGACCGTCGCGGGCGCGACCCGCAGGATGCGGGCGGCCTCCTCCCGCTTGAGACCGGCGCTTTCGCGCAGGTCGAGCAGGCGCCGGCCGAGAACGACCTGGCCCACCGTCGGTGCGGACCGCGGCTCGCTCACGTCCACCTCCAGACACGGGTCGGCCCGTGAGGGCCGGCTCATCTACGACTGACCGACTCGGTCCCGCCGACGGGAGCGGGCCCGCCGCACGGGGGCGGGGGTGCTGGTCGCCGACAGGACGACGGCGCCATTCGAAGATCCGTTCGAAGATCCTGAGGGGTCTTCGGTGATCCCAATTGGCGCCGCTCGACTTGCTGTTGCGAGCAGTGTGCCATGGCCTTCCAGAGAGTCATACGGCACTCTGCAATTTTCAGAGTGACACTTGCCAAGTGTTCACGGCGGGGCGATAGTGGCAAGCGTGATTCCGTCCCCGCCCTTAGGAACAGACGCCACTGTGGTCCCCCACGGTCTCGGTGCCGACGGGGCTCCTCCCACCCGCTCGGACTCCGCCGCGGGGAAGGGAGTCGGCCCCCAGCGCAGGGCCGGGGAGCGCCGGTTCCGCTTCGAACTGGCCGCGCACCCGGGTTCGGCCGCCCAGGCCAGACGCCTGACCGCGGCGCGGCTGAGCGTGTGGTCGGTGTGCGAGGACACCTGCGAGACGGCGGCCCTGGTCGTGTCGGAGCTGGTCACCAACGCGATCGTGCACACCGCCAGCGAGCACATCGTGTGCGAACTGCACGACGGCGCCGACCTCGTCCGCATAGCCGTGCGCGACGAGGGGTGCGCGACGGGTGAGCCCCACTCGTCGCCCGCGCGTCAGGAGGAGGAGCACGGCAGGGGGCTGCTCCTCATAGACGCGCTCTGCCATGCGTGGGGGGCTCACGAACACGGTTCCGGCCTGGTCGTGTGGGCCGAACTGCCGCGCACCGCGGCCGGCGCCCCGGCGGCCGACGGGGAACCGCGGGGCGACCTCGGCTGGGGGTCGCGGCCCAAGCCGGGACCGGCCGGCGGGTCGGACGACGAGGACGACGCCCGGGGACGCCACGACGGGACGGGAACGGGGGCCGTATGGCTGTGATCGGTCTGTCCGGCGGCGGTCAGGCGCTGAGCCTGGACTCGCTGGTCCGCTTCCGCCGCGGCATGCGCACGACGGCCGCGCCGCGGCGTCTTCTCCTCCCGCAGGGCATGACGGCTCCGCTGGGGTGCGACGCGGTGGCGGTCCCCGCCCGCATCGGCCCCCTGGTGCTGCCCCGGCTGCCGCGCGTGGGGTGCGTGTACGCCGACGAGTCGCACTGGTGGTGGATCGTCCCCTCGGACTCGGACTACGCCCTGGAGTGGCCGGAGTCCGTCCGCTACTCGACGGGAGCGCTCGTCCCCGACACGCCCCGGCTGATCCATCTGCCGGACGGCACGGTGCCGTACACGCCGCCGATCCCGCTGTATCTGGCGCTGTGCCGGGTGATCGGCACGACCCCGAGCTGGTCCCGCCAGCTCAGCGCGTGAGCCCCACCGGCTGACCCGTACCGGGCTGACCCGCGCCTGGGGCGTACCCCTGACCGGGGCGCCGCCGCCCGTACGCCCGCGCGCATCCGCCCGCCCGGCCCGCGCCCTGCCGCCGCACGCGTCCGCCCCGCCATAGTGGGCCCTCCGTCGCGACGGGTCCGGGGGAGGGCGTGAGGTGGGGAAGAAGCACGGCGGTGAGGACTCCGGGGTGTCGGAGTCGGAGCGGCTGCTGTTCGGCGGACCGCTGCGGTACGACACGGGATGGAGCCAGCACCACAACGCCTTCCTGGAGCTGAACCTGCGGGCCATGGTGCGGCGGCTGCCGTCCCTGCTGGCCACCAGCTTCCGGCTCGCCTGGCAGGCCGACCGGCGGGCCGCCCGCACCGTGCTGGTCGCGGAGATCGCGCGGGGCCTCGCCCAGGCCGTCGCGCTGCTGGCCGTCAACAGCGTGCTGGGGCGGCTCATCGGCGGCGGGGCCATCGACGAACGGCTGCGGGACGCCACTCCCGCGCTCGTCGCCATGGCCGCCGTCATGGTCGTCTCGACGCTGCTGCGCGCCGCCTCGACGTACGCCACCGGGCGGCTGGAGCCCAAGGTGGAGCGGGTGGCGACCGAGCTGTACCTGGAGCGGGCGGCGGCCGTGGAGCTGGCCGCGATCGAGGACCACGCCTTCCACAAGCTGCTGGACACCGCGCAGTACGGCGCGTCGTCCGCCCGCCGCATGATCGCGTACAGCACCCGGGTCGTGAACGCGGCCATCTCACTGATCGCCGCCGCCGGTGTCCTCACCGTCCTGCACCCGGCGCTGCTGCCGCTGCTCGCCACCATGACGCTGCCCAGCGCCTGGAGCGCCCTGACCAACGCCCGGCGCCGCTACGAGTCCTTCCACACCTGGGTGCAGCACGCCCGCGCCGGCCAGCTGATCAGCGGGCTGCTGACCGAGCCGGCCGCCGCGCCGGAGATCCGCGTCCACGGCGTGGCACCGTTCCTGCTGCGGCACTACCGGGCGATGTCCGAGACGGCCGAGGCCGAGCAGGCCCGGCTGGCCCGGCTGGCGGCGCGCACCGGGCTGATCGCGGCGGCCTGGACGGGGTTCGCGACCGTCGCGACCTACGCGACGCTCGGCGGGCTGCTGCTCGCCGGTGCCATGGCGCTCTCGGTGGCCGGTACGGCGGTCATCGCGATCCGGACCGGCTCCTCCAGCCTGGACAGCCTCGTCCTGGAGGTCAACGCGCTCCACGAGGAGGCCCTCTTCGTCGGTGATCTCCAGCGGCTGTACGCGGAGGCCGCCGAACGGGCGATCCCGGAGGGCGGGGAGCCGCTGCCCGAGGACCCGCGCGAGGTCCGCTTCGAGCACGTCAGCTTCTCCTACCCCGGCGAGTCGTCCCGCCCGGCCCTGGACGACGTCACGCTCACCCTGCCGCTCGGCCGGATCGTCGCGCTCGTCGGCGAGAACGGCTCGGGCAAGACGACGCTGGTCAAGCTGCTCGCGGGCCTCTACACCCCGGACCGGGGCCGCATCCTGTGGGACGACGTCGACGCGTCGGCCGCCGACCGGCACCAGCTCGCCGAGCGCATCGCGATGGTGGCACAGGACTTCAAGCGCTGGCCGTTCACCGCCCGGGTCAACGTGGCCGTCGGCCGCTCGTCCGTGCCGCTGACCGAGGAACGGCTGGCGTCCGCGCTGGACCAGGCCGGGGCGCAGGACGTGGTGGCGGACCTGCCGCGCGGCCTGGACACCCTGCTGGCGCGGCACTTCAGCGGCGGTCACGAGCTGTCCGGCGGCCAGTGGCAGCGGCTCGGGATCGCCCGGGCCGCCTACCGGCGCGGCCGCATCCTCGTCGTGGACGAGCCGACGGCCGCCCTGGACGCCCGGGCGGAGCTGGAGGTCTTCGAGAAGATCCGCGCCCTGGCCTCGGCCGGCCAGACCGTCGTGCTGATCACGCACCGGCTGGCGTCCGTCCGCCACGCCGATCTGGTGCACGTCCTCGACCAGGGCCGGCTCGTGGAGTCCGGGACCCCGGAGGAGCTGCTGGCCACCGGTGGGCTGTACGCGGAGCTGTACTCGCTCCAGGCGGAGCAGTTCACGGCCCGGGTGCCCGCGCCGGAACCGCGCTGACCGGGCGTTCGGCCCTCTCAGGCCGTGGCGTCCGCCGTCGCGTCACCGCGGACGATCACCAGGAAGGCGTCCGTCGCCAGGTCCATCACGACCTCGGCCGGCAGGCCCTCCATACGCCGCGCGTGCGCGAACTCCTCGGCCGGCCATGATCCGCGTGGCCCGCCCGCGGGAAAGCGTTCGAGCACCGTCCGCCCGTTCACCATCCTGCACCTCCAGTGGCGTCGTACTTGTAGGAGTTAACGCCCGCGGGGTGCGGTTCGCCTCGGCCGGTGACGGTACTGAGACGTACTTGACACCCGTTCACCGCTGTCCGTGAACGGGTGGGCACGGCGCATCATCCGAGGCGACGGTCCGTGTCAGTCGTCGTACTCGTCGTGATAGCGCACGGGCTCGCCGCCGGCGGGCGCCCCGAAGACGGACGCGCGCCCCTTGGGCTCCTCCCACTCCTCCTGCCGGCCCAGCGCGGTGAGGTCCAGGAACCCGGTGGTCGAGCCGAGCCCGTCGAGGCCGCGCCCGTACGTCGAGTAGGTGTGGAAGACGCGGTCCCGGTCCCGCAGGAAGCAGCTCAGACCGGGCCGCTCCACCAGCTCGCCGTCGCGTTCGAGGGTCACCTCGAAGTCGTGGTTGAAGCCGGTGCAGCGGGAGGAGTACCAGGGGACCGCCCAGCCCATCCGCGCCTTGAACGGGAGGATGCGGGTGAGGGGCGCCCGGGAGACGGCGGCGAAGGTCGTGCCGCGCGCGTGCAGGTGCGCGAGCTGGCCGACCTGGTCCAGGAAGGCCGAGCAGCCCCGGCAGCCCGCGTCCCACTCGGGCGCGAACATGAAGTGGTGCACGACGAGCTGGTGCCGGCCCTCGAACAGGTCGAGCAGGGTGGCCTTGCCGTCCCCGCCCTCGAACACGTACTCCTCGGTGATCTCGACCATGGGCAGGGCGCGCCGCTCGGCGTTGAGGGCGTCCCGCGCGCGGGCCGCCGCCTTCTCCTTGACCAGCAGTTCCTCGCGTGCCGCGCGCCACCGCTCACGCGAAACGATCTCCGGAAGCGACATCGGCGTCCTTTCTGTGCAACGGTCCGTCCACAGGGGTGACCGGGGCCGGTCGCGGAACTCATCGCCGTGCCGTGAGATTTCTTCGGCGGCACCGCGGCGGCTCCTACGTGTCGTACTCCTGGATGCGCCGGCCGTGGCCGCGGTCCAGGAGCGCGGGCAGCCGCTCCCCCAACTCCCGTACGACGGACGGCACGTCGATCGTCAGGAGCCCGCGGTCGCGCATCAGCACCCGGCCGTCCACGATCGTGGTGCGCACATCGGACGAGCGGGCGCTGTGCACCAGGGTGGCGGCCAGGTCGTGCACCGGCTGGGTGTGCGGGCCGTTGAGGTCGACCAGCACGATGTCGGCGCGCCGCCCCGGCGCGATGCTGCCGACGGTGTCGCCGAGGCCGACGGACCGCGCGCTCTGCAGGGTGGCGTGGTGCAGGGCCTGACGGGCGGTCAGCCAGCGCGGATCGCCGGTCGTGGACTTCTGCACGAGGGCGGTCAGCGCCATCGACTCCCACACGTCGAGGGAGTTGTTGGACGCGGCGCCGTCGGTGGCGAGCCCGACCGGGACGCCGATCTCGCGCAGCGCCCGGACCGGTGTCGTGCTGGGCCAGCCGAACTTGAGGTAGCCGCGCGGCGCGGTGGCGACGGCGACACGGCCGCCGGCGTCGCGGAGCGCGGGCAGGTCCTCGTCGAGGATGCCGGTGCCGTGCGCGATGAGGACGTCGGTGTCGAGGAGGCCGGTGCGCCGGAGCACCTCGACGGGGGTCACGCCGTGCCGTGCCAGGCTGGTGGCGGTCTGGTCGCGGTTCTCGGCGGCGTGCAGATGGACGGGCAGGCCGTGCGCGCGGGCGAGGTCCGCGGTGGCCGCGAGATCGGCGTCGTCCACGGTGTAGGGGGCGTGCGGGGCGAGGGCGGTGGTGATCCGGCCGCCCGCGCCGCCGCGGTGCGCCAGCGCGAACTCCAGCGACCTCTCCCGGCCCCGGGGACCCTGCGAGGAGAAGAACGCCTCACCGAGATGGGCCCTGATCCCGCACTCCTCGACGACGGCGGCGACGGCGTCCATGGAGAAGTAGTGGTCGGCGAAGCAGGTGACCCCGGCCCGGATCATCTCGGCGCAGGCCAGGCGTGCCCCCAACTCCACGTCGCGTGCGGTGAGGTTGGACTCGACGGGCCACACGACGTCGTTGAACCAGGCGTCGGTCGGCAGGTCCTCGGCGATCCCCCGCAGGGCGGCCATCGGGGCGTGGGTGTGGCAGTTGATCAGTCCGGGCAGGGCGATCTGCCCCTGGGCGTCGATGCGTTCGCGGGCGGGCACCCCTCCGGCCTCCGCTCCGCTGACGACCGCCTCGACGACACCGTCCCGCACGATGACGGAGGCGTCCTCGGCGAAGCCGATCTCCTCCTGCTCGTCGTGCGTGAGCACCGTGCACCGGGTGATGACGAGATCGGCGGGGGGAGGCGTCATGGTGTCACGGTACGGCCCCGCGGTGCCCCGCGGGGCCGTTGTGGCGTCAGCCGGCGAGGGCGGACACCGCGGCGGCCTCCGGGACGCGCAGCCCGGTGCGGTGGCGTTCCCCGGCGAGCGCGTCGAGGAGTTCGGTGAGCCGGTCGGTGTGCCGGGAGGTGAGCCGGCCGGCGTCGTCGAGGTGCACGGCGCACGCGGTGGTGGCGTCGACGAGTTGTTCGAGGGTGGTGACGATCTGGTCGGCGCCCCGCGCGTGCCGGGCGAGCGCGGGCAGTTCCGCGGCGGCGAGCGCGACGGCGCCCCGCGCCTCGGCGAGCGTCCGGTATGCCTCGCGGCGCAGCGTCCAGCGCACGGCCCGCAGTTCCCGCACGTCCCCGTCCGCGCGGGCGCCCGACTCGCCCAGCACGTGGGTGAGGTAGGCGGAGACGGCGTCCCCGGCCGCGGTGAGCCGGGCCCGCACTCCCCCGCCGCGCTGCCCGGGCACCGGCAGATGGCCGGCGACGAGCACGATCACGCACGCCAGCAGGGTCTCGCCGATCCGCCCGACGGACGCTGGCGGTTCGCCGCCCACCATGACCAGGGCGAGCACGAGGACGGTGACGACGGCGGTCTGGGCGGCGAAGTGCCGGGTGGCCACGGGGATCAGGGCCCCGCTGACCGCCACGAGCGCGACGAGCCCTTCGGGCCGCGGCAGTACGGCCGCGAAACCGGCGAAGACCAGCGCGCCCCCGACCGTCCCGGCCGCCCGGCACAGCACGCGGGAGACGAGCGGCCCGAGGTCGGGCTTGACGAGGAAGACGGCGGTGGCCGGCAGCCAGTACCAGTGGGTGTGCTGTCCGTACCAGCGGGTGTGGTGCAGCGCCTGGGCGATGCCCGCGCCGGCGCCGAAGCAGAGGGCGACACGCAGCCCGTACTCCCGTCCGCCGGCCCCGAGCACGGTCCAGACGCGGTCCCGCACGGTACGGCGGCGGGCGTGCAGGTTCCGGTTCTCCCGGCCCCGGTCGAAGGCCTCGGCGGCGTGCAGCAGCGCGTCGTCGAGGGCGCGCAGGGCGGGCGCCGACCGGGAGGGCGCGGGCAGCGGCCCGGTGTGGGTGCCGCCGCGCACGGCGGCGGCGAGGCGCCGGGGTCCCTCGCCGGCCCGGTCGGGCACGGCCTCCCCGGCCCAGGCGAGCGCGGTCGCGGCCTCGGCGAGCGGCAGGGCGGCGGCGTACTGGGCGTGCAGCCGCCGCTCGGCGGACGAGGAGGCGTACCGCCGCAACCGGGGCCCGGCCAGGGCGTCCTGGGCGTGGTCGAGGGCGGCGGTCAGGGCGGCCCGGCGCGCGGTGGCCCGCTCGGTGCCGGCGGCGTCCAGCAGGCCGGCGACCGCGTCGTACACCTCGGCGACGGCGGCCCGCTCCCCGTCGAACCGGAAGTCGCCGGCGAGGGCGCGCGGGGTCGGCAGCGCCAGCCGCAGCGCCAGCAGCCAGGCCGCGCCGGCGAGGAAGGCCGACGCCCGCACCCCGGCGCTCTCGGGCAACGGCATCCCGGCGCCGACGGCCGTGGCGACGAGCACCTGGGTGCCGGCGGCGGAGGCGACGGGCCCGATCGCGCAGATCCCTCCGGCGACGAGCCCGAGCACGGTGAGCGCCAGGGTGAGCGGTACGGCCCCCAGGTGGTCCCCGGCGTACGTCCCGCCGAACACCCCGGCCGTCCCCGCGAGCGCGGGCACTCCGATCCGGTGCACGGACGAACGGCGGCTGCCGGGACGGTCGTTGATCCCGGCGAGCATGGCGGCGATGGCGGCGACGACCCCGAGGGTGGCCCGGCCGGTGAGCACCGCCGCGAGCAGGAGCGGCCCGGCGGACAGCGCGCCCCGGACGACCGCGCTCCACGGCACCGGGCCCCGCTGGGCGCGCAGGGCGTGGGTGAGCCAGGGGGGAAGCGGACGGGCCGGGCGCGCGGGGCGGGACACAGGGCTCCTGTCGGGCGAGGGCGGAGGTGCCTTCGGGCGACGGTGGCCGGGCTGTGGACGGTGCGCTCCACCGTACCGCCGGGACGTGTGGCCGAAGGGACGGCGGTGTTGCGGGAGTGTGACGGTGTGCGGGGCAGGACGCCGGGGCGGTCCGCGGGTCACAGCGAGGCGAACAGCGTCTCCGCCTCCGTGACGGCACGCAGCAGCACTTCCGGCCCGGGTTCCAGCCCCGCGAGGACGGCGTCCACCGTCCGCAGTCCGGCCCGCTCCAGCAGCCGCTTCTCGTTGGTCACCCACTCCCCGCGCGCCGCCAGCACGGCGTGCCCGGTCTGCACGGCCGCCGTGGCGACGGCGCCCGCCACCTCCGCGAGCCGGCCGGCCGGGGCGTGGTGCGCCTTGGCGTAGCCGAGGGTGGCGCGGGCGGTGCCGTGCCAGCGCTCGCTCGCGGTGCGCCGCAGCTCCTGCGGATAGCGGTCCGGGCGCGGCAGTTCGCCGCGCAGCACCCGGTTGATCGCCAGCTCGGCGACCACCAGATAGCTGGGGATGCCCGCGAGGTGGAACAGCAGCGGCTCCACCCGGAACCGTCCCCGCTCCGCCTCCGCCAGCTCCCGCTCGACGACGTCGAGGTCGCGGTAGTGCACGTCGACCCGCCGTCCGTCGACGGTCAGCCACGCTCCCCCGTTGAAGACGCCACCGCCCCACCCTCCGACCTCCGACACCTCGCCCTCCCAGCCGAGCGCGCGGAGGTCGTCCGGGTCGAAGGGACCGCGGTAGTAGACGGCCAGGTCCCAGTCGCTGTCCGGGCGGTGGGTGCCCTGCGCCCGGGAGCCGCCGAGCGCGACGGCGCGGACGGTGGGGAGGGCGGCCAGGCGGCCGGCGAGGGTGTCGAGGAAGACGGTGTCGTCGGGAGCGGTGGCCATGCCGGAAGCGTACGGAGCCGGGTGGCCCGTCGCCACGGGGAATCGGGCGGGGGCGGGACCGGCGGAAATTCGGATGCGCGCGGCCCCGCGGGTGCGCATGATCGGCGAGTTGGGCACCTCACCGCTCACGACGTCTCAGCATGCGAGGAGCAGCCTTCATGATCCGCCGCGTCACCTCTCCCGCCCTGTTCCCACCGCCCACGTACTCGCACGCCTCCGTCGTGGAGGCGGGCACGCGGATCGCGTTCCTCGCCGGGGCCGTGCCGCTCGACGCGGAGGGCAAGCTGGTCGGCGAGGGCGATCCCGTACGCCAGGCCGAGCAGGTCGTGGCCAATCTGGCGGAGCAGCTGCGGGCGGTCGGCAGTGACCTGGCCCATGTGCTGTCGACCGACGTGTACGTGGTGAGCGGTGACACCGCCGTGCTCTCCGCGGTGTGGGAGGTCGTCGAGGCGTCCGGGCTGAGCGCGGGACCGCACGCGTCGACGCTGCTCGGGGTGGCCTGCCTCGGCTACTCGGGCCAGCTGGTGGAGATCACGGCCACGGCCGCCGTTCCGGACCCGGAGCGACGGTCCTGAGCGCCGTCGCCCTGCGCCGGGCCACCGCGGCCGACGCGCGGGCCGTCGCCGACGTGTGGCTGCGGTCCTTCACGGCCGCCCTGCCGTCCGTCGTCCGGCCGCACTCCGACGAGGAGGTGCGGGCCTACTTCAGCGAGGTCGTGCTGCCGTCGCAGGAGACGTGGGTCGCCGACAGCGCCGGACGGGTCGTCGGGCTCATGGTCCTCGACGGCGACCAGCTCGCCCAGGTGTATCTGGACCCGGAGTGGCGTGGACGGGGTGTGGGCGACCGGTTCGTCGGCCTCGCCAAGCGGCGCCGCCCGGAGGGGCTGAGCCTGTGGACGTTCCAGGTCAACGAGCCCGCCCAGCGGTTCTACGCCCGGCACGGCTTCGTCGCCGCCGAGTCCACCGACGGCGGCGGCAACGAGGAGCGCGAGCCGGACGTGCGGTACGTCTGGCGCCCGGATCACGGCTGACAGGGCGTCTCACCTCGTCAGGCCCGCCGCGTCGGCCGCCGTCGCCAGCACGTCCCGCAGCATGGCCGGGGTGAGTCTGCCGGTGAAGGTGTTGCGCTGGCTGACGTGGAAGCAGCCGAAGACGTCCAGTCCGTCGAGCGCGACGCGGGTGCCGTGCGCGAAGGCGGGCCGTGGCCGGGGCACGGTCCAGCCGGCCTCCCGCAGCGCGGGCAGCGTCGCCTGCCAGCCGAAGGCGCCGAGCACGACGAGGGCGCGCACCGTGGGCCGCAGCAGCCCCAGCTCTCGCACGAGCCATGCCCGGCAGGTCTCCCGCTCACCGGGGGTGGGCCGGTTGGCGGGCGGGGCGCAGTGCACGGGGGCGGTGACGCGGACGCCGTACAGCTCCAGGCCGTCGTCGGCGGCGACCGAGGTGGGCTGAGAGGCCAGGCCCAGGTCGTACAGGGCCCGGTACAGCACGTCCCCGGAGCGGTCCCCGGTGAACATCCGGCCGGTGCGGTTGCCGCCGTGCGCCGCCGGGGCGAGCCCGACGATCAGCAGCCGGGCGTCGGGCGGGCCGAAGCCGGGCACCGGGCGGCCCCAGTAGGTCTGGTCGGCGAAGGCGGCCCGCTTGGTGCGGGCCACCTCCTCGCGCCAGTCGACCAGCCGCGGGCAGGCCCGGCAGCCGGTGATCCGCCGGTCGAGATCAGCGAGCGCGTCCACCCCTCCACCGTACGGCCGCCCGGTGGGAGGACACCGCCACCGGTCCGGGCCGGGGACTAAGGTCGAGGTATGCCTTCCGAGGACACCGAGGACACCGCAGACATCGAGGGGCCGGCCGGCGCGACGGCCGGACCTGACGCCGCCGGGACGGCCGTCGATCCGAAGACCGCCGCCGCCGTGGCCGCGGCCGAGGCCGCCGTGCCGGAGAACGGCGAGTCCGTGCGGGTCGACAGCTGGATCTGGGCCGTACGGCTGGTGAAGACCCGCTCCGTGGGCGCCGCCGCCTGCAAGGGCGGGCACGTGCGCGTGAACGGCCAGAACGTGAAGCCGTCGCACACGCTGCGCGTCGGTGACGAGGTCCGGCTGCGGCAGGAGCACCGGGAGCGGGTCGTCGTCGTCAAGCGGCTCATCCGCAAGCGGGTCGGCGCTCCGGTCGCGGCCCAGTGCTACGTCGACAACTCGCCGCCCCCGCCGCCGCGCGAGGCCGTCGCCCCGGCCGGCGTCCGGGACCGGGGCGCGGGCCGCCCGACCAAGCGGGACCGCAGGGAACTGGAGCGGCTGCGCGGCCTGATGGGCGGCGGCAGCGGCCTGGGGCAGCCGCGCGGACGGTGACGTCCGGGGCGCTCAGGCGCCCCGGACGGCCAGCCGTCGCAGGTCCGCGAGGGAGCCGCGCCGCGCCCAGGCGATCAGGGCCAGCGGCACGATGAGGATGAGCGGCGTCGCGGCGTTCTCCCCGCCCAGCGCGGTGACCGAGACGATGAACGCCCCCACCATGAGCGCGCTGAGGGCGATCGCCGCGACCGACTGGAGCACGGGGATCAACAGCGCCACGGCACCGGCCAGTTCGAGCACGCCGATGGTGTACATCCCGGTGCTCCCCCAGCCGAGTCTGTCGAAGGCCTCCGCCGCCGAGGGGTGGGCGATCAGCTTGGGCAGCGCGCTCGCGAGCGCGTAGAAGAGGGCGAGCAGGATCTGCAGGCCGCGCAGGGCGATCCGGGCGCCGCGCCCCCGAGGGAACGCGGACCGGGCGAGGACGGTACGGGAGCGGGTGTCGGACATGGGTCTCTCCTGGGGTCTGCGGTCCGTGGTGCGGTCACGGAGGTAGACCGGGCGACTCGCGGGAACTCATCGGCCGCCGGCGGACGTCCCCGGGTACCCGGGGCGAGGGATGCTGGAGGAGAGGTGGTGTTCATGCGTACCGGAAGTGAGCCGACCACCGCGCGCAGTCCGCTGCGGATCCGCTTCTGGCTGTGCGTGTGGGGCGTGGCCTGGGCCGCCTTCGGCACCATCGCCTTCACGCTCGCCGGACGCCCCGGCTGGGCCGTGGCCTGCGGGGTGCTGTGGCTGGTGATCACGATCGACATGACCATGGTCGTCCGGCACATCCGTCAGGGCCCGCACTACCAGCCCGGCCGCGACGTGCCCCCCTACGCGCCGTACGAGGAACCGGGCCGCCCGCCCGCCCGGCCGCCCGGGCCGGGTCCGCGGGACCCGCACGGCCCCCCGCCCCCGCGCCACGAGAAGCCCTAGCGCGAGACCTCAGTCCTCGAACCGGGCCGCCTTGACGTACTCGGGGTTCGGGTCGAGCGCCGCCGCCAGGCGGAAGTGGCGGGTGGCCTGGTCGCTGCGGCCCTGCCGCTCATAGGTGCGGGCGAGCGCGAAGTGCGCGAACGCGTTGTCCGGCTCGCGCTCCAGGACGATGGTGAACTCCAGCTCGGCGGGCCGCAGCTGCGCCGCGGCGAAGAAGGCCCGCGCGCGCAGCAGCCGGGCCGCGGTGTTCTCCGGGTGCGCGGCGATGACGCCGTCGAGCAGCTTGACCGCACCGCGCGGGTCGCGCGCGGCGAGCAGCTGCTCGGCGGCGCGGAAGTCGATGACATGGGTCTCCGGAGTACGTCCGGTGGATCCGCTGGTCTCGGGCACGGCAGAGTCCTTCCCTCGCTGGGAGGGTTCAACGCGTGGACGGCAAGACCCTATTCCGGCCGGCGCCGATCACTCAGCCCGGCGCACGAGCTCCTCCCACACGCCCTTCACGCGCCGCCGCAGCTCCTCCAGCGGTACGTCGTTGTCCACGACGATGTCCGCGATCGCCCGGCGCTGCTCCCGCGTGGCCTGCGCGGCCATCCGGGCGCGGGCGTCCTCCTCGGTCATGCCGCGCAGCCGCACCAGCCGGTCCAGCTGGGTGGCGGGACCGGCGTCCACGACGATCACGAGGTCGTACAGGGGGGCCAGGCCGTTCTCGGTGAGGAGGGGCACGTCGTGCACGACGACGGCGTCGTCGGCGGCCGCCTCCTCCAGTTCCCGCGAGCGCGCCCCGACCAGCGGGTGCACGATCGAGTTCAGCACGGCCAGCCGCTCCGGGTCGGCGAAGACGATGGAGCCCAGCTTGGGCCGGTCCAGGCCGCCGTCCGCCGCGAGGACGTCCTCGCCGAACGCCTCGACGACCGCGGCCAGCCCCGGGGTGCCGGGGGCGACCACCTCGCGGGCGATGCGGTCCGCGTCGATCAGGACGGCCCCGTGCTCCACGAGCAGCTGGGACACCGCGCTCTTGCCGGCACCGATGCCGCCGGTCAGGCCCACCTTCAACATGGAGCCAGCCTAGGGGGTGTCTCGCCGATCACGCAGGGCTCCCGCCGTCCGTCAGCCGTCGCCCTCCCGCTCGGCCAGGAAGCGCTCGAACTCACGGCCGATCTCGTCGGCGGAGGGGATGTCCACCGGTTCGGCGAGCATGTTGCCCCGGGTCTCGGCGCCGGCGACCGCGTCGTACTGGTGCTCGAGGCCCTCGATGAGGTTGGTGAGCTCGTCGTCGCCCTCGCGGATCTGGCGGTCGATCTCGTTCTGGGTCCGGTGGGCGTCCGTCCGCAGCGCGTGCGCGACACCCGGCAGGACCAGTCCGGTGGCCGCGGTGACCGCCTCCAGGACGGTGAGCGCGGCGTCGGGGTACGGCGAGCGGGCGATGTAGTGGGGGACGTGCGCGGCGACCCCGAGCACGTCGTGCCCGGCCTCCATCAGCCGGTACTCGACCAGCGACTCGGCGCTGCCGGGCACCTGCGCCTCGTCGAAGGGGCTGCCGTGGCCGGGGACCAGGTCGGTGCGGTTGCCGTGCGGGGTGAGGCCGACGGGACGGGTGTGCGGGACGCCCATGGGGATGCCGTGGAAGTTCACCGACAGGCGCACGCCGAGCCGTTCGACGATCTCCTTCACGGCGGCCGCGAAACGCTCCCACTCGACGTCCGGCTCGGGTCCGGACAGCAGCAGGAAGGGGGCGCCGGTGGCGTCCTGGACGAGCCGTACCTCGATGGCGGGCTCCTCGTACCCGGCCCAGCGGTCCCGCCGGAACGTCAGCAGCGGGCGGCGGGCCCGGTAGTCCACGAGCCGGTCGTGGTCGAAGCGGGCGACGACCTGATGGGGCAGGGAGTCCAGGAGCCGCTCGACGATCTGGTCGCCGGTCTCCCCGGCGTCGATGTAGCCGTCGAAGTGATAGAGCATGACAAGGCCGGCCGACTCCTGGGCGAGCGCCATGTCGACGACGGCCAGACCCTTCGGCTCCCACGTGTACAAATCCTGCGGATCAAGCACAGTGACCGCTCCTCCTCGTGTCCGTACGTGACAACGCCCGTACGCGCGGCGGCATTCCCCCGGTGGAGGAGCTCTTGATCGTTCCGTGCCCGGCCGGTGACCGGGAACGGCCGAGGGGCCGCACCTCGGAAGGTACGGCCCCTCGGTCAAGCACTGGGTCAGCCGGAGAGCGTCAGCTCTGGCCGCCCGCCAGCTTCTCGCGCAGAGCGGCGAGCGCCTCGTCCGAGGCCAGCGCGCCGCTGCTGTCGGCACCCTCGGAGGAGTACGAACCGCCACCGGACGCGGCCGGAGCGGCGGCCTCGCCACCCTCGGCAGCGGCCTTCTCGTCCGCCTCGCGGGACTTGATGACCTGCGCCTGGTGCTGCTCGAAGCGCTGCTGCGCCTCGGCGTACTGGCGCTCCCACGCCTCGCGCTGGGTCTCGTAGCCCTCGAGCCAGTCGTTGGTCTCGGGGTCGAAGCCCTCGGGGTAGATGTAGTTGCCCTGGTCGTCGTACGACGCGGCCATGCCGTACAGGGTCGGGTCGAACTCGACCGAGGCCGGGTCGGCGCCGAACGCCTCGTTGGCCTGCTTCAGCGAGAGGCTGATACGACGGCGCTCGAGGTCGATGTCGATGACCTTGACGAAGATCTCGTCGTTGACCTGGACGACCTGCTCCGGGATCTCCACGTGGCGCTCGGCCAGCTCGGAGATGTGGACCAGACCCTCGATGCCCTCGTCCACGCGGACGAACGCACCGAACGGAACCAGCTTCGTGACCTTGCCGGGCACGACCTGGCCGATCTGGTGGGTGCGGGCGAACTGCTGCCACGGGTCTTCCTGGGTCGCCTTCAGCGACAGGGAGACACGCTCGCGGTCCATGTCGACGTCGAGGACCTCGACGGTGACTTCCTGACCGACCTCGACGACCTCGGACGGGTGGTCGATGTGCTTCCAGGACAGCTCGGAGACGTGGACCAGACCGTCGACGCCACCCAGGTCCACGAAGGCACCGAAGTTGACGATCGAGGAGACGACGCCGGAACGGACCTGACCCTTCTGGAGGGTGGTGAGGAACGTCTGGCGGACCTCGGACTGGGTCTGCTCCAGCCAGGCACGGCGGGACAGGACCACGTTGTTGCGGTTCTTGTCCAGCTCGATGATCTTCGCCTCGAGCTCCTTGCCCACGTAGGGCTGGAGGTCGCGGACACGGCGCATCTCGACCAGGGAGGCCGGGAGGAAGCCGCGGAGGCCGATGTCGAGGATGAGACCACCCTTGACGACCTCGATGACGGTACCGGTGACGATGCCGTCCTCTTCCTTGATCTTCTCGATGGTGCCCCAGGCGCGCTCGTACTGGGCGCGCTTCTTCGAGAGGATCAGGCGGCCTTCCTTGTCCTCCTTCTGGAGGACCAGGGCCTCGATCTCGTCGCCGACCTTGACGACCTCGTTCGGGTCGACGTCGTGCTTGATCGAGAGCTCGCGGCTCGGGATGACACCTTCGGTCTTGTAACCGATGTCGAGCAGGACCTCGTCCCGGTCGACCTTCACGATGACGCCGTCGACGATGTCGCCGTCGTTGAAGTACTTGATCGTCTCGTCGATCGCGGCGAGGAAGGCTTCCTCGTTACCGATGTCGTTGACCGCAACCTGCGGGGTGGTGGCGGTGGTCTCGGTGCTGCTCGTCATGTGGGAAAGGGCTCCGGTACGGACATTGAGTCGTAGGTACTGCTACGCCGGGAGCCCGTATCGCTCTGATGAAGCCGGACAGCCAAGGAAGCGCCAAACGGGAAAAGACCCTATGGCGCCTCGACAACCGAGGGGACATACAACAGATGCGAGCGCAGCCTGCTACGTCTGAGGTGCGCAGGCCCGCAGCGCAACTTGTAGCATACGGGGGCAGCCGGGCAGGGTCAATGCGCGAAGCCGCACACCCGGGGCGGATCGCCGCATACCCGGCACGAAACCTGTCTCCACAGGCCACACGCGCCTTGGGAACACCCCTCGCGTGACAGCACCGGGAGGGGGCCGCGCCGTTCAGGTGTCGGAAGAGTACGACGAGGGAGCCGATCATCCAAGAGCCCGTATCGCCCGACATTCCGTCCGGCGCCTCCCCCGAACCGCAGGACCCGGAGGCGACCCGGCGCGCGGCCGGCCCCGCGGAGAGCTCCCGCGCCAACCGGGGCTGGTGGGACCGCAACGCGGACGAGTACCAGATCGAGCACGGCACCTTCCTCGGGGACGACCGCTTCGTCTGGGGACCCGAGGGCCTGGACGAGGTGGAGGCCGAGCTGCTCGGCCCGCCCGAGGCGCTGAGGGACAAGGACGTCCTGGAGATCGGGGCGGGCGCGGCGCAGTGCTCGCGCTGGCTGGCCGCGCAGGGCGCCCGCCCGGTGGCCCTGGACATCTCCCACCGCCAGCTCCAGCACGCGCTGCGCATCGGGAGCGTCTTCCCGCTGGTGTGCGCCGACGCCGGGACGCTCCCCTTCGCCGACGGCTCGTTCGACCTGGCGTGCTCGGCCTACGGGGCGCTGCCGTTCGTCGCCGACCCGGTGCTGGTGCTGCGGGAGCTGCACCGGGTGCTGCGGCCCGGCGGCCGGTTCGTCTTCTCCGTGACCCACCCGATCCGCTGGGCGTTCCCGGACGAGCCCGGCCCGGAGGGGCTGTCGGTCTCCGCCTCCTACTTCGACCGCACCCCGTACGTGGAGCAGGACGAGGAGGGGCGCGCGGTCTACGTGGAGCACCACCGCACGATCGGCGACCGGGTGCGGGACGTGGTGGCGGCCGGGTTCCGGCTGGTGGACCTGGTGGAGCCGGAGTGGCCGGCCTGGAACAGCTCGGAGTGGGGCGGCTGGTCCCCGCTGCGCGGCAGCCTGGTCCCGGGCACGGCGATCTTCGTGTGCGAGCGGGACTGACGCGGCCGCCCGTGGCGGGGCGTACGACACTGGGGGCGTGATCCGCTACGACGCCCTGGACGCGCTGCCGGTGCGCGGTGCCCTGCCCGCCCTGACCGACGCCCTGGACGGGCCCGGCACCGCGGTGCTGGTCGCCCCGCCCGGCACCGGCAAGACGACGCTGGTGCCGCTCGCCCTCGCCGGCCTGCTCGGCGACGGGCCGGAGCGGCGGGTCGTGGTCGCCGAGCCGCGCCGGATCGCCGCGCGGGCCGCCGCCCGGCGGATGGCGTGGCTGCTGGGCGAGCGGCCCGGTGAGAGCGTCGGCCACACCGTGCGCGGGGAGCGGGTCGTCGGCCCCCGTACCCGGGTGGAGGTCGTCACGACCGGGGTGCTGCTGCAGCGGCTCCAGCGCGACCAGGAGCTGGCGGGCGTGGACGTGGTGGTGCTCGACGAGTGCCACGAGCGGCATCTGGACGCGGACACCGCGGCCGCCTTCCTGTGGGACGTGCGCGAGACGCTGCGGCCTGAGCTGCGGCTGGTGGCCGCGTCGGCGACGACGGACGCGGACGGCTGGGCCCGGTTGCTGGGCGGCGCGCCGGTCGTCGTGGCCGACGGTGCCGCGCACCCGGTGGAGACGGTGTGGGCGCCGTCCCCGCGTCCCGTACGGCCGCCGCACGGGACGCGGGTCGATCCGGTGCTGCTCGCGCACGTGGCCGCGGTGGTGCAGCGGGCGCTGGCCGAGCGGCCGGGCGACGTGCTGTGTTTCCTGCCGGGGGTCGGCGAGATCGCGCGGGTCGCCGGGCGGCTGGGCGATCTCGGGGACGTCGAGGTGCTCCAGGTGCACGGGCGGGCGCCGGCGGCCGTGCAGGACGCGGTGCTGTCGGGCGGCGACCGGCGCAGGGTGGTGCTGGCGACGTCCGTGGCGGAGTCCTCGCTGACGGTTCCGGGGGTGCGGGTCGTCGTCGACTCCGGTCTCGCGCGCGAGCCCCGCGTGGATCACGCGCGCGGGCTGAGCGCGCTGGCGACGGTCCGGGCCTCGCAGGCGGCCGGACGGCAGCGCGCGGGCCGGGCCGGGCGGGAGGCGCCGGGGACGGTGTACCGCTGCTGGGCGGAGGCGGAGGACGCGCGGCTGCCCCGTTTCCCGGCGCCGGAGATCAAGGTCGCCGACCTGACGGCGTTCGCCCTGCAGGCGGCCTGCTGGGGTGACCCGGACGCGGGCGGGCTGGCCCTGCTCGATCCGCCCCCGGCCGGGGCGATGGCGGCGGCGCGGAGGGTGCTGACGGCCGTCGGCGCGGTGGACGACGACGGCCGGGCGACCGGGCGGGGCGCCTCCCTGACCCGGCTGGGACTGCATCCCCGGCTGGGCCGGGCCCTGCTGGACGGCCCCGACGCGGCCGCCGAGGTGGTGGCGCTGCTCAGCGAGGAACCACCGCGGGAGTACGGCGACGATCTCGCGGCGGCGCTGCGGACGGCCCGGCGGGGCGGCGACCCCTATGCCGGGCGGTGGCGGGCGGAGGTGCGGCGGCTGCGGGCGGGCGCCGGAACCCGCGGCGGCCCGGACGCCCCGGACGACCGCACGGTGGGGCTCGTCGCCGCGCTGGCCTTCCCCGAGCGGGTGGCGAAGGCGGACGGCGGCTCCTATCTGATGGCGTCGGGCACGCGCGCGGAGCTCGCCGAGGGCAGCCCGCTGCGGGGCGCCCCGTGGATCGCGGTGGCGGTCGCGGACCGGCCGGTGGGGCACGGGCACGCGCGTGTGCGGCTCGCGGCCGCGGTGGACGAGGACACGGCCCGGTCGGCGGCGGCCTCCCTGTATCGGGAGGGCGAGGAGGTGCGCTGGGCCGACGGCGACGTGGTGGCCCGCCGGGTCGAGCGGCTGGGCGCCATCGAACTGGTGGAACGCCCGCTGCCGGACGCCGGCCCCGCTCTCGTCCGGGCCGCGCTGCTCGACGGGCTGCGGCGGGAGGGGTTCGGGCTGCTGCGCTGGTCCCCGGACGCCGTGGTGCTGCGGCAGCGGCTGGCGTTCCTGCGGCTGCACCTGGGCGACCCGTGGCCCGACGTGTCCGACGAGGCGCTGCACGCGCGCGTGGACGAGTGGCTGGAGCCCGAGCTGGGCCGGGCCCGGCGGCGGGCGGACCTCGGGCGGATCGACGCCGGCCAGGCGCTGGCACGGCTGCTGCCGTGGGCGACGGGCGAGGCGGGGCGGCTCGACGAGCTGGCCCCGGAGCGGGTCACCGTGCCCAGCGGCTCCCGGATCCGCGTCGACTACGGCGATCCGGAACGGCCCGTCCTGGCCGTCAAGCTGCAGGAGATGTTCGGGCTGGACACGTCCCCGGCGGTGGCCGGGGTGCCGCTCCTGGTGCATCTGCTCTCCCCCGCCGGGCGCCCGGCGGCCGTCACCGCCGATCTCGCCTCGTTCTGGCGGGACGGCTACCGGGGCGTCCGGGCGGAGCTGCGCGGCCGCTATCCGAAGCATCCGTGGCCGGAGGACCCGGCGTCCGCCGAGCCGACCCGGCACACCACCGCGCGGCTCAGGCGGTGACGGGTTCCGCTTCGGTGTCCCGCGCCGGTTGCGGGCCGCCGGGGCGGCGGCCGCGCGCCTCCAGCCAGAGGGACAGCGCGAGCAGCAGCCCGCCGAGGACCAGCAGGCCCCGGGGCAGGTACGACGTCATCAGCAGGACGAGGGTGCGGTTGCCCTTGACCAGGTCGACGGTGTGCTCGATGTAGTCCTCGCGCATCTTGACGTGCCCGGCGAACGCGGTGACCTTGGCGCGGCCGCCGAGCAGGGTGCCGCCGCGTAGCTCCTCCTTGTGGATCTCCTCGCCGTAGACGGGGGCGCCGGTGAGGGGTTCCACCCAGAACTTGCGGACGGTGGTGTACCAGCGGGTCGTGCCGGTCCCCGCCAGCGATTCGGGGGTGACGCCCTCGACGGGCAGGGACTTGGGGAACGGCACCTTCGTCCAGGCGATGACCTGCTCGAAGTAGTAGACCTCGACGCCCCGGAAGTCCTGGGTGCCCCGGTAGTGGATGGGGGCGGTGACGCGGGCCTGCGCGTCGAAGTACGCGTAGTCCCGCCTCTCGGTGAGGAAGGGCCACTTGAACTCGATGCCGTCGCGGCGCACGGGGTCGCCGTCGACCGATTCGCCGGGGGCGTGGACGGGTTCCTGCGTGTGCGCGTCGAAGATGTAGCGCTCGGGGACCCGGGAGACCATCTGGCCGTCGGGGCCGACGACGTACGAAAGGCCGTCCCAGACCACGACGTCGCGGTCGGTGGTCCGCTCGACGCGCTCCGAGGCCGCCACGTCGCCTCTGAGGGTCTGCACGATGGTGATCTTGTCGACTTTCCGGGCCCGCATGGTGCCGTAGTCGAGGAGGGTGGCGTCCTTCGCCTCCAGGACCATGTCCTGGTACTGGTTCGCGGGGACCTTGGCGAGGCGCGGGAAGGCGTACCAGCGCAGCAGCGGGGACAGCGCCGCGCAGAGGACGGCGAGGGCGAGCAGGATCAGGCCGGCCGTGCGGCGCATGGCGGCCTCCCTTCCGGGCGGGCGGTCACGGATGGGCGGGCACGGTGGTCAGCAGCGGCTTCGGGGAGGTGCCGCCGGAGGGCGCGCCGACGGCGGTGAGCGCGAGGACCAGGGCGACGGCGGCGGCGAGTCCGGCCGCGGCGGCGATCAGGGCGCGCATGCGTGCCTCCCGGGGACCCGGAACTGATGCATCGTCAGATCCGGCACCGTAGCAACGGGCCGCCGAGATGAGAACACGTCGCGCACATGCCGGAGGGGCGCCCGGCGGCCGGGCGCCCCTCCCCTGTCTTCCGTACCGGCTAGGCGGACGGCGGGGCGCTCTCCGACGGCTCCTGCGACGGGGACGGCTCGGGCGACGTCTCGGCGGCGGCGACCTTCAGCTCGACCGTCAGGGTCGCGCCGCCCGCCGTGGCGATCCGCAGCAGGAAGGTGCCGGTGGTGTCGTCGGCGTACAGCTTGGGCAGTTCCAGCAGGCCCTCGGCGTCGGTCTTCAGACCGGCCAGGGTGCGGACCGGCTTGCCGTCGGCGTCCTTGAAGTAGGGGCCCTTGTCGTTCTCCGCCGGGTCGTCCGCCGCCTTGATCAGGGTGGCGGTGGCCGCGACCTTGTCCGCGACGGCGCCCTTGAAGGTGGCCTTCACCTCGACCCGCTCGGCGAACTCGCCACCGGGCACGCAGGTCAGCGCGGTGTCGCCGGTGCGGGCCAGGGTGTCGGCGGCGCGCTCGGTGACGGTGGCCGTGTAGCCGAGCCCGGGGACCGCACGGCCGACGACGGTGGCCCGGACCGTGAACTCGCCGGTGTCCTCGCCCGCCCGGAGCGCCGGTGCCACCGCCTTGCCGAAGCGGTCGGTGAGGACGGCGGCGTACTTCTCGCCGGTGCTGAAGGTGGCGTCGGTGTCCCCGGTGATGGCGAAGCGGACGCGGACCCTGGCGACGGCCTTGCCGGACTCCGTCTCGGCGCGGGCGCTGATCCGCTCGGTGAAGGTGCCGCCCGCCATCGCGGTGAGCTTCGCCGTACCGGCGTCCTCCAGGTGGTCCACCGTGTCGGTGGGGGTGGGCGTCGTGCCGGGCGGCGGGGTCGGCTTGGGGCTGCCGGAACCACCGCCGTCGCCCGGCTCGGAACCCCCGGGCTTCGGCGGCGTCGTGGGCTGCGCCGGGGACGAGGGGCTGGACGGCGCCGAGGGCGAGGCGGGCTGCGAAGGCGACGGCGACGGGGTGACGTCCGCCGCGTCGTCGCTGCGGTCGGACGGGAGGGTGCCCGTGCCGTCCGGGATCTCGTGGGTGCCCTTGCGGTAGTACTCCAGCCACCTGCGGACGAGCTGGAGGTAGTCCTGGGAGTTGTTGTAGCTCAGGATGGCGCGGTCGAGGTCGCCCGCCGTGGACAGGTCCCAGCCGAAGCGGCACAGGTAGTGACCGGCGGCGAGGGCGGCGTCGTAGACGTTGTTGGGGTCCTTGCGGCCGTCGCCGTTGCCGTCGCGGCCCGCCCACGCCCAGGTGGAGGGGATGAACTGCATGGGGCCGACGGCACGGTCGTAGCGGCTGTCGCCGTCGTAGGCGCCGCCGTCGGTGTCGCTGATGTTCGCGAAGCCGACGCCGTTGAGCTGCGGGCCGAGGATCTTGGACAGGGTGGTGCCGTTCGCGTCGACCCGGCCGCCGCGTGCCTGGCCCGACTCGACCTTGCCGATGGCGGCGAGGAGCTCCCAGGGCAGGTTGCAGCCCGGCTTGGACGCCCGCAGCGTGGCCGCCGCCTTCTTGTAGGCGTCGAGGACCGTGGCCGGTATGCCCGCCTCACCGGCCGCCGGGGTGACCGTGGTGCCAGCCGACGGGGCCGGGTTGGGGCTGTTGAGCGGCGGAAGGTCCGTGTAGTACGGCGAGTTGCCGGTCGCGCTGTCGGCGGCGGGGGCGTCCGGGGACGGCTGGGTGCCGGTGGTCACCTGTCTGCCGGCGCCGTCGGTCGTCACTCCCGGAGCCTGGGACGCGGCCAGCGCCGCGACCACGACCGCGGCGACCGTGGTGTTCACCGCCCCCTTGCGGAGCCTGCCGAATTCCGCCGCCATGTGGTGGACCCCTCCCGTGGACGCCCTGACGTCCGTGTCGGTCTGCCGGGCCCGCCGTGCCGGGCCCGCCCCTGTAGTGACGATCGACCCGCCACGACAGTTGCCCTCGCGGCGGGGATTGCGTCGCCGTTCATCTGTTCGTTCGCGGGTCCTGGCACTGTGACCCAGGCGACCCTACGACAACTTCCCTTGCACGCACACCCGTTGCCGCCCGATATTTCCCGGTTGGCCACACGCCGTCCTCCGGCCGGGCCGTCCCGCATACTGGCTTCGCCGACGAGGGGGGCCGGACGGGTCCCGTCAAGACCGCATCCGAGGAGCCCTGTTGCCGTTCACGCTCAGCCACGCGGCCGCCGTCCTGCCCGCCCTGCGCATCGGGGGAACCGGCCGGGCTGGACTCGTACCGGCGGTCCTGGTGGCCGGTTCCTTCGCTCCCGACATGACCTACTACGCGGCGAGTGTCCTGTCCGGGGCCATGGAGTTCGGGGACGTCACGCACTCCGTCCCCGGTGTCCTCACCGTCGACGTCGTCATCGCCTGGGCGCTGGTGGGGGTGTGGCTGCTGCTGCGCGAGCCGCTGGTGGCGCTGCTGCCGGCCCGGCTCCAGCCGCGGCCGGCCGCGCTGCTGCGGTGCGGGGCGCCTCGCGCGCGGGTGACGCCGGCGCTCGCCGGGCGCTGGTACCTCTCCGCCGTCCTGGGCGGGCTCACCCATGTGGTGTGGGACGCGTTCACCCATCTCGACCGCTGGGGGATGCGGTTGTTCCCGGTGCTCGGTGAGGAGGTCGCGGGGTCGCCGCTGTACTGGTACCTGCAGTACGGGGGGTCGGCGGTCGCGGCGGTCGTCATCGCGGTGTTCGTGTCGGTGGCGCTGCGGCGCGCGCGGGTGGCGGGGCCGGGGAGTCCGGTGCCGGGGGTGCCGGTGCTGTCCGTGCGGGACCGGTGGTGGGCCGTGCTGGCCGTCGGCGGGTGCGCGGCGGTGGCGGCGTTCCAGCGGGCGTCCCGCTGGTGGGAGTACTGGGGGGCCACCGCGAAGTACTGGGAGCTGATCCCGACGCTGTGCTTCGGAGCGGGCGCCGGACTCGTCGTGGGGCTCCTTCTGTACGGCGCCGCCGTCAGGCTGTGGCGTCCCGTCCCGGTCCCTGGCAGTACGGGGACGGGTGGTACCGAGCGGGAACGGAGCCGGCCGGGGGTGCGGTGACGTTGTCCGTGCCGGTTGCCGTGCCGGTTGCCGTGCCGGCGGCTTCGGGAGTGCTGGTTCCTGTACTCGCCTCGAAGATCGTGACCCTGCGGTGTGGGCGGCAGCGAGGGATCAGGGTGAGGGCCAGGGCCGCGTAGGAACGGGCGAGTTCGGTCCAGGCGCGGAGCCGTCGGATCAGATGCCGGCGGGCGGCCGTCATGGTGCGCCGTACGGTGCCGATGAGTTGGGCGGGGATGCGGGCGGTGCTCGCGTCGGGGGCGAGTGCGGGGGCCTGCGGCGGTGTGGGGGGCTCGGGCCGGTCGGCGTGCGCCGGCGCCCTGGCCGTCCGGCGGTTGAGCGTGCGTATACCCATGTCGGCATCCTTACGGGCGGGGAGTGCCGGGGGCGTTCTGGCGGGGGCCAGGTGGGTGACCGGTCCCTGCGGGGCTGGGCGGGGGCGCCTCTTCGTGTGCCGGGGGCGGTGTGTTTCGCGGGTGCGGGCGAGTGGGGGCTGGGCGCGCAGTTCCCCGCGCCCCTGAGGGGGTGGTCCTGCCCGGTGAGTCGTGTGCGGGCCGTAGGGGTGCGGCGCGCAGTCCCCGCGCCCCGGGGGCGGGCCTCCGGCACGCCGGGCCGGTGTGGGGCCGGTCCGGCGTGCTTGCGTGCCGTCTGCCGGAGGCGTCAGTGGGCCGCGGACTCCCAGTCGGGGCCCACGCCCACCGAGACGCCCAGGGGGACCCTCAGGTGGACCGCGTTCGACATTTCGCGGCGGACCAGTTCCTCCACCGCGTCGCGCTCGCCGGGGGCGATCTCCAGGACGATTTCGTCGTGGACCTGGAGGAGCATGCGGGAGGCGAGGCCGGACTCGCGCAGGGCCCGGTCCACGTTGAGCATGGCGATCTTGACGATGTCGGCCGCCGTGCCCTGGATCGGCGCGTTCAGGGCCATGCGCTCGGCCGCCTCGCGGCGCTGGCGGTTGTCGCTGTTGAGGTCGGGCAGATAGCGGCGGCGGCCGAAGAGGGTCGCCGTGTACCCGGTGGCCCGCGCCTCGTCGACCGCGCGGCGCAGGTAGTCGCGGACGCCGCCGAACCGCTCGAAGTAGGCGTCCATCAGGGTGCGGGCCTCGGCCGCCTCGATGTTCAGCTGCTGGGAGAGGCCGAAGGCCGAGAGCCCGTACGCCAGGCCGTACGACATCGCCTTGATCTTGCGGCGCATCTCCGCGTCCACGGCGGACGGCTCCACCCCGAAGACCTGGGAGGCGGCCGTGGTGTGCAGGTCCTCGCCGGAGGTGAACGCCTCGATCAGGCCCTCGTCCTCGGACAGGTGGGCCATCACGCGCAGCTCGATCTGGCTGTAGTCCGCGGTCATCAGGGACTCGAAGCCCTCGCCGACGACGAAGCCCCGGCGGATCGCGCGGCCCTCGTCGGTGCGGACCGGGATGTTCTGCAGGTTGGGGTCCGTGGAGGAGAGGCGGCCGGTGGCGGCGACGGTCTGGTTGAACGTGGTGTGGATCCGGCCGTCCGTGGCGATCGTCTTGATCAGGCCCTCGACCGTGACCCGCAGCTTCGCCTGCTCACGGTGGCGGAGCATGATCACCGGCAGTTCGTTCTCCGTCTGGCCGGCGAGCCAGGCCAGGGCGTCGGCGTCGGTGGTGTAGCCGGTCTTGGTCTTCTTCGTCCTGGGCAGCGCCAGCTCGCCGAAGAGGACCTCCTGGAGCTGCTTGGGCGAGCCCAGGTTGAACTCGTGCCCGGCCGCGGCGTGCGCCTCCTTCACGGCCTGCTGCACGGCGCCCGCGAACAACAGCTCCATGGCCTCCAGGTGGGCCCGGTCCGCGGCGATGCCGTGCCGCTCCATGCGCGCGAGCAGGGCGGAGGTCGGCAGCTCCATGTCCCGCAGCAGCTCGGCGGCGCCGACCTCCCGCAGCCGGCCCTCGAAGGCCTCGCCCAGGTCGAGGACGGTACGGGCCTGGACCATGAGCGCCTCGGCCTCGGCTCCCTCGTCCGCCCCGAAGGCGAGCTGGCCGTCGGCGGTGGCGGCGGGCGCCAGCTCGCGGTGCAGGTACTCCAGGGACAGCGCGTCCAGGTCGAAGGAGCGGCGGCCCGGCTTGACCAGGTAGGCGGCGAGCGCGGTGTCCATGTGGACGCCCTCGATGCTCCAGCCGTGCTCGGCGAAGACCCGCATGGCTCCCTTGGCGTTGTGGAAGACCTTGGGACGCTCGGCGTCCGCGAGCCACCCGGCGAACGCCCGCTCGTCGGCCTCGTCCAGCTGGGAGGGGTCGAACCAGGCCGCCGCGCCGCTGTCCGCGGCCAGCGCGACCTCGGCGACCGAGCCGGCGCCGAGGGCCCAGGTGTCGACGGTGGCCACGCCGAGCGCCCCGCCGGCGTGCTCCGCCAGCCAGGGAGCCAGCTCGCCGGTGCCGAGGACGGTGCCGTCCAGGGCGACGCCCTCGGTGGAGATCGGGGCGGTCTCGGCCTCCTCGGCGCCCGGGTCGACGCCGAAGAGCCGCTCGCGCAGCGACGGGTTCCGGATCTCCAGGGTGTCCAGGATCATCGCGACGGCTTTGCGGTCGTACGGCTCGCGCGCGAGGTCGGTGACGGCCTTCGGCAGCTCGACCTGCCGCTCCAGCTCGGTGAGGCGGCGGTTGAGCTTGACGGCCTCCAGGTGCTCGCGGAGGTTCTGCCCGGCCTTGCCCTTGACCTCCTCGACGCGCTCGACCAGCTCCGCGAAGGAACCGAACTGGTTGATCCACTTCGCGGCGGTCTTCTCGCCGACGCCGGGGATGCCCGGCAGGTTGTCGGACGGGTCGCCGCGCAGGGCCGCGAAGTCGGGGTACTGGGCGGGGGTGAGGCCGTACTTCTCGACGACCTTCTCCGGGGTGAACCGGGTCAGCTCGGAGACGCCCTTGGTGGGATACAGCACGGTGGTGTGCTCGCTGACCAGCTGGAACGAGTCACGGTCGCCGGTGACGATCAGCACCTCGAAACCGGCGGCCTCGGCCTGGGTGGCGAGCGTGGCGATCACGTCGTCGGCCTCGAAGCCCTCGACGGCGAACCGGGAGACGCTCATCGCGTCCAGCAGTTCGCCGATCAGCTCGACCTGGCCCTTGAACTCGTCCGGGGTCTTGGAGCGGTTCGCCTTGTACTCCGTGAACTCCTGGGACCGCCATGTCTTGCGGGAGACGTCGAACGCCACGGCGAAGTGCGTGGGCGCCTCGTCACGCAGCGTGTTGGCCAGCATCGACGCGAAGCCGTAGATCGCGTTCGTCGGCTGGCCCGTCGCCGTCGTGAAGTTCTCCGCGGGCAGCGCGAAGAAGGCCCGGTAGGCCAGCGAGTGCCCGTCCATGAGCATCAGGCGGGGCCGGCCGCCGCCGGAGGTGCTGTCGGTCTGCTTCGATGCTGTCTCTGCCACGTCCCCGATCCTGCCACGCCGCACTGACAGCCGGGCCCCGCCGGGGTGCCGTCCGAGCCGCCGAGGTGGTGTGCGGAGCCCGAACACCCGCTCCCCGTAGGGCCGGTTCCGCGTGCGAGGATCAGAGACGTACCTCACACGTGTACCCGAAGGAGAGCGCGCGATGGCCAGCAAGCCGCCCACGGATGATCCGGTCCAGGACGCGCCCGAGGTCGCCCAGCCCCAGCACGCGGCGGCGGGGCTGCCCGCCGTCGGCCACACCCTGCGGGTCGCCCAGCGCCAGATGGGGATCAAGCGCACCGCGCTGACCCTGCTCCGGGTCAACCAGAAGGACGGCTTCGACTGCCCGGGGTGCGCCTGGCCCGAGCCGGAGCACCGGCACACGGCGGAGTTCTGCGAGAACGGCGCGAAGGCGGTCGCCGAGGAGGCCACCCTGCGCCGGGTCACCCCGGAGTTCTTCGCCGCGCACCCCGTGGCCGACCTGGCGACGCGCAGCGGCTACTGGCTCGGGCAGCAGGGGCGGCTCACCCACCCCATGTACCTGCCGGAGGGCGGCACCCACTACGAGCCGGTGACCTGGGAGCGGGCCTTCGACATCGTCGCCGAGGAGATCGCCGCGCTCGGCTCGCCCGACGAGGCCGTCTTCTACACGTCGGGCCGCACCAGCAACGAGGCGGCCTTCCTCTACCAGCTCTTCGCCCGCGAGCTCGGCACGAACAACCTGCCGGACTGCTCGAACATGTGCCACGAGTCGTCCGGGTCCGCGCTGTCGGAGACGATCGGCGTCGGCAAGGGCAGCGTCCTGCTGGACGACCTGTACCAGGCCGAGCTGATCATCGTCGCCGGGCAGAACCCGGGGACGAACCATCCGCGGATGCTCTCCGCCCTGGAGAAGGCGAAGGCGAACGGCGCCCGGATCATCACCGTCAACCCGCTGCCCGAGGCCGGACTGGAGCGGTTCAAGAACCCGCAGACCCCCCAGGGCATGCTCAGGGGCGCGGCGCTCACCGATCTGTTCCTGCAGATCCGCATCGGCGGCGACCAGGCGCTGTTCCGGCTGCTGAACAAGCTGATCCTGGAGACCGAGGGCGCCGTCGACGAGGACTTCGTCCGCGACCACACGCACGGCTTCGAGGAGTTCGCCGAGGCCGCCCGCGCCGCCGACTGGGACGAGACGCTGGCGGCGACGGGCCTCGCGCGTGAGGACGTCGACAGGGCGCTGGAGATGGTGCTGGCCTCGCGGCGCACGGTGGTGTGCTGGGCGATGGGCCTGACGCAGCACAAGCACTCGGTGCCGACGATCCGGGAGGTCGTCAACTTCCTCCTGCTGCGCGGCGACATCGGCCGTCCCGGCTCGGGCGTGTGCCCGGTGCGCGGCCACTCCAATGTGCAGGGCGACCGCACGATGGGCATCTTCGAGCGGCCCGCGCCCGCCTTCCTGGACGCCCTGGAGCGGGAGTTCGGGTTCGCGCCGCCGCGTGAGCACGGCCTGGACGTCGTACGGGCCATCCGGGCGCTGCGCGACGGCGAGGCGAAGGTGTTCTTCGCGATGGGCGGCAACTTCGTGGCGGCCACGCCGGACACGGCCGTCACCGAGGCGGCCGTGCGGCGGGCCCGGCTGACGGTGCACGTGTCGACGAAGCTCAACCGCAGTCACGCGGTGACGGGCGCGCGGGCGCTGATCCTGCCGACGCTGGGCCGTACCGAGCGCGATCTGCAAGGCGGCGGGGAGCAGTTCGTCACCGTCGAGGACTCCATGGGCATGGTGCACGCCTCCCGGGGGCGGCTGGAGCCGGCGAGCGGTCATCTGCTGTCGGAGCCGGCGATCGTGTGCCGGCTGGCCCGCCGGGTGCTGGGCGAGAAGAGCCGTACGCCCTGGGAGGAGTTCGAGAAGGACTACGCGACGATCCGGGACCGCATCGCCCGGGTCGTCCCCGGCTTCGAGGACTTCAACGCGCGCGTGGCGCGTCCCGGCGGCTTCACGCTGCCGCACGCCCCGCGCGACGAGCGGCGCTTCCCGACGGCGACCGGCAAGGCCAACTTCACGGCGGCGCCGGTGGAGTACCCGGAGGTCCCCGAGGGGCGGCTGCTGCTGCAGACACTGCGGTCGCACGACCAGTACAACACCACGATCTACGGCCTGGACGACCGCTACCGGGGCATCCGCAACGGCCGCCGGGTGGTGCTGGTCAACCCGGAGGACGCGCGGCGCCTCGGGGTCGCCGACGGTTCGTACGTCGATCTGGTCGGCGAGTGGAAGGACGGCGTCGAGCGGCGCGCGCCCGGTTTCCGGGTGGTGTCCTACCCGACGGCGCGGGGCTGCGCGGCTGCCTACTACCCGGAGACCAACGTGCTGGTGCCGCTGGACGCCACCGCTGACACCAGCAATACACCGGCCAGCAAGTCCGTGATCGTGCGTCTGGAACAATCGGCGGCCGACTGAGCGTTTGCTCAGGCGGTTGTCACACCGGTGACAACCGCCGACAGACCGCTGATCACACACACCGGGTGATCACGACGAACGGAGCCTGGCCCATGGGCGAGCAGCAGCACGTGACGTTCCCGCAGGAGATCATCGACGAGTACGCCGCGCTCGGCGTCGATCTCCAGGCCCTGTTCTCGGCCGGGCACCTCGGCACGCGCATGGGCGTCGAGATCGTGGAGGCGTCCGCCGAGCGGGTCGTGGGGACGATGCCGGTGGAGGGGAACACCCAGCCGTACGGGCTGCTGCACGGCGGCGCGTCCGCGGTGCTCGCCGAGACGCTCGGCTCGGTGGGGTCCATGCTGCACGGCGGCACCTCGAAGATCGCGGTGGGGGTGGACCTCAACTGCACCCACCACCGGGGCGCCCGCTCCGGCCTGGTGACGGGTGTCGCCACGCCGCTGCACCGGGGCCGCTCGACGGCGACGTACGAGATCGTGATCAGCGACGAGCAGGGGCGGCGGGTGTGCACCGCGCGGCTGACCTGCATGCTGCGGGACGTGAACCCCAAGGACGCGGAGCGGGTCCGCCCGACGGCGTGACGGCGGGTCAACTCTCCTTTCCCACCCCGCCGTTGATCCCGGCCGTGCGGCGGCATACGGTCGAGGCATGACCAAGGCAGGAGTGCGCCGGAAGGGGGCCGCGCTCGGACTGGCCCTGCTGGCCGCCTGCTCGGCGGGCGGCTGCGGGGGGCCGGGCGCGGACCTCTCGCCGACCGCCGCCCCGGCGAGCCGCGACTCCCCCTCCCCCACGGCGACTTCACCGGCCCGGCTGTGCACGCGGATCATCGCGTACTGGTCGCGCCGGGCGCTGAGCGGCGACACCTACGGCGACTACCAGTCGATGGGGCTGTCCGACGGGCAGTACGAGATCCTCCGAACGGTGGTGGACGCCGCCCGCGCCGAGCGCGAACGCACCGGTGACGAGGGGGCCGGCCGGCTCATCGACCGCCGCGCGCGCACGGCCTGCGAGAAGCGGTACCGAAACGGCGGACCCACCGGAGGCCCATGGGGCTGAGGAGTGACATCAGAAATTCCACTTTCGTGCCCTCTACACGAATACGGGGAGGCGCGCCGGGCGTCTTTCACCCGCGTAACTGTGCGTAATACGGCTGCAATAAACGGCGCCCCCTCTCCCGCGGCGCGACGCTTTGCCACGGAGCCCCGCGAGACCCCCGGCAGCCTTCGGCAACGAATGCGGTCATCACCAAAACCCCTGAACACTCGTGAAGAAGCTACGCGCGAACGCTGCGGGTTCTCACTATGTGGACAGGGCGAATCGGCCGGAAATCCGCTCTTCCCCCCACGCAGTACCGCTCAGGGATACCGCGTGTCATAACAAGAGCGTCACAGCCTTGGTCAGAGCCTCCTCCATGTTCCCCACCCGCGCTTAGAGTCACGGCCAGTCACCGAGCCATCGGATTCGAAGTCACTTCGTCCCCAGCGCTCGACTCGGCGCGTTCCATGGGGAACCGCCGTGCCAGGGAAAGGACCTGATTCGTGCGTCAACGTTCGATCATCGCCATTACCGCCGCGCTCGCGGCGGGATCGCTGACACTCACGGCTTGTGGGTCGCGTGACGACGACGGCGGCAGCAGCAACGGCGACAAGACCACGGTTGTGATCGGCCTCGACGCCCCGCTGACCGGCGACCTCTCCGCGCTCGGCCTCGGCATGAAGAACTCCGCGGACCTGGCCGCCAAGACGGCCAACAAGAAGGAGTTCGTCAAGGGCGTCGAGTTCAAGATCGAGGCCCTGGACGACCAGGCCCAGCCCCAGGTCGGCCAGCAGAACGCCCAGAAGTTCATCAGCAACAAGGACGTCCTCGGCGTCGTCGGCCCGCTGAACTCCAGCGTCTCCCAGCAGATGCAGAAGCCGTTCAGCGACGCCGGCCTCACCCAGGTCTCCCCGGCCAACACCGGCACCGAGCTGACCCAGGGCGACGGCTGGAAGACCGGCGACTCGGTCCGCCAGTTCAAGACCTTCTTCCGCACCGCCACCACGGACGAGATCCAGGGTGCCTTCGCCGCCGACTACCTGTACAACAAGGCGAAGCTCAAGAAGGTCTACCTGATCGACGACCAGAAGACCTACGGCGCCGGCCTCGCCGCGTCCTTCAAGGCGAACTTCACCAAGTTCGGCGGCAAGATCGTGGGCACCGACCACATCAACCCCGACGACCGTGACTTCAACGCCGTGGTCGCCAAGATCAAGAAGACCGGCGCCCAGGCCCTGTACTACGGCGGCGAGTACCCGGCCGCCGGCCCGCTGAGCCAGCAGCTCAAGGACAGCGGCCAGAACATCCCGCTCATGGGCGGCGACGGCATCTACTCCGGCGAGTTCCCGAAGCTGAACAAGAAGGCCGAGGGCGACCTCGCCACCTCCGTCGGCCGGCCCGTCGAGCAGCTCCCGTCCGCCAAGACCTTCATCGCCGACTACAAGGCCGCCGGCTACGAGGACGACTACGAGGCCTACGGCGGCCTCACCTACGACGCCACCTGGGCCATCATCGAGGCCGTCAAGCTGGCCGTCGAGGGCAACGACGGCAAGGTCCCGTCCGACGGCCGCAAGACGGTCCTGGACGCCATGGCCAAGGTCAAGTTCGACGGCGTCACCGGCACCATCTCGTTCGACGAGTTCGGTGACACCACGAACCACACCATGACCGCGTACAAGGTCAAGGACAACGCCTGGGCGCCCGAGTTCAGCGGCGAGCCCAAGCTCGGCTGACGAAGGACGAGTCAGGGAACCCATCCTCCTCACACATTGATCCAGGCCGCGCGGGAAGCGCCCACCAGCGCTCCCCGCGCGGCGCCATATCCGAACCACTCCACGGAGGCCCTGCGGTGCACGAACTGCCGCAACAGCTGGCCAATGGACTCATCCTCGGCGCGATGTACGGACTCATCGCGATCGGTTACACGATGGTCTACGGCATCGTCCAGCTCATCAACTTCGCCCACGGCGAGATCTTCATGGTCGGGGGCTTCGGGGCCCTCACCGTCTGGATGGTCCTCCCCGACGGCTTCGGCCTCGGGGCGGCGGTCCCCCTCATGATCATCGGCGGTGTCCTCGTCTCGGTCGCCGTCGGCACCGCGGCGGAACGGTTCGCCTACCGTCCCCTGCGCGGCGCACCCCGCCTGGCGCCCCTCATCACCGCGATCGGCCTGTCCATCGTCCTCCAGCAGGCCGTATGGATGTGGTACCCCGACGCCAAGAAGGACGTCCCCTTCCCCCGCTTCCAGGGCGACCCCGTCGAGATCCTCGGCGCCAACATCCAGCGCGGCGACCTCTTCGTCCTCATAGCCGCCCCGCTCTGCATGATCGCCCTCGGCCTGTTCGTCAACAAGACGCGCTCCGGCCGCGGCATGCAGGCCACCGCCCAGGACCCCGACACCGCCAAGCTCATGGGCATCAACACCGACCGCATCATCGTCATGGCCTTCGCCATCGGTGCCGCGTTCGCCGCCGTCGCGGCCGTCGCCTACGGCCTGAAGAACGGCCAGGTCGGCTTCCGCATGGGCTTCCTGATGGGCCTCAAGGCCTTCACCGCCGCCGTCCTCGGCGGCATCGGCAACATCTACGGCGCCATGCTCGGCGGCCTCGTCCTCGGCGTCGCCGAGTCCCTCGCCACCGGCTACATCGGCGAGATCCCCGGCATGGACCTCTTCGGCGGCGGCGCCTGGAAGGACGTGTGGGCGTTCAGCCTCCTCATCCTCGTCCTGCTGTTCAGGCCACAGGGCCTGCTCGGCGAACGCGTCGCGGATCGGGCGTGATACCCATGACCACCGACATCCCCATGGACAAGACCACCGGCGACACCCCCAAGGTGTCCACCCCCGAAGCCACCCCGATCATCCCGCTGCCGCACGCCGCGGCCCGCGGACTGACGGTCGCCGGCTCCGCACTCGCCCTCGTCGGCACCTTCCTCGCCTGGACCTGGACCGACGAGTTCCCGGGCAACCTGACCGTCACCGGCTACCCCGGCGGCCTCCAGGTCCTCACCCTCGTCGGCTCCCTGCTCACCCTCCTGTTCGCCCTCGCCGGCTACGGCATCCGCGGACTGGGCTGGCTCACCCCCGGCGGCAAGAACAGCCCCGTCCTGCTCGCCGCCCTCGGCGTGCTCGGCGTCACCGGCTACGCCATGGGCGCCATCGCGCAGGAACTCGGCGGCCTCGTCAACCTGGAACCGGGCGCCTGGGTCTCCGGCCTCGGCGCCCTCGTCGCCGTCGTCGGCGCCCTCGGCCTCCCCGTCGACCAACCCTACGACGCCGGCGACCCCGACCCCCACCTGTGGGGCCGCGTCCGCCACGCGCTCACCTCCCCCGAACCCGGCCCCGCCAAGGAACTCCCCTCCTGGCTCGAGATCCTGATCATCGCCGCAGGCTTCGGCGTCGGCCTGTACGTCTTCGCGTACGGCATCAGCACCGAGTACTCCGAGCTGTTCATCGGCTTCCTCATCCTCGCGGCCTTCGGCTTCACCGCCGTCACCCGCGCCGGACTGCTGAAGCGGCTCTCCGCACTCACCGCCAAGCACCGCAACGTCACCCTCGGGGCGGCGTTCGCCGCGGCGATCTGCTTCCCCTTCACCCAGACCAACGACCAGTTCGCCCTCATCGGCGCGAACATCCTGATCTTCGCCACGGTCGCCCTGGGCCTCAACGTCGTCGTCGGCCTCGCCGGCCTCCTCGACCTCGGCTACGTCGCCTTCCTCGGCGTGGGCGCCTACGCCGCCGCCCTGGTCTCTGGCTCCCCGTCGTCGACCATCGGCGTCACCTTCCCGTTCTGGGCCGCCGTCCTCACCGGCGCCGTCGCCTCGCTGATCTTCGGCGTCGTCATCGGCGCACCGACCCTGCGACTGCGCGGCGACTACCTCGCCATCGTGACGCTCGGCTTCGGTGAGATCTTCCGCATCACCATGAACAACCTGAACGGCAACAGCGGACCGGACGTCACCAACGGCTCCAACGGCATCCCGCAGATCCCCGACCTGGAGATCTTCGGCTTCAACCTCGGAGTCCCCCACGACGTCCTCGGCCACGAGCTCACCCGCTCGGCCAACTACTACCTGATGATGCTGCTGTTCACAGCCATCGTCGTGCTGGTCTTCCGCCGCTCCGCGGAATCCCGCATCGGCCGCGCCTGGGTCGCCATCCGCGAGGACGAGACCGCCGCCACCGCCATGGGCATCAACGGCTTCCGCCTGAAGCTGCTCGCCTTCGCCCTCGGCGCCTGCCTCGCCGGCCTCGCCGGCACCGTCCAGGCCCACGTCTCCTACAGCGTCACCCCCGAGCAGTACCAGTTCGCCGGCTCCGTGCCGCCGAACTCGGCCTTCCTGCTCGCCGCCGTCATCCTCGGCGGCATGGGCACCATCAGCGGACCGCTGATCGGCGCCGCGCTGCTCTACCTGATCCCGGCCAAGCTCCAGTTCATGGCCGAGTACCAGCTGCTGCTCTTCGGTATCGCCCTGATGCTCCTGATGCGCTTCCGCCCCGAGGGCCTGGTCGCCGACCGCAGGAAGCAGCTCGAATTCCACGAGACCGGACAGCTCGACGTACCGGAGGACAAGCCATTGCCCGAAGGCGCGACCGGCGTCGCCAAGGCAGGGGCGTGACCGCCATGACCACCACCACGACCGCACCCACCACGACGGTGCTCGACGCCAGCGGCGTCACCATGCGCTTCGGCGGCCTCACCGCCGTCCGCGACGTCGACCTCACCGTCAACACCGGCGAGATCGTCGGCCTCATCGGCCCCAACGGCGCCGGCAAGACGACCTTCTTCAACTGCCTCACCGGCCTCTACGTCCCCACCGAGGGCAAAGTCGCCTACAAAGGCACCGTCCTGCCGCCCAAGCCCCACCTGGTCACCCAGGCCGGCATCGCCCGGACCTTCCAGAACATCCGGCTCTTCGCCAACATGACCGTTCTGGAGAACGTCCTCGTCGGACGGCACACCCGCACCAAGGAAGGCCTCTGGTCCGCCCTGCTGCGCCTGCCCGGCTTCAAGAAGGCCGAAGAGGCGTCCCGCGAACGGGCCATGGAACTCCTGGAGTTCACCGGCCTCGCCGCCAAGGCCGACCACCTCGCCCGCAACCTGCCCTACGGCGAACAGCGCAAGCTGGAGATCGCCCGGGCCCTCGCGAGCGAACCCGGCCTGCTCCTCCTCGACGAACCCACCGCCGGCATGAACCCCCAGGAGACCCGCGCGGCCGAAGAACTCATCTTCGCCATCCGGGACCAGGGCATCGCCGTCCTCGTCATCGAGCACGACATCCGGTTCATCATGAACCTCTGCGACCGGGTCGCCGTGCTCGTCCAGGGCGAGAAGATCGTCGAAGGACCCGCCGAGGTCGTCCAGGCCGACGAGCGCGTCATCGCCGCCTACCTCGGCGAGCCCTTCGAGGGCGCGCCGGGTGCCGCCGAAGCCGCCGAGGTCGAGGCCGCGGAGGGCGACGCGCACAGCACCACGGAAGGGGACGACAAGTGACCGCTCTGCTCGAGGTCGAGGACCTCAGAGTCGCCTACGGCAAGATCGAGGCCGTCAAGGGCATCTCGTTCAAGGTCGAAGCGGGCGAGGTCGTCACCCTCATCGGCACCAACGGCGCCGGGAAGACCACCACCCTGCGCACCCTCTCGGGACTCCTCCAGCCCCTGTCCGGCGACATCAAGTTCGACGGCAAGTCGCTGCGGAAGATCCCCGCCCACAAGGTCGTCTCGCTGGGACTCGCCCACTCCCCCGAGGGGCGGCACATCTTCCCCCGCATGACGATCGAGGACAACCTCCGCCTCGGCGCCTTCCTGCGCAACGACAAGGACGGCATCGAGAAGGACATCCAGCGCGCCTACGACCTCTTCCCCATCCTCGGGGAACGCCGCAAGCAGGCCGCGGGCACCCTCTCCGGCGGCGAGCAGCAGATGCTCGCCATGGGGCGGGCGCTGATGTCCCGGCCGAAGCTGCTCATGCTCGACGAGCCCAGCATGGGCCTCTCGCCGATCATGATGCAGAAGATCATGGCGACCATCCGGGAGCTCAAGGCGTCGGGCACCACCATCCTGCTCATCGAGCAGAACGCCCAGGCCGCGCTCTCCCTGGCCGACCACGGCCACGTCATGGAGGTCGGCAAGATCGTCCTCTCCGGCTCCGGGCAGGACCTCCTGCACGACGAGTCGGTCCGCAAGGCGTACCTCGGCGAGGACTGACGCCCCACGGCAGAGGCCCGTGCCCCCCGGTCAGGGGCACGGGCCTCACGCTTGTCCGGGAAGGTCAGCCCTTGGCGGCCTTCTTCTCCTCGGCGTCCTGGATCACGGCCTCGGCGACCTGCTGCATCGACATGCGGCGGTCCATCGACGTCTTCTGGATCCAGCGGAACGCGGCCGGCTCGGTCAGCCCGTACTGCGTCTGCAGGACGGACTTCGCCCGGTCCACGAGCTTGCGGGTCTCCAGGCGCTGGCTGAGGTCCGCGACCTCCTTCTCCAGCTCCTTCAGCTCCGTGAACCGCGAGACGGCCATCTCGATCGCCGGGACGACGTCGCTCTTGCTGAACGGCTTGACCAGGTACGCCATGGCACCGGCGTCGCGGGCGCGCTCCACGAGGTCGCGCTGCGAGAACGCCGTCAGCATCAGCACCGGGGCGATGCTCTCCTCGGCGATCTTCTCGGCCGCCGAGATGCCGTCGAGCTTCGGCATCTTCACGTCGAGGATCACGAGGTCCGGCCGGTGCTGGCGCGCCAGCTCGACAGCCTGCTCACCGTCACCGGCCTCACCGACGACGGTGTACCCCTCCTCCTCGAGCATCTCTTTGAGGTCGAGCCGGATCAGGGCCTCGTCCTCGGCGATGACGACACGGGTCGTCAGCGGAGGCACGTGCGACTTGTCGTCGTCGGGCGTGTCCACGGGCTGGGGCGACTCGGGGGCGGTCACGGGGGCTCCTTGTTGCGGGCCGGGCAGGTGCTGCTGCTTAGGCAGCCTACCTAGAGGCGGGGAAGTGCGGTGACCCGGTATGCTTTCGCGCAGCCATACTCGCCGGGTTGGCGCAACTGGTTGACGCGGAGGTCTCAAACACCTCTGTCCGCAAGGACGTGTGGGTTCGAATCCCATACCCGGCACCGTGGAAAAGCGGATGTTCCCGTTCTCGTGAACATCCGCTTTTTGCTGCTCACTGTCACCATCCATGACACAGAGTGGCCATATGAACGCGCATGGCACTGCCGTACGAGCCAAAGCTCTCGCTCTTCTGCACGCCGGTGCGAGCAACGCGGACGTGGCACGTCACCTCGCGATCGCTCCCGGCACGATCGGCTACTGGAAGCACCTGGACCGCACGCAGCGCGGCGAGTGTCCCGGCCGGCACGACCCGAAGTGCCCCCGGTGCGACGGCCGGGATCTCGACCGGCCGGCCTACGCCTACCTGCTCGGCCTCTATCTCGGCGACGGGCACATCAGCCACTACTCAGCACATCGCGTCCCGAACCTCATGATCACCTGTGCCGAGTCGTGGCCGGGTCTCATGGACGCCTGCGAGAGAGCCATGCGTGCCGTGTTCCCCGACAACGCCGTCTGCCGCGTCCGCAAGACGGGCTGCCGGAACGTGAAGGTGTACTCGAAGCATCTCCCCTGTCTGTTCCCGCAGCACGGGCCGGGCCACAAGCACGAGCGGACCATCGCCCTCGCACCGTGGCAGCAGGAGATCGTCGACGATCACCCCTGGGAGTTCGTCCGAGGGCTGATCCACTCCGACGGCTGCCGCATCACCAACTGGACCACCCGGCTGGTCGCCGGCGAGCGCAAGCGGTACGAGTATCCGCGCTATCTCCTGGCCAACAGGTCGGACGACATCCGGAGACTCTTCACCGACACGCTCGACAAGCTCGGCGTGCGGTGGACCACCCTCGCACGCGGCAGCGACCCGTTCACCGTCTCCATCGCCCGCAAAGCATCCGTAACCCTCATGGACGCCCACGTGGGCCCCAAGTACTGACCGTCAGTTCGGGGTGTCGGCCTCGCCGATGCGGTGGACGCGGACGAGGTTGGTCGAGCCCGGGACTCCCGGTGGGGAGCCCGCCGTGATGACGACCGTGTCGCCCTTGCGGCAGCGGCCGTACTGGAGGAGCAGTTCGTCCACCTGGTCGACCATCGCGTCCGTGGAGTCCGCGTGCGGCCCGAGGAACGTCTCCACGCCCCAGGTCAGGTTCAGCTGCGACCGGGTGGCCGGCTCGGGGGTGAAGGCGAGGAGGGGGATCGGCGAGCGGTAGCGGGAGAGGCGGCGGGCGGTGTCGCCGGACTGGGTGAAGGCGACGAGGAAGCGCGCGACGAGGAAGTCGCCGATCTCGGCGGCCGCGCGGGCGACGGCGCCGCCCTGGGTGCGGGGCTTGTTGTGTTCGGTCAGCGGGGGCAGCCCCTGGGAGAGGAGGTCCTCCTCGGCCGCTTCGACGATCCTCGCCATGGTGCGGACGGTCTCGACGGGGTACTTGCCGACGCTGGTCTCGCCGGAGAGCATCACGGCGTCGGTGCCGTCGATGACGGCGTTGGCCACGTCGGACGCCTCGGCCCGGGTGGGCCGGGAGTGGTCGATCATGGAGTCGAGCATCTGGGTGGCCACGATGACGGGCTTGGCGTTGCGCCGGGCCAGTGTGATCGCGCGCTTCTGGACGATCGGCACCTGTTCGAGCGGCACCTCCACGCCGAGGTCGCCGCGGGCGACCATGATGCCGTCGAAGGCGGCCACGATGTCGTCGAGGGCGTCGACGGCCTGGGGTTTCTCGATCTTGGCGATGACGGGGAGGCGGCGGCCCTCCTCGTCCATGATGCGGTGGACGTCGTCGATGTCGCGGCCGGAGCGGACGAAGGACAGGGCGATGACGTCGAAGCCGGTGCGCAGGGCCCAGCGCAGGTCGTCCTCGTCCTTGTCGGAGAGGGCGGGGACGGAGACGGCGACGCCGGGGAGGTTGAGGCCCTTGTGGTCGGAGACGATGCCGCCTTCGACGACGGTGGTGCGGACGCGGGGGCCGTCGACGGCGGTGACTTCGAGGCAGACCTTGCCGTCGTCGACGAGGATGCGTTCGCCGGGGGTGACGTCGGCGGCGAGGCCGGCGTAGGTGGTGGCGCACTGGTGGCGGTCGCCTTCGGCGGCCGGGTCGACGGTGAGGGTGAAGGTGTCGCCGCGTTCGAGGAGTACGGGTCCTTCGGTGAAGCGGCCGAGCCGGATCTTCGGGCCTTGAAGGTCGGCGAGGAGGCCGACGCTGTGCCCGGTCTCGTCGGACGCCTTGCGGACCTGCCGGTAGCGCTCCTCGTGCTCGGCGTGGGTGCCGTGGCTGAGGTTGAACCGGGCGACGTCCATTCCGGCCTCGACCAGTTCCCTTATACGGTCGTAGGTGTCGGTGGCGGGGCCCAGGGTGCAGACGATCTTGGCTCGGCGCATGGTTCGACTCTATGACTTACCGGCGGGTAGTGGATTGGCCGCGAGTGACGACCTGAAGGGTTATTGACAAGAGTTGAATTGTGCGGCGGGGTGCTCCGATGAGCAATTCCGGGGCACCCCATCGGGGGATCCGGGGAATGCGCGAGGTCTCACAGCCGGGGCGGGGTCATGGTGAAGCGGGCGTCGACCTGGGCGGTGACGTGCTGTCGTTGGGGTTCGAGGTCGAGGGGTGCGGCGGGGGCGTCCTCGGCGGCTCCGTAGGCCAGGGAGCGGGTGCGGACGCCGCGGGGCGGTGCGGGGCTGTCGGAGCCGGTGTCGGCGAGTTCGACGAGGGCGGCGAGGCCGGCCCCGAGGGCTTCGGCGTATTCGCGGGCGCGTTGGACGGCCTCGCGGACGGCCTGCTGCCGGGCCTGCCGGTGGGCGGGTGAGCCGGGGCGCAGGGCCCACCAGGGGCCGTCGACGCGGGTGAGGTCCAAGTCGGCCAGTCGGGTGGTGAGTTCGCCGAGGGCGGTGAAGTCGGTGAGGTCGGCGGTGAGGTGGACGCTGCCGTGGTAGGCGTGGACGCGTTCGCCGCGGCCTTTGTCCTTCAGTTCGGGGCTGAGGGAGAAGGCGCCGGTCTCCAGGCGTTCGACGGCGTCGCCGTAGCTCTTGACGAGGTCGAGGACGGCGGTGTTGCGCCGGGTGAGGTCGTCGAGGGCGGTGCGGCGGTCCTTGCCGCGGGAGGTGACGGTGACGCCGATGCGGGCGATCTCGGGGTCGACTTCGAGGTGGGCCTCGCCGCGGACGGCGATGCGGGGGGCGTCGGGGGTTCCGTAGGGGGCGGCGGGCTGGGGGTCCTCTGAAGGGGTGGCCATACGTCCCACTCTGTCATCGCTTGCTCGGTTACGAGCCCGGCGGGTCATCAATTCGAAACCTGTGGGGGCTGTTGCCGGCTGCCGTGCTCAGGTCAGAATCTACGCGCGTTGTTGGCCCTTTCCCCCGGGGAGATGCACTCATGCCGTTGGACCGCCGGAAGTTCCTGAAGAAGTCGGCCGTGACCGGAGCGGGAGTGGCGGTGGCCGGCGCGGTGGGCGCCCCGGCGGCCCAGGCCGCGCAGCCGGCGCAGGCGACGGGGCCGAAGAAGAAGCGGTACGCGCTGAGCGTGCTGGGCACGACGGACCTGCACGGCAACGTCTTCAACTGGGACTACTTCAAGGACGCGGAGTACTCCGACACCGCGGGCAACGCGAGGGGCCTGTCGCGGGTCTCGACGCTGGTCGACCAGGTCCGCAAGGAGAAGGGGCGCGGCAACACGCTCCTCATCGACGCGGGCGACACGATCCAGGGCACCCCGCTGACGTACTACTACGCGAAGGTCGACCCGATCACCGCGAAGGGCGGCCCGGTCCACCCGATGGCGGCGGCGATGAACGCGATCGGGTACGACGCGGTGGCCCTCGGCAATCACGAGTTCAACTACGGCATCGAGACGCTGCGCAAGTTCGAGTCCCAGTGCGACTTCCCGCTGCTGGGTGCGAACGCGCTGGACGCGAGGACGCTGAAGCCCGCCTTTCCGCCGTACTTCATCAAGAAGTTCCATGTGCCGGGCGCGCCGCCGGTGAAGGTGGCGGTGCTGGGTCTGACGAACCCGGGCATCGCGATCTGGGACAAGGCGTACGTCGAGGGCAAGCTGGTGTTCCCGGGTCTGGAGGAGCAGGCGGCGAAGTGGGTGCCGAGGCTGCGGTCGATGGGCGCGGACGTGGTCGTGGTGTCGGCGCACTCGGGTGCGTCGGGCACGTCGTCGTACGGTGACCAGCTGCCGTACGTGGAGAACTCGGCGGCGCTGGTGGCGCAGCAGGTGCCGGGGATCGACGCGATCCTCGTCGGGCACGCGCACACGGAGATCGCGGAGCTGCGGGTCACGAACGAGAAGACGGGCCGGACGGTCGTGCTGTCGGAGCCGCTGTGCTACGCGCAGCGGCTGTCGGTGTTCGACTTCGAGCTGGTCCTCGAGCGGGGCTGCTGGAAGGTCGAGTCGGTCAGGGCGTCGCTGCGGGACTCGAGGACGGTTGCGGACGACCCGCGGATCACGCGGCTGCTGAAGGACGACCACGACCTGGTCGTGGAGTACGTCAACCAGGTCGTCGGCTCGGCGACCGAGACGCTGACGACGGTGGACGCCCGGTACAAGGACGCCCCGATCATCGATCTGATCACCAAGGTCCAGGAGGACGTGGTGAAGGCGGCGCTGGCGGGTACGGAGTACGCCGCGTTGCCGGTGATCTCGCAGGCGTCGCCGTTCTCGCGGACGTCGGAGATCCCGGCCGGTGACGTGACGATCCGGGATCTGTCGAGCCTGTACGTGTACGACAACACGCTGGTCGCGAAGCTGATGACGGGCGCGCAGGTCAGGGCGTACCTGGAGTTCTCGGCGGGGTACTTCGCGCAGACGGCGGCGGGTGCGCCGGTGGATGTGGAGAAGCTGACGAACGCGAACAACCGGCCGGACTACAACTACGACTACGTGTCGGGGCTGTCGTACGACATCGACATCGCGCAGCCGGCCGGGAAGCGGATCAGGAACCTGTCGTACCAGGGTGCGCCGCTGGACGACGCGCAGAAGTTCGTGTTCGCGGTGAACAACTACCGGGCCAACGGTGGCGGGGCGTTCCCGCATGTGGCGTCGGCCCAGGAGCTGTGGTCGGAGTCGACGGAGATCCGGACCCGGATCGCGGAGTGGGTGACCGCGAAGGGTGTGCTGGATCCGAAGGACTTCGCGTCGGTGGACTGGAAGCTGACCCGTGAGGGCACTCCGGTGTTCTGACGGTGGCTCTCAGGAGCCCCGGATCCCGTCGGTGAGCGGTGTCAGTGCCTCGGGGCGCCGCGCTCGCGGGATCCGGGGCTCCTGCTGTTTTAGGCCGAAGGTGGTGAAGGCGGTCCGGTTGGGCAGGGGGTAGGTCTCCTTGCCGGTCACGGAGTTGAGGATGGTGGCGCTGCGCCAGGCGGCGAGTCCGAGGTCGGGGGTGCCGACGCCGTGGGTGTGGCGTTCGGCGTTCTGGACGTAGACGTGGCAGCCGGAGCTCGTGACGGACGGGTCCATGAGGAGGCGGTAGGCGTCGTCGACGCGGGGGCGTTCCTGGCTGTCGCGGCGCAGGTAGGGGTCGAGGCCGGCGAGGAGGCGGTTCAGGGGGCGTTCGCGGTAGCCGGTGGCGAGGACGACGGCGTCGGTGGTGAGGCGGGTGCGGGCGTTCTGGTCGGGGTGCTCCAGATGGAGTTCGATCTTGGTGGTGGCGAGGCGTCCGGCGGTGCGGACGGCGACACCGGGGGTGAGGACGGTGTCGGGCCAGCCGCCGTCCAGGGTGCGGCGGTAGAGCTCGTCGTGGATGGCGGCGAGGGTGTCGGCGTCGATGCCTTTGTGGAGCTGCCACTGGGAGGCGACGAGCCGGTCGCGGACGGGTTCGGCGAGGCTCTGGAAGTAGCGGGTGTAGTCGGGGGTGAAGTGCTCCAGGCCGAGCTTGGAGTACTCCATGGGGGCGAAGGACTCGGTGCGGCCGAGCCAGTGGAGCCGTTCGCGTCCGGCGGGCCGCCGGCGGAGCAGGTCGAGGAAGATCTCGGCGCCTGACTGTCCGGAGCCGACGACGGTGATGTGGTCGGCGGCGAGCAGGGTGTCGCGGTGGGTGAGGTAGTCGGCGGCGTGGACGACGGGGACGCCGGGGGCGTCGACGAGGGGTCGGAGCGCGTCGGGGACGTCGGGTTCGGTGCCGATGCCGACGACGATGTTGCGGGCGTAGGTGCGGCTGAGTTCCTCGGTGCCGCCGTCGGGGTCGCGCCGGATGTGGTCGACCTCGAAGACGTCGCGTTCGGGGTTGAAGCGGACGGCGTCGACGTGGTGGCCGAAGTGCAGTCCGGGGAGGTTCTCGCTGACCCAGCGGCAGTAGGCGTCGTACTCGGCGCGCTGGATGTGGAAGCGCTCGGCGAAGTAGAAGGGGAAGAGCCGGTCGCGGGTGCGCAGGTGGTTGAGGAACGACCAGGGGCTGGCGGGGTCGACGAGGGTGACGAGGTCGGCGAGGAAGGGGACCTGGATGCGGGCGCCGTCGAGGAGGAGTCCGGGGTGCCAGGAGAAGGCGGGGCGCTGTTCGTAGAAGACGGCGTCGACTTCGGCGAGGGGGTGGGCGAGGGCGGCGAGGGAGAGGTTGAAGGGGCCGATGCCGATGCCGACGAGGTCGCGGGGGGCGTCGGGGGCGGGGCGCCGGGGCTGGGACTGCGGGGTCATCCGGGGGTGTTTCCTTCCACCAGTTTCAGGAGGGCGGCCAGATCGTCGGGGCGGGCCCGCGGGTTGAGCAGGGTGGCTTTGAGCCAGAGGCGCCCGTCGGCGTGGGCGCGGCCGAGGACGGCCCGGCCGTCGGCGAGGAGCCGGCGGCGTGCGGCGGCGACGGCGGTGTCCGTGGCGTGCGCGGGCCGGAACAGGACCGTGCTGATGGTGGGCTGGTCGTAGAGGTCGAAGCCGGGGTGGTGGGCGACGAGGTCGGCGAGGTCGGCGGCGCGGTCGCAGACCTGGTCGACGAGCCGGCCGAGCCCGTCGCGGCCGAGGGTGGCGAGGGTGGCGGCGATCTTGAGGACGTCGGGCCGGCGGCTGGTCCGCAGGGAGCGGCCGAGCAGGTCGGGCAGGCCGGCGTCGGTGTCGTCGTCGGCGTTGAGGTAGTCGGCGCGGTGGTGCAGCGCGGCCAGGTCGGCGGGGTCGCGGGCGGTGAGGAGTCCGGCGGCGACGGGCTGCCAGCCGAGTTTGTGCAGGTCGAGGGTGACGGTGTGGGCGGCGTCGAGGCCGGTGAGCCGGTGGCGGTGGCGGTCGCTGAACAGCAGGCCTCCGCCGTAGGCGGCGTCGATGTGGAGGCGGGCGCCGTGGGCGGCGCACCGGGCGGCGATCTCGGGGAGCGGGTCGATGAGTCCGGCGTCGGTGGTTCCGGCGGTGGCGGCGACGAGGTGGGGGCCGGGGAGCCGGGTGAGGGCTTCGTCGAGGGCGGCGGGGTCGAGGACGCCGGCGGGTGCGGGGACGGTGACGGGTTCGGGGAGTCCGAGCAGCCAGGCGGCGCGGGGCAGGGAGTGGTGGGCGTTGGCGCCGTGCAGGAGGCGCGCGCCGGTGCCCTGGGTCTCGCGGGCGAGGAGGACGGCGAGTTGGTTGGACTCGGTGCCGCCGGTGGTCATGAGGGCGTCGGGGGTCGCGGGCGGGGGGTGGATCTCGTCGGCGAGGGCGCGGGTGACGAGGGCTTCCAGGGCGGAGGCGGCCGGGGCCTGGTCCCAGGAGTCCAGGGAGGGGTTGAGGGCGCTGGCGGCGAGGTCGGCGGCGACGGCCACGGCGAGGGGCGGGCAGTGCAGGTGGGCGGCGCACAGCGGGTCGGCGGGGTCGGCGGAGCTTTCGGCGAGGGTGTGGACGAGGCGCTGGAGGGCGTCGGGGTCGCCGCGCTCGGGCAGGACGTCGGGGAGGGCGGCCCGGACGCGGGCGGTGACGGCCCGAGGGCCGCCGGCGGGCAGGGGGCCGCCGCGGGCGCGGGTGCCCGTGTCGAGCGCGGTGAGCACGGTGTCGAGCATCGGCCGCAGGGCTTCGGGGCCTTCGGGGCCTGAGGCGAGCGGTGAGGGCGTGCTCATCGTGTCCTCCCGGGCGCGCTGGACGAGAAGGACCTCCAGCTTGGACCCGGTGGGGCGACGGCACCCGGAAAGCCCCCTGACCGGAACCCGAAAGGGGGTATTCCCGCACGGGGTGTGCGTGTCGTACGGCGTGTCGCCCGTTCGGCGGAGTAGGGGGCGCCGGCGGAACCGGCACCCCCTGCCGCCGCGTCCTAGTCGCCCTGTGCTTCCCGGACGCGCAGCGCCCGGGCGAGGTCGTCGAGGTGGTCGGCGAGCCGGCGGCGCAGGGCCGGGGCGGGGTCGGCGTCGTCCAGGCAGGTCTGCCCGAGCCGCAGGGTCTCGGTGTCGACGGCGTGCGCGGGGAAGGCGTAGCGGCCGGCGGCGTCGGCGATGGCGGGGCCGCGGCGGGCCGCGACGGTGGGCGCGTCCTGGAAGTACCGCGCCACGTACGGCCGTACCAGGTCGGCCTGTTCGGGCTGCCAGAAGCCCTGGGCGGTGGCGGTGAACAGGTAGTTGGACAGGTCGTCGGAGCCGAACATGGCGTCCCAGGCGCGGGCCTTGGACTCCTCGCCGGGCAGGGCGGCCCGGCAGCGTGCGGCGCCCTCCTGGCCGGTGGCGCTGGGGTCGCGGTCGAGTTCGGCGGCGATGGCGTCCTCGTCGACGGCGCCGAGGACGGCGAGCCGGGCGAGGGCGCGCCAGCGCAGGTCGGGGTCGAGTTCGGGTCCGCCGGGGACGGTGCCGTCGGCGAGCCAGGCGGCGATGGTCTCGGGGTGGGCGGCGACGTCGATGAAGTGGCGTACGGCGATCAGGCGCAGGCCGGGGTTGTCGCCGTCCTCGGTGCGGCGGATGAGGTCGCGGCACAGGCCGGCGAGCAGGGCCAGTCCGCCGGGCCGCTGTGCGGGGGTGAGGTAGCGATCGGCGATGTGCCCGGCGGCGAAGGCGAGGACGCCCTGGACGACGGCGAGGTCGTGTTCGCGCGGGAGGTGGGTGCGGGCGGCCTCCAGGTAGGCGAGGGGGGCGAGTTCGCCGTCGCGGACGGCGTCGCGCAGGGCGTTCCAGACGACGGCGCGGGTGAGCGGGTCGGGCAGTCCGGCGAGGCTCTTGCGGACGGTCTCGAAGGACGCGGGATCGAAGCGGACCTTGGCGTAGGTCAGGTCGCCGTCGTTGAGGAGCAGCAGCGCGGGGCGTTTGCCGACGGGCAGCGGGGCGCTCCGGGGGACGTCGAGGTCGAGGCGTTCGCGCAGGGTGAGGTGGCCGTCGTCGGCGCCGAGGTCCTGGTCGTAGAGGCCGACGGCGATGCGGTGGGGGCGGCTGCCGGCGCGGTCGACGGTGAGGGCGCAGGTGCCGTTCTCGCCGGGGGTGACGGCCGGGGTGAGGGTGTCGACGCCGGTGGTGCGCAGCCAGGCGTCGGCCCAGGCGTGGACGTCGCGTTCGGTGGCGGAGGCGAGGGAGTCGATGAAGTCGGCGAGGGCGGCGTTGGCGAACTTGTGCCGGGCGAAGTGGGTGTTGATACCGGCGAGGAAGTCCTTCTCGCCGAGCCAGGCGACGAGCTGGCGGAGCGCGGAGGCGCCCTTGGCGTAGGAGATGCCGTCGAAGTTGAGCAGGGCGGAGGCGGTGTCGTCGACGTTCTCGGGGGCGACGGGGTGGGTGGTGGGCCGCTGGTCGGCGTCGTAGCCCCAGGCCTTGCGGGCGACGCCGAAGTCGGTCCAGGTGTCGGTGAAGCGGGTGGCTTCGGAGCAGATCTGGTAGCCCATGTACTCGGCGAAGGACTCGTTGAGCCAGATGTCGTCCCACCAGCGCAGGGTGACGAGGTCGCCGAACCACATGTGGGCCATCTCGTGGGCGATGACCATGGCGCGGGTCTGGCGTTCGGTGTCGGTGACGGCGGAGCGGTAGACGAACTCGTCGCGGAAGGTGACGAGGCCGGGGTTCTCCATGGCGCCGGCGTTGAACTCGGGGACGAACGCCTGGTCGTAGGAGTCGAAGGGGTAGGGCTCCTCGAACTTCTCGTGGAAGCGGTCGAAGCACTGCCGGGTGATCTCGAAGAGTTCCTCGGTGTCGGCGTCGAGGTAGGGGGCCAGGGAGCGGCGGCAGTGGATGCCGAAGGGCAGGCCGCGGTGCTCGGTGCGCGCGGAGTGCCAGGGGCCGGCGGCGACGGCGACGAGGTAGGTGGAGATCAGCGGGGTGGTGGCGGCGCGCCAGCGGCCGTCGCCGAGGTGTTCGGTGACGCCGTTGGCGAGGACGGTCCAGCCGTCGGGGGCGGTGACGGTCAGGTCGAAGACGGCCTTGAGGTCGGGCTGGTCGAAGGCGGCGAAGACGCGCTGGACGTCGTCGAGGAACAGCTGGGTGTAGACGTAGGTCTCGCCGTCGCTGGGGTCGGTGAAGCGGTGCATGCCCTCGCCGGTGCGGGAGTAGCGCATGGCGGCGTCGATCCGCAGTTCGTGCTCCCCGGCGGTGAGGCCCTTCAGGGGGAGGCGGTTGCCGTCCAGGGTCTCCGGGTCGAGGGGGCGGCCGTCGAGGGTGACGGAGCGCAGCTGGGCCGGCTTGAGCTCGATGAAGGTGTCCGCGTCGGCGCGCGTGGTGAACGCGATGACGGTGTGCGAGTCGAAGGTGTCGTCCCCGGTGGTCAGATCGAGTGCGATCGTGTAGCGGTGGACGTCGAGGAGCTGGGCACGGGTCTGCGCTTCGTCGCGCGTCAGTACGGACATGAACGACATGCTGCCTGATGCCGCCGGTCAGGCACAGAGGAGGCCCGGTACGGGCGTGATGTCCGGTTCACCGGGGAGGGTGTGGGGCTGAGGGGGCGGAGCCGGTACCGGACCGGGGCGGCGCCGCCCCGCGGTCACTCGCCGGGGCCGGACCCGTTCGCGGCGGGCGTGGCGCCGGTGGTGTTGTCGACGGCGATGCTCTCGTGGTGCCGGATGACCTCGGCGATGATGAAGGTGAGGAACTTCTCGGCGAACGCGGGGTCGAGTTTCGCGTTCTCGGCGAGGGTGCGCAGCCGGGCGATCTGGCGGGCCTCGCGGGCCGGGTCGGCGGGCGGCAGCTGGTGGCGGGCCTTGAGGTGGCCGACCTGCTGGGTGCACTTGAAGCGTTCGGCGAGCATGTGGACGACGGCCGCGTCGATGTTGTCGATGCTGTCGCGCAGCCGGGCGAGTTCCTCGCGGACGGCGGGGTCGACGGCGTCGGGTGACGTGTTGCTGGTCATGGGCGCCCAGCCTACGGGGCGGGTGGGTGGTCCGTTCACCCGATCACGGGGGGGATCGGCGGGGTCGGGGGGATGACCGGGGGCGTCCTGCACGAGCGGCCCTGTCCGCCCGGCGTACGGGCGCGCGGGCTCTGCGGCTGGCGGCGCCGGACGGCGTCGGGGCGGGGCGGGAGGTGGCGTCGGGCGGGGTGCCCGGGACGGTGCCCCGGGGCTGTGCCGGGGCACCGTCGTGGTGCGGGCGCCGGTGACGCCCGGCTGGAGCTGCCGGAGGACCCGCGGGTCCGTGTGGGTCGCCGGCTTCCGCCTGGGCCGCTCCTGGTCCGCGGGCCCCGGTGTGCGCCGTACGTGCCCGGGCCGGTCCCGCGGGAGGGCGTCAACGACGTGTGGCTGCCGGAGCTGGAGGGCGCGTCCCCGGTCGGCGCGGGACGCGGTGCGCTCCTGCGGCCCGTGCGAGCGGGCCCGGCGGCCGTCCTACAGGGCGTCCGCCGCGCGGGCGATGTCCTTGGCGAAGTGGCTGACCTCCGTGTAGACGCCGGGCACACCCGTGCGGGCGCAGCCGTCGCCCCAGCTGACGATGCCGACCTGGATCCACTTGCCGGCGTCGTCCCTGCGGAACATGGGGCCGCCGGAGTCGCCCTGGCAGGTGTCGATGCCGCCGCTCTGCCAGCCGGCGCACAGTTCCTCCTTCGACACCAGCCGGTCGCCGTAGTGGCGCTCGCAGGTACGGTCGGCGACGAAGGGGACGGTGGCCTTGCGGAGCTTGGTCGTGCCCGTGCCGGCCCCTTCCCGGGTGTCGCCCCATCCGGCGATCGTGAACATGCCGCGGTTGTAGCGGTCCGTGGTGGCGATCTTCAGCGTCGGCTTGTCGATCGGCCGGGCCAGCTTGATCAGCGCCCAGTCCTTGCCGGTGCCGTCGTAGCCGCTGGCCACCTTGACCTTGGTCGACTTGACCTTGATCGCGGAGGAGGAGTTCAGGTCGTTGACGCCGGCGGTGACGGTGATGCCGGTGTTGGGGCCGGAGCCGTCCATGCAGTGGGCGGCGGTGAGGACGACGTCCTTCTTGTAGAGCGCCCCGCCGCAGCCCATGGAGAGGTGGACCATGAACGGGAACTCGTTCTGCGCGGCGGTCGTTCCACCGACGACGCGGGTCTCGGCGTGCGCGGTGAGGGGCTGCAGCGAGGCGGCCGCGAGCGCGACGGCGCCCACCGCCGCGGCTCGGGTGGCCAGGGATATGCCGGTTCTCTTCGGCGGACTCTGGGTCAACATACGTCCTTTCATGGCGTGTTGAGCGGCCCGCAGTATGAAGATCGGCCGGGTGGTGTGGCAAGGACGGATCTCACGCCGGGGGTGTGGAACCTCGCCGGGGAAATCCCCCTCACCTCCCCGTAGAGTGGAATCGGGTTCGAGACGTCCAGGGGGTGCGGCGTGGCGAACGGCGGACCGGTCGAGCACGGCTTTCCGCACCTGGACACGGTGCGGGCGTCGATCACCGCGCTCTACCGGCGTCTGTCGTACGAGACCGTGCGGACCTTCGCGGCCAGTGTGGCGCCCGCCGACGTGGCGTTCGGCGACCTCGACGACCTGCATCTGGGGGCGCAGCGGGTGGCCCGCGAGCTGGTGCGGCACTTCCGGCTGCCGGACGCGCGCCTGGTCGTGGGATTCCGGGAGATGAGCCATGCGGCGAACGTCGAACTGACGGCGGGCCCGGAGTACTTCGTCGAGCTGAACGACCGTTTCCGTACGCATCGGCGGGACATCGGGGCGGCCTTGGCGCACGAGGTGGCCCATGTGTATCTGCACCGGCTGGACCTGTCGTTCCCCGGTACCCGGGACAACGAGATCCTGACGGACACGGTGACCACGTACCTGGGCGCGGGCTGGCTGCTGCTGGACGCCTACCGGGAGGACTCCGCGTCCTCGCAGAAGCTGGGCTATCTGACGCCGGAGGAGTTCGGGTACGTCCTCGCCAAGCGGTCGCTGCTGTTCGGTGAGGACCCGTCGGTGTGGTTCACCAGTCCGCAGGCGTACACGGCGTACGGCAAGGGCATGGACCGGGCGCGTGAGGACGCGCGGCAGCCTCCGCTGACCGCCGCGGGCTGGGCGGGCCGCCGGCGCTACGCGCACGACCGGCGCCGCGCGCGGGAGCAACGGGAGGGCGGGGAGCGGCCGGGGGTGCCGTACGCGTTCACCCCGCAGGACCGGGAGCCGCTCGGGGTGTCGTTCCCGTGCCCGACGTGTCAGCAGCGGATCCGGGTGCCGGTGCGGGGGCGGGTCCGCGCCCGGTGCGGGCTGTGCCGGACGGTCCTGGAGTGCGACACCTGACAGGGGAAGCGCGCGGTCAGGTCCCGTACACGCGGCGCGGGGGTGTCGCCTCCCGCAGCAGCGTCCGTGCCGTCTCCCCCGCCTCCCCGGGGGTCCACCGGGCCCCCTTGTCCGCCGTCGGGCCCGGCGTCCAGCCCTCCATCACGGTGATCCGGCCGCCCTCCGCCTCGAAGACCCGGCCGGTGACCCCGGTGCTCGCCGCCGAGCCCAGCCAGACGACCAGCGGGGAGACGTTCTCGGGGGCCATCGCGTCGAAGCCGGTGCCGGGCGCCGCCATGGTCTCGGCGAAGACGTCCTCGGTCATCCGGGTGCGGGCCGCCGGGGCGATCGCGTTGACCTGGACGCCGTAGCGGGCCAGCTCGGCGGCGGCGACCAGGGTGAGGCCCACGATCCCGGCCTTCGCGGCACTGTAGGCGCCCTGTCCGAGGGAGCCGAGCAGGCCGGCGCCGCTGCTGGTGTTGACGACGCGGGCGGCCGGGACGCGGCCCGCCTTCGTCTCCGCGCGCCAGTGCGCGGCGGCGTGCCGCAGGGGCAGGAAGTGGCCCTTGAGGTGGACGCGGACGACCGCGTCCCAGTCGTCCTCGGCGAGGTTGACCAGCATCCGGTCGCGCAGGAAGCCCGCGTTGTTGACGAGGGTGTCGAGCCGGCCGTACGTCCGCAGGGCCGTCGTGACCAGGGACGCCGCTCCGCCGGCGGTGGCCACGTCACCGGTGTGGGGGACGGCCTCGCCGCCCGCCGCGCGGATCTCGTCGACCACCCGCCGGGCCGGGCCGCCGTCGGCCGCCGTGCCGTCCGGGCCGACCCCGAGGTCGTTGACGACCAGGCGGGCGCCCTCGGCGGCGAACGCCAGCGCGTGCGCGCGGCCCAGGCCCCGGCCCGCGCCGGTGACGACGACGACCCGTCCCGTGCAGATCCCGCTCATGGCATGCCTCCGTCGGTGTCGGTCACGGCGTCCAGGAACGCGGGCCGCTCGCCGCCGCCGTGCACGAGCAGGCTCGCGCCGCTGATGTAGGCGGCGGCGTCGGAGGCGAGGAAGACGGCGGCCGCTCCGACGTCGGCGGGGTCGGCGAGGCGGCCCAGCGGGACGGTGCGGGCGACGCGGGCGGCACCGGTGTCGCCTCCGTAGTGCGGGCCCGACCGCTCGGTGCGGACCATGCCGACGACCAGGGTGTTGACCCGCACGCGCGGTGCCCACTCGACCGCCATGGACCGGGCGAGGCTCTCCAGCCCGGCCTTGGCGGCCCCGTACGCCGCCGAGCCGGGTGAGGGCCGGCCGCCGCTGACACTGCCGATCATCACGACGGAGCCCCGCGCGCGGGCCAGGTGCTCGTGGGCGGCCAGGGACGCGGTCAGCGGGGCCAGGAGGTTCAGCTCGATCACGCGCGCGTGCCGCTCGGCGCCGGCGTCGGTGAGCCGCCGGTACGGGGTGCCGCCCGCGTTGTTGACGAGGACGTCGAGGCGTGGCAGCGCCCCGAAGAAGTCCTGGACGGCCCCGGTGTCGCGCAGGTCCAGGGGGACGAACTCGGCGCCCGGTGAGGGTGCTTCGGGTGGGCGGCGGGCGCAGGTCAGCACCTCCGCGCCGGCCTCGGCGAAGGCCCGCGCGATCCCGGCGCCGACGCCGCGGGTGCCGCCGGTGACGACCACGACCTTCCCGTCCAGTCCCATGCCCCGCTACCCTCCACCTAACAAACGTTTGGTGGAAAGGTAGCTGATGCGGCCATGGGTGTCTCCACCTCGTCCCCCGGAAAGGGGACGGACCACGAGGGAATCGCCGTCGTCACGGTCGCCTTCCCACCGGTGAACGCCCTGCCGGTGGACGGCTGGTCCGCCCTGGCCGACGCCCTGCGGGCCGCCGGCCGCGACCCGGGGGTCCGCTGTGTCGTCCTGACGGCCGAGGGGCGCGGGTTCAACGCCGGGGTCGACATCAAGGAGCTCCAGCGCGGCGGCCACGACGCGCTGATCGGCGTCAACCACGCGTGCGCGGACGCGTTCGCGGCGGTGTACGAGTGCCCGGTGCCGGTCGTGGCGGCGGTGCACGGGTTCTGCCTGGGCGGCGGCATCGGCCTGGTGGGCAACGCGGACGCGATCGTGGCGAGCGAGGACGCCGTGTTCGGGCTGCCCGAGCTGGACCGGGGCGCGCTGGGCGCGGCCACCCATCTGGCCCGGCTGGTCCCGCGGCATCTGCTGCGCGCCCTGTACTACACCGCGCGCACGGCCACCGCGGCCGAGCTGCACGCGCACGGCTCGGTGTGGCGGGTCGTGCCGCGCGCCGAACTGCCGTCCGCCGCCCTGGAGCTGGCCCGGGAGATCGCGGCGAAGGATGGGCGGCTGCTGCGCCTGGCCAAGGCCGCGCTCAACGGCATCGACCCGGTCGACGTGCGCCGCGGCTACCGCTTCGAGCAGGGCTTCACCTTCGAGGCGGCCCTCAGCGGCGTCGCCGAGCGGGTGCGGGCCGGCTTCGGTGCGCCGGGAACGCGAGGGACGGAGGGGGCGTAGATGCGGGACAAGACGATGACCGCCGACGAGGCCGTCTCCCGGTTACGGGACGGCATGACGGTCGGGATCGGCGGCTGGGGCTCGCGCCGCAAACCGATGGCCCTGGTCAGGGCACTGCTGCGGTCCGAGGTCACGGGCCTGACCGTCGTGTCGTACGGCGGCCCGGACGTCGGGATGCTGGCGGCGGCGGGCCGGATCCGCCGCCTGGTCGCCCCGTTCGCGACGCTGGACTCCCTCCCCCTCGAACCGCATTTCCGCGCGGCGCGCGAGCGCGGGGAGCTCGACCTGACGGAGGTCGACGAGGCGATGTTCCTGTGGGGGCTGCACGCGGCGGCGAACCGGCTGCCGTTCCTGCCGGTGCGGGCCGGGCTCGGCTCCGACGTGATGCGGGTCAACCCGGGCCTGCGGACGGTGACCTCGCCGTACGACGACGGGGAGACGTTCGTGGCCATGCCCGCGCTGCGGCTCGACGTGGCCCTCGTGCACGTCAACCGCGCCGACCGGCGGGGCAACGGGCAGTATCTGGGCCCCGACCCGTACTTCGACGACCTGTTCTGCGAGGCGGCGGACACGGCGTACGTCTCCTGTGAACGGCTCGTCGGCACCGCCGAGTTGTCCAAGGGCGGGCCCCCGCAGTCGCTGCTGGTCAAGCGGCACAGGGTCACGGGCGTGATTGAGGCGCCGGGCGGCGCGCACTTCACGTCCTGCGCCCCCGACTACGGCCGGGACGAGGAGTTCCAGCGGACGTACGCGACGACGCCGTGGCCGGAGTTCGCCGCCCGCTACCTCGGCGGCGACGAACGGGCGTACCGGGCGGCGGCGGCCGGGGGGCGGCCATGACGGAGGTCTCCCGCGCGGAGTACTGCGTGATCGCGTGCGCGGAGGAGTGGCGGGGCGACGGGGAGGTGCTGGCGAGCCCCATGGGCCTGATCCCGTCCATCGGTGCCCGGCTCGCCCGGCTCACCTTCGCGCCGGAGCTGCTGCTGACGGACGGGGAGGCCCTGCTCGTCACACCGGACGGCACGGTCGAGGGGTGGCTGCCGTACCGGCAGCACCTCACGCTGGTCACCGGCGGCCGCCGGCACGTGATGATGGGCGCGAGCCAGATCGACCGCCACGGCAACCAGAACATCTCGTGCGTCGGCCCCTGGGAGCGGCCGGTGCGCCAGCTGCTGGGGGTGCGCGGGGCGCCGGTCAACACCCTGAACAATCCGACGAGTTATTGGGTGCCCCGGCACTCGCGGCGGGTCTTCGTGGAGCGCGTCGACATGGTGTGCGGGGTGGGCCACGACCACGCGGCCGGCGCCCGGTACCACTGTCTGCGGCGGGTGGTGTCCGACCTCGGCGTCTTCGACTTCGGCGCACCCGGCCGCACGATGCGGCTCGTCTCGGTGCATCCGGGCGTCACCGTGGAGCAGGTCCGGGAGGCCACCTCCTTCGATCTGGCCGTGGCCGGTGACGTGGCGGTGACCCGGTCGCCGTCCGCGGCCGAACTGCGGCTGATCCGCGAGGTCGTCGACCCCGGGAACACCCGGGCGAGGGAGGTCGCCGGGTGATGGAGACGGCACTGACCCGGCTGACCGGGGTGCGGCACCCGGTCGTGCAGACGGGGATGGGCTGGGTGGCGGGCCCGCGCCTGGTGGCGGCAGCGGCGAACGCGGGGGCGCTGGGCGTCCTGGCGTCGGCGACGATGACGGTGGACCGGCTGCGCGAGGCGGTGCGCGAGGTCAGGTCCCGTACGGACGCGCCGTTCGGGGTGAACCTGCGGGCCGACGCCCCGGACGCCGGTGACCGGGCCGACGTCCTGATCGCCGAGGGGGTGCGGGTCGCCTCGTTCGCTCTCGCGCCCTCCCCGGAGCTGATCGCCCGGTTCAAGGAGAAAGGGGTGCTGGTCGTCCCCACCGTGGGCGCCCGGCGGCACGCCGAGAAGGTCGCCGGCTGGGGCGCGGACGCGGTGATCGTGCAGGGCGCGGAGGGCGGCGGGCACACCGGCGCGGTGGCGACGACGGTGCTGCTGCCGCAGGTGGTCGACGCCGTGCGGATACCGGTCGTGGCGGCGGGCGGATTCTTCGACGGGCGGGGCCTGGTGGCGGCGCTCGCCTACGGGGCGGCCGGGGTCGCGATGGGGACGCGGTTCCTGCTCACCTCGGACTCGACGGTGCCGGACGCGGTGAAGGCGCGCTATCTGGCGGCGGCCGTCGGGGACGTGACCGTCACGCGGGCCGTGGACGGGCTGCCGCACCGGATGCTGCGCACGGATCTGGTCGACGCGCTGGAGCACTCCGGCCGGGTGCGGGCGCTGGCGCGGGCGGTCCGCGCGGCGGCCGGCTACCGGGCGCTGTCGGGCACCGGCTGGTGCCGGATGGTCCGGGAGGGCCGCGCGCTGCGCCACGGCAAGGACCTGACGTGGAGCCAGGTCCTGCTGGCCGCGAACACGCCGATGCTGCTGCGGGCGGCCATGGTGGACGGCCGGACGGATCTGGGGGTGATGGCCGCCGGGCAGGTCGCCGGGGTGATCGGCGACCTGCCGTCGTGCGCGGACCTCGTGGCCCGGATCATGCGGGAGGCCGAGGAGGCGCGGGGGCGGGTCGGGGGCTGCTGACGGGCGCTCAGAGCCGCTCGATGATGGTCACATTGGCCTGTCCGCCGCCCTCGCACATGGTCTGCAGCCCGAACCGGCCGCCCGTGCGCTCCAGTTCGTGCAGGAGCGTCGTCATCAGCCTCACGCCGGTCGCGCCGAGCGGATGCCCGAGCGCGAGGGCGCCGCCGTTCACGTTGACCCGGTCGGGGTCGGCGCCGGTCTCCTTCAGCCAGGCGAGGACGACCGGTGCGAACGCCTCGTTGATCTCCACGAGGTCCATGGCGTCGATCGGCAGGCCGGTCTTCTTCAGGGCGTGGGCGGTGGCGGGGATCGGTGCGGTGAGCATCCGCACGGGGTCCTCGCCGCGCACCGAGAGGTGGTGCACCCGGGCCCGGGGCGTGAGCCCGTGCTCGCGCACCGCGCGCTCGGAGGCGAGCAGCATCGCCGCCGCGCCGTCGGAGACCTGCGAGGAGCACGCCGCGGTGATGGTGCCCCCCGCGACGACGGGCCGCAGCGCGGCCATCTTCTCCAGCGAGGTGTCCCGGCGCGGCCCCTCGTCCACGGCGACCGGCCCGTAGGGCACGATCTCCCGTTCGAAGCGGCCCTCGTCGACGGCCCGCAGCGCCCGCCGGTGCGAGCGCAGCGCGAACTCCTCCTGTTCGCGCCGGCCGATCCGCCACTTCGCGGCGATCATCTCGGCCCCCGCGAACTGGTTGACCGGCTTGGTCCCGTACCGGGCGCGCCAGCCCTCGCTGCCCGCGAAGGGGCCCTCGGTCAGGCCCAGCGGTTCGGCGGCCTGCCGGGTGGCGAAGGCGATGGGGATCATCGACATGTTCTGCACGCCGCCCGCGACCACCAGGTCCTGGGTGCCGGACAGCACGGCCTGCGCGGCGAAGTGGACGGCCTGCTGCGAGGAGCCGCACTGCCGGTCCACGGTGACGCCCGGCACCTCCTCGGGCAGTCCGGCCGCCAGCCAGCAGGTCCGCGCGATGTCGCCGGCCTGCGGCCCCACCGCGTCCAGGCAGCCGAAGACGACGTCCTCGACGGCGGCCGGGTCGACGTCCGCCCGGCCGAGCAGCGCGGTGAGGACGTGGGCGCCCAGGTCGGCGGGGTGGACCGCGCCGAGCCCTCCCCCGCGCCGCCCGACGGGCGTACGGACCGCTTCGACGATGTAGGCCTCGGCCATGGCGACTCCCTGCCGTCTAGGGGCTATTCACGTACGGCGATCCCGTCCAGCACCATCGACAGGTACTGCCGGGCGATCTCCTCGGGGCTGTGCTGTCCGCCGGGCCGGTACCAGGACGCGGCGACCCACACGGTGTCGCGGACGAACCGGTAGGTCAGGCGGACGTCGAGGTCGGGCCGGAACACCTCGGCCGCGACGCCGCGCTCCAGCGTCGACAGCCACGCCTTCTCGAACCGGCGCTGCGACTCGGCGAGGAACGCGAACCGCTGCTGGGCGGCGAGCTGCCGGTTCTCCTTCTGGTAGATCGCGACGGCGGCCCGGTGCCGGTCGATCTCCCGGAACGACTCGGTGACCAGCGCCTCCAGCGTCTCGCGGGGGCCCAGCCCGGCCTCCAGGACGGCGTCGTAGCCGGCCCACAGCTCGTCGAGGAAGGTCCGCAGGATCTCCTCGAGCATCGACTCCTTGGAGTCGAAGTGGTAGTAGAGGCTGCCCGCGAGCATGCCGGCGTGGTCGGCGATCGTTCGGACGGTGGTCGCGTTGTAGCCCTGTTCGGCGAAGACCTCGGCCGCGGTGTCGAGGAGTTCACGGCGTCGGGCGGCCGCGGCGGTCACCTGGGGTTCCTTCTTCTTGGTCGGCACCGGTCCATTGTCGTCGGTCGTCCTAGGCGTGCTGGCTGCTGACGGAGACGGTCTCCCCGGTCATGTACGAGGAGTAGTCCGACACGAGGAAGACGATCACGTTGGCCACCTCCCAGGGTTCGGCGGCCCGCCCGAACGCCTCGCGGGCGGTGAGTTCCTCCAGCAGTTCGGGGGTCGTCACGCGGGCCAGGTGCGGGTGCCGGGCCAGGCTCGGCGCCACCGCGTTGACGCGCACCCCGTACGCGGCGGCCTCGATCGCGGCGCACCGGGTCAGAGCCATCACCCCGGCCTTCGCGGCCGCGTAGTGGGCCTGCCCGGCCTGGGCGCGCCAGCCGACGACGGAGGCGTTGTTGACGATGACGCCGCCGGTGGCGCGCATCCGGCGCAGGGCGGCCCGGGTGCAGCGGAAGGTGCCACCGAGGGTGACGTCGAGGACCTGCGTCCACTGCGCGTCGGTCATGTCGACCAGGGGTGCCGTCCCGCCGAGCCCCGCGTTGTTGACGACGATGTCGAGCCGGCCGTGCGCCCGTTCCGCGGTGTCGAACAGGGCGCGTACCTGGGACTCGTCGGTGACGTCGCACACCGCGGACGTCACGGCGTCCTCGAATTCGCGGGCCAGCCGCGCCCGGTGCTCCTCGAGCCGCCGGGTGTGCGGATCGCTGATCAGCACCCGCGCGCCCTCCTGGAGGAGGCGCCGGGCGGTCGCCCCGCCGATGCCGGTGCCCGCCGCCGCGGTGACGACGGCCGTGCGCCCGCGGAGCAGTCCGTGCCCGGGAACGTACGCCGGTGCCTCGACGGGTGTCATGGCAGCACGCTAACCTACCAAACACTTGTTAGGGAAGACCGTCAGGGAAGGCTCCGCTCGTCCGTAGGGAGGGGGACGGCCGTGGACCTCACGTACTCCACCGCCGACGAGGCGTTCCGCGCCGAGGCCCGCGCCTGGCTGCGGGCGCATGTGCCGGCCCGTCCGCTGCCGTCGCTGGAGACCGCGGAGGGCTTCGCCGCGCACCGCGCCTGGGAGGCCGAACTGGCCGCCGGCCGCTGGTCGGTCGTCGACTGGCCGGCCCGGTACGGCGGCCGGGACGCCCCGCCGGCGCGCTGGCTGCTGTTCGAGGAGGAGTACTACGCGGCGGGCGCACCGGGCCGTGTCGGGCAGAACGGCATCAGCCTGCTCGCCCCGACCCTCTTCGCGCACGGCACCGAGGAGCAGCGCGCGCGGGTGCTGCCGCCCATGGGCACCGGGGAGGTGGTGTGGGCGCAGGCGTGGTCGGAGCCGGAGGCGGGCTCGGACCTGGCCGCCCTGCGGTCGAAGGCCGTCCGGGTGTCCGGCGGCTGGCTGCTGTCGGGGCAGAAGACCTGGTCCTCGCGTGCCGCGTTCGCGGACCGGGCGTTCGGGCTGTTCCGCTGCGACCCGGATGCCGAGCGGCCCCACCAGGGGCTCGTCCACGTGATGTTCGACCTGCGCGCCCCGGGCGTGACGGTCCGTCCGATCGCCCGGCTGGACGGCAGTCCGGCCTTCGCGGAGCTGTTCCTGGACGACGTGTTCGTGCCGGACGACGACGTGATCGGGGAGCCCGGCGAGGGCTGGCGGATCGCGATGGCCGCGGCGGGCAACGAACGCGGTCTGATGCTGCGCTCCCCCGGCCGCTTCCTCGCGAGCGCCGACCGGCTGCACCGGCTGTGGCGGGCGCGGGGCGAACCGGAGAGCGCGCGGGCCCGGGTGGCCGACGCGCTGATCGGGGCCCGCGCCTACCAGTTGTTCGCCTGCGCCGCGGTCTCCCGGCTCGCGGACGGCGGATCGATCGGCCCGGAGTCCAGCCTGAACAAGGTGTTCTGGTCGGAGTACGACATCGCGCTGCACGAGACCGCCCTCGATCTGCTCGGCCCCGAGGGCGAGGCGGCCGACACCGAGTGGGCCGAGCGGTACGTCTTCTCGCTGGCCGGGCCGCTGTACGCGGGCACGAACGAGATCCAGCGGGACATCATCGCCGAGCGCCTGCTCGGCCTGCCGAAGGGGCGCCGCCGATGACGTGTCCGCCCACCCTGCCGAAAGGGCGCCGCCGATGAGGTTCCCGCCCGCACCGCCGAAGGAGTGCCGCCGATGAGGTTCCTGCTCGACGCCGAGCAGCGCGCCTTCACCGGCTCGCTGGACACGATGCTGACGGCGGCGGACACCCCGGCGGTCGTCCGGGCGTGGAGCCGGGGCGAGCACGCGGCGGGGCGCGCGCTCTGGTCCCGGCTCGCCGAGGCGGGCGTGTGGGCGCTCGCGGTCCCCGAGTCCCGGGGCGGGCTGGGCCCCCGGCCCGTGGAACTCGCCGCCGCCTTCGTGGAACTGGGGCGGCACGCGGTGCCGGGCCCGCTGGCGGAGACGGTCACGGCGGCGGTGCTGCTGGCCGGGCTGCCCGGTTCGGGTCCCGCCGGGCGGCTGCTGCCGGCCCTGCAGGCGGGCGAGGCGCTGGCGACCGTGGCGTGGGACGCGCCGTACGCGCTGGACGGGGACGTGGCCGACGTCCGGCTCGCGCTCACCGGCGAGGGGATGTTCCTCTCCCCCGGGCACGGTCCGGTGCGCCGCTCCCTGGACCCGGCCCGCCGTCTGACCCCCCTCACGCCCGGAGGGGAGCCGCTCGCCTCCGGCCCGCCGCCCGCCCGGGCCCTCCGGTACGCCCGCCTGTGCACCGCCGCGCAGGCCCTCGGCGTCGGGGAGGCCCTGCTCGGCCGGGCGGTCACCCATGTCCGGCGGCGCACCCAGTTCGGGGTCCCCGTCGGCTCGTTCCAGGCGGTCAAGCACCGGCTGGCCGACGCGAGGATAGGGCTGGAGTTCGCCCGGCCCCTGGTGTTCGGGGCGGCGCTCACCCTGGACCCCGCCGACATCGCCGCCGCCAAGGTGGCCGCCGGTGAGGCCGCGTACGCCACCGCCCGCGCCGCGCTCCAGGCGCACGGGGCGATCGGCTACACCGCCGAGTGCGACCTGTCGCTGTGGCTGACCAAGGCACGTGCGCTGCTGGGCGCCTGGGGCGACCCGGACACCTGCCGGACCGAGGTGCTGCGGAGCGCGGGCCTCGGGTGAGCGCGGGCCGCCGTCAGGCCGGGGGCACGATGCCCCGCGCCCGCGCCGCCGCCAGCCACTGCGGGAACTCCCCGACGAGACGGTCGTACAGCTCGCCGTCCGGCATCGCCGACGGGTTCGAACCGGCGTGGAAGAACCCGGCGTTGTCGACGACCCGCTTGTCCGGCACCGGAAGCTCGTCGAGCCGGCGCAGGAAGTCGAACTGCTTGCTCCCCCGGTCGCCGAACCCGACGAACTGCCAGAACAGCGGCAGCCGCGCCGCCTTGCACAGGTACCGCTCGGCGGCGAGCCGGTTGACGGGCCCGCCGTCGGTCTGGAAGACCACCAGGGCGGGATCCTTGGAACCGCTGTCCAGGTAGTGGTCGATGACCGCGTCCATGGCCAGGTGGTAGCTGGTTCTGCCCATGTGCCCGAGTCCGGACACGATCCGCTCGATCCGGCCCCGGTGGCCGTCCAGCGCGATCTCCGTGACGGCGTCGACATCGGTGGAGAAGAAGACGACGGGGACCCTGCCGTCGTCGTCCAGGTGCGCCGACAGCCCGAGCACCCGGTCGGCCAGGACCTGCACACTGCCGTCCTTGTAGAACGGCTTCATCGACCCGGAGTAGTCCACCACCAGGTAGACGGCGGCCCGCGCCCCGTCCAGCCCGTGCTTGCGCAGGGACACCCCGGCGCTGCGATACGGGCCCGCCAGCGCGGGCGCGGTCTCCTCCACCTTGCTCAGACTGATCGCGGCCATGTCCCCTGCCCCCCTCGTACGGCACCCCGGCGGCCCGACCCTACGGCACACCCGTCCCGCTCCCCCCTGCCGTTCTGCACCGGCATTCGATTTCGGCACCGGGGTTCGATATTTTGTTCGCCGCCGCCCCCACCGGCTCACCGTTCATTCGATCTCCAGGGAGCCGGCAGTGGAGCCCGAGCCCACCGACGCAGCCGTCACCACGTGCTACCGCCACCCCAAGGTGGAGTCCCACGTGCGCTGCACGCGCTGCGACCGCCACATCTGCCCGTCCTGTATGCGGGAGGCGGCCGTCGGGTATCAGTGCGTCGAGTGCGTGAAGGAGGGGGCGCGCTCGGTCCGGCAGGCCCGCACGCTCGTCGGCGGACGGATCACGAGCACCCCGCTGGTGACGACGGTCCTCATCGGCCTGAACGTGATCGCGTACCTCGCCGAGCTGGCCCGTCCGGAGCTGGTCGACCGGTTCGCGATGGTGTCCGCCCGCCTGACCGGTCCGGACGGCGGCTTCTACGTCTACCGGCCCGGGCACCCGCCCGACTTCCAGCCGTCCGGCCTGGTCGCCGGGGAGTGGGAGCGGTTGCTCACCAGCGGCTTCCTCCATCTGCCGCCGACCGAGGGCACCTTCGGGCTGCTGCACATCGTGCTGAACATGCTCGCGCTGCTGCAGCTCGGCCGGGTCGTCGAGCCCCTGCTGGGGCGGCTGCGATTCGTCGCGCTGTACCTGCTGTCGACGCTGGGCGGCTCCGTCCTGGAGCTGATGCTCACCGACGTGAACACGGAGTCGCTGGGTGCGTCCGGCGCGATCTTCGGACTGGGCGCGGCCTCCTACGTGCTGGCCCGCCGGATCGGCGCGGACATGCGGAACGTCAACCGGCTCATGGTGTTCCTGCTGCTGTGGCTGCTGCTGTCCGCGGGCCTGACCTCCTGGCAGGGCCACCTCGGCGGGCTGCTGACCGGCGCGGCGGTGTCCGCCGCCTTCGCCTACGCCCCGCGCGGACCGCGCCAGGTTCCGATCCAGGCGGCCGCGTGCGCGGGCGTCCTCGTCCTGCTGGCCGTGGCCGCGTTCGCCAAGGTCTCCGAGCTGACCGGTGGAGGGATTCCCCAGTGAAGCGTTCCGGCATCCTGATCTTCGCGGCGGCCCCGCTGGCGCTCACCGCGGCGGCGTACTTCCTCATGCCGGCCGACTCCGCCGGGAGCCCGGGCTCCCCGGCCGTCACCACCCAGGCGGCGGCCCGGCAGGAGGCCAAGTCCCGTGCGGAGAAGGAGAGGTCGGCGGACGACGAGCTGATCGCGGACCAGCCGCCCGGCCTCGCCGCCCCGGCCATGAAGACCCTGGCCCAGCAACTGGTCTCCAGCGCCGAGAACTCCACCCTGAACTGGCGTGACACCTTCGGCTACATCGAGGACATCGGCGACGGCCAGGGCTACACGGCGGGCATCATCGGCTTCTGCACCGGCACCAACGACCTGCGCGTCCTGGTCGAGCGCTACACCGCCGACCACCCGGACAACGGGCTCGCGAAGTACCTGCCCGCGCTGCGCGCCGTCGACGGCACCGACTCGCACGAGGGCCTGGACCCCGGCTTCACCGACGCGTGGAAGGCGGAGGCCCGCAAGCCCGAGTTCCAGCAGGCCCAGCTCGCCGAACGCGACCGCGCCTACTTCGAACCGGCCGTGCGCCTCGCCAAGCTCGACGGCCTGGGCACCCTGGGCCAGTTCATCTACTTCGACGCGATGGTCTTCCACGGCCCCGGCATCGACGACGACGGCTTCTACGTGCTGCGCGAACGCGCCCAGCGCGAGGCGGACACCCCCGCCCAGGGCGGCTCCGAGAAGGCGTACCTGGACATCTTCCTCGACATCCGCCGCGCGGCCATGAAGGACAAGCGCACCGGCATCGACACCACCCGCATCGACACCGCCCAGCGGGAGTTCCTGTACGACGGCAACCTCGACCTCGAGCCGCCGCTGACGTGGAAGGTGTACGGGGAGACGTACCACCTGCCGTAGACCGCCGGCCCGGACCGTCCGGGACATGCCGACGGCGCCTGCCCGTTCGTCCGGTCGGGGACGAGGCAGACGCCGTCTCGGGGGGTCCGGGGGAAGCCCCCGGATTTCCCGCCCGTACGCCGTTGTACGGGACGTTCTCGGTTGATCCGGGGGATCAGACCGCCAGGGCGCGGTCCGTCGGGCGGATCGGGGCCGGCAGCTCGCTGACGCCGGTCAGGAAGCGGTCGCAGCCGCGTGCGGCCGAGCGGCCCTCGGCGATCGCCCACACGATGAGCGACTGGCCGCGGCCCGCGTCACCGGCGACGAACACACCGGGCACGTTGGTCTGGAAGTCGGCGTCGCGCGCGATGTTGCCGCGCTCGTCGAGCTCCAGGCCGAACTGCTCGACCAGGCCGTTCTCCCGGTCGGTGCCGGTGAAGCCCATCGCGAGGGTGACCAGCTGGGCGGGGATCTTGCGCTCGGTGCCCGGCTTCTGCGTCAGCTTGCCGTCGACGAACTCGACCTCGGTGAGGTGCAGCCACTGGACGTTGCCGTCCTCGTCGCCCTCGAAGTGGGTGGTGGAGACGGAGTAGACCCGCTCGCCGCCCTCCTCGTGCGCGGACGTCACCTTGTAGAGCATCGGGAACGTCGGCCACGGCTGGGCGACCTGGTTCCGCTCGTCGCCCGGGCGGGGCATGATCTCCAGCTGCGTCACCGAGGCCGCGCCCTGGCGGTGGGCGGTGCCCACGCAGTCGGCGCCGGTGTCGCCGCCTCCGATGACGACGACGTGCTTGCCCTCGGCGGAGATCGGGGAGGTGACGTAGTCGCCCTCCTGGACCTTGTTCGCCAGCGGCAGGTACTCCATCGCCTGGTAGACGCCCTTCAGCTCCCGGCCGGGGACCGGCAGGTCGCGGGCGGTGGTGGCGCCGGCGGCGATGACGACGGCGTCGTACCGCTTGCGCAGGTCGGTCGCCTTGAGGTCGCGGCCGATCTCGACGCCGGTGCGGAAGCGGGTGCCCTCCGCGCGCATCTGCTCGATACGGCGGTTGATGTGCCGCTTCTCCATCTTGAACTCGGGGATGCCGTAGCGCAGCAGGCCGCCGACGCGGTCGGCGCGCTCGTACACGGCCACGGTGTGGCCGGCCCGGGTCAGCTGCTGGGCGGCGGCCAGGCCCGCCGGGCCCGAGCCGATGACGGCGACGGTCTTGCCGGACAGGCGCTCGGGGATCTGCGGGGCGACGTCCCCGGTCTCCCACGCCTTGTCGATGATGGAGACCTCGACGTTCTTGATGGTGACCGGCGGCTGGTTGATGCCGAGGACGCACGCCGACTCGCAGGGCGCGGGGCAGAGGCGACCGGTGAACTCCGGGAAGTTGTTGGTCGCGTGCAGCCGCTCCTGGGCGGCCGCCCAGTCCTCGCGGTAGGCGTAGTCGTTCCACTCCGGGATGAGGTTCCCGAGCGGACAGCCGTTGTGGCAGAACGGGATGCCGCAGTCCATGCAGCGGCTGGCCTGCTTGCTGATGATCGGCAGCAGGGAGCCGGGGACGTAGACCTCGTTCCAGTCCTTCAGACGCACGTCGACCGGACGGGACCGGGCGACCTCGCGGCCGTGGTTCAGAAAGCCCTTGGGATCAGCCATTGGTCGCCGCCTCCATCATCTTCTCGGTGATCTCGGTCTCGGTGAGACCGGCTCGCTCGGCGGCGTCCTTGGCGGCGAGCACTGCCTTGTACGTGCTGGGGATGATCTTGCTGAAGCGGTCCACCGCGGTGTCCCACTCGGCGAGGAGCTTCTCGGCGACCGTGGACCCGGTCTCCTCCTGGTGGCGGCGCACGACGTCGTGCAGCCACTGCTTGTCGGCCTCGTCGAGCGCCTCGACGGCACCCACGTTGCCGGCGTTGACGTTGTCCCGGTCGAGGTCGATCACGTAGGCGACGCCACCGGACATGCCGGCCGCGAAGTTGCGGCCCGTCTCGCCCAGGACCACCGCGTGACCGCCGGTCATGTACTCGCAGCCGTGGTCGCCCACGCCCTCGGAGACGACCAGCGCGCCGGAGTTGCGGACGCAGAACCGCTCGCCGGACCGGCCGCGCAGGAACAGCTCGCCGCCGGTCGCGCCGTACGCGATCGTGTTGCCCGCGATCGTCGAGTACTCGGCGAGGTGGTCGGCGGCCCGGTCCGGCCGGACCACGATCCGCCCGCCGGACAGGCCCTTGCCGACGTAGTCGTTGGCGTCGCCCTCCAGGCGCAGCGTGACACCGCGCGGGAGGAAGGCGCCGAAGGACTGGCCCGCGGAACCGGTGAAGGTGATGTCGATGGTGTCGTCGGGCAGGCCCGCGCCACCGAACTTCTTCGTCACCTCGTGGCCGAGCATGGTGCCGACCGTGCGGTTGATGTTGCGGACCTTGACCTGGGCGCGCACCGGCTGGGCGTCGTTCGCGGAGTCGGCGGCGAGGGCGTCGGCGGCGAGCTTGACGAGCTCGTTGTCGAGCGCCTTCTCCAGGCCGTGGTCCTGCTCGACCAGCTGGTGGCGCACCGCGCCGGCCGGAAGGTCGGGCACGTGAAACAGCGGCTCCAGGTCCAGGCCCTGCGCCTTCCAGTGGTCGACCGCGCGGGTCACGTCGAGCGCCTCGGCGTGGCCGACGGCCTCCTCGATGGAGCGGAAGCCCAGCTCGGCGAGGAGCTCGCGGACCTCTTCGGCGATGTACCGGAAGAAGTTGACGATGTACTCGGCCTTGCCGGCGAAGCGGTCGCGCAGCACCGGGTTCTGGGTGGCGATGCCGACCGGGCAGGTGTCCAGGTGGCAGACGCGCATCATGACGCAGCCGGAGACGACGAGCGGCGCGGTCGCGAAACCGAACTCCTCGGCGCCGAGCAGCGCGGCGATGACGACGTCACGGCCGGTCTTGAGCTGGCCGTCGGTCTGCACGACGATCCGGTCGCGCAGGCCGTTGAGCAGCAGGGTCTGCTGGGTCTCGGCGAGGCCGAGCTCCCAGGGGCCGCCCGCGTGCTTCAGCGAGGTCAGCGGGGAGGCGCCGGTGCCGCCGTCGTGACCGGAGATGAGGACGACGTCCGCGTGCGCCTTGGACACACCGGCCGCGACCGTGCCGACACCGACCTCGGAGACCAGCTTGACGTGAATGCGCGCCTGGGGGTTGGCGTTCTTCAGGTCGTGGATCAGCTGGGCCAGGTCCTCGATGGAGTAGATGTCGTGGTGCGGCGGCGGGGAGATGAGCCCCACGCCCGGCGTCGAGTGACGCGTCTTCGCGACCCACGGGTAGACCTTGTGGCCGGGCAGCTGGCCGCCCTCGCCGGGCTTGGCGCCCTGGGCCATCTTGATCTGGATGTCGTCGGCGTTGACCAGGTACTCGCTCGTCACACCGAAGCGGCCGGAGGCGACCTGCTTGATGGACGACCGGCGCGCGGGGTCGTACAGGCGGTCCGGGTCCTCGCCGCCCTCACCGGTGTTGGACTTGCCGCCCAGCTGGTTCATGGCGATGGCGAGGGTCTCGTGCGCCTCCTTGGAGATGGAGCCGTACGACATGGCGCCGGTGGAGAAGCGCTTGACGATCTCGCTGACCGGCTCGACCTCCTCGACCGGGATCGAGGGGCGGTCCGACGCGAAGCCGAACAGGCCGCGCAGCGTCATCAGGCGCTCGGACTGCTCGTTCACGCGCGCGGTGTACTTCTTGAAGATGTCGTAGCGGCCGGTGCGCGTGGAGTGCTGGAGGCGGAAGACCGTCTCCGGGTCGAACAGGTGCGGCTCGCCCTCGCGGCGCCACTGGTACTCGCCGCCGATGTCCAGGGCGCGGTGCGCCGGGGCGATGCCGCTGGCCGGGTAGGCCTTGGCGTGCCGGGCGGCGACCTCCTTGGCGACGACGTCGATGCCGACGCCGCCGATCTTGCTGGTGGTGCCGTTGAAGTACTTCTCGACGAAGGCCGCCTCGAGGCCGACGGCTTCGAAGACCTGGGCGCCGCGGTAGGAGGCGACGGTGGAGATGCCCATCTTGGACATGACCTTGAGCACGCCCTTGCCGAGGGCGTAGATCAGGTTCCGGATGGCCTGCTCGGCCTCGATGCCGGGCAGGAAGGTGCCGGCGCGGACCAGGTCCTCGACCGACTCCATGGCGAGGTAGGGGTTGACGGCGGCGGCGCCGTAGCCGATCAGCAGGGCGACGTGGTGGACCTCGCGGACGTCGCCGGCCTCGACCAGCAGGCCCACGTGGGTGCGCTGCTTGGTGCGGATGAGGTGGTGGTGGACGGCCGCGGTGAGCAGCAGCGACGGGATCGGCGCGTGCTCGGCGTCGGAGTGGCGGTCCGACAGGACGATCAGCCGGGCGCCGTTCTCGATGGCGGCGTCGGCCTCGGAGCAGATCTCCTCGATGCGCGCGGCGAGGGCGTCGCCGCCGCCGGAGACCCGGTACAGGCCGGACAGGGTCGCGGCCTTGAAGCCGGGCATGTCGCCGTCGGCGTTGATGTGGATGAGCTTGGCCAGCTCGTCGTTGTCGATCACCGGGAAGGGCAGGGTGACCGAGCGGCAGGAGGCGGCGGTCGGCTCCAGCAGGTTGCCCTGCGGGCCCAGCGAGGAGCGCAGCGAGGTGACGAGTTCCTCGCGGATGGCGTCCAGCGGCGGGTTCGTGACCTGCGCGAACAGCTGGGTGAAGTAGTCGAAGAGCAGCCGGGGGCGGTCGCTCAGCGCGGCGATCGGCGAGTCGGTGCCCATCGAGCCGATCGGCTCGGCGCCGGCCTTGGCCATCGGCGCGAGGATGATGCGCAGTTCTTCCTCGGTGTAGCCGAAGGTCTGCTGGCGGCGGGTGACCGAGGCGTGGGTGTGCACGATGTGCTCACGCTCGGGCAGGTCCGACAGCTCGATCTCGCCGGCCTCCAGCCACTCCGCGTACGGCTGCTCGGTGGCGAGGGCGGCCTTGATCTCGGCGTCCTCGATGATGCGGTGCTCGGCCGTGTCGACGAGGAACATGCGGCCCGGCTGGAGGCGGCCCTTGCGGACGACCTTGGCGGGGTCGATGTCGAGGACGCCGACCTCGGAGCCGAGGACGACGAGGCCGTCGTCGGTGACCCAGTAGCGGCCGGGGCGCAGGCCGTTGCGGTCGAGGACCGCGCCGACCTGGGTGCCGTCGGTGAAGGTGACACAGGCCGGGCCGTCCCAGGGCTCCATCATCGTGGAGTGGAACTGGTAGAAGGCGCGGCGGGCCGGGTCCATGGAGTCGTGGTTCTCCCACGCCTCCGGGATCATCATCAGCACCGAGTGCGGCAGGGAGCGTCCGCCGAGGTGGAGGAGTTCGAGCACCTCGTCGAAGGACGCCGAGTCGGAGGCGTCGGGCGTGCAGACCGGGAAGATCCGCTCGAGGCCGCGGTCGCCGAACAGGTCGGAGACGAGCCGCGACTCGCGGGCCCGCATCCAGTTGCGGTTGCCCTTGACGGTGTTGATCTCACCGTTGTGGGCGACGAAGCGGTAGGGGTGCGCGAGCGGCCACGACGGGAAGGTGTTCGTGGAGAAGCGCGAGTGGACGAGCGCGATGGCCGAGGCGAAGCGGCGGTCGGACAGGTCCGGGAAGAAGGGCTCGAGCTGGCCGGTGGTCAGCATGCCCTTGTAGACGATGGTGCGGGACGACAGCGAGGGGAAGTAGACCCCGGCCTCGCGCTCGGCGCGCTTGCGCAGGACGAACGCCTTGCGGTCGAGCGCGATACCCGTCGAAGGCACCGCGGAGCCGTCCGCGACGAAGATCTGGCGGAAGGCCGGCATCGTCGAGCGGGCGGTGGCGCCGAGCAGTCCGGGAGCGACCGGGACCTCGCGCCAGCCGAGGACGTCGAGGTCCTCCTCGGCGGCGATCGCCTCGATGCGCGCGACGGTGTCCTCGGTGCCGTCCTCCGGCAGGAAGGCGATGCCGACGGCGTAGGCGCCGGCCTGGGGGAGCTCGAACCCGGCGACCTCGCGCAGGAAGGCGTCCGGCACCTGGGAGAGGATGCCCGCGCCGTCACCCGAGTCGGGCTCGGAGCCGGTGGCGCCGCGGTGCTCGAGATTGCGCAGAACGGTCAGCGCCTGCTCGACCAGCGTGTGGCTCGCCTCTCCGGTGAGGGTGGCCACGAAGCCGACGCCGCAGGCGTCGTGCTCGTCGCGGGGGTCGTACATACCCTGCGCAGCAGGGCGAGCATCCATGAAGGACCAGTTCTGGCCGTTCGCGGAGTGCTGGGACGGCTGGCGCGGCGTACGCATCGGCTCTCCCGTCGTCGTCATTTGGCTGGAGGTTCCCCGGAAACCGAGCCGGGGAACAGGTGCAAGGGACGACGTTGGCCCTCTGCGTGATCGCAAAATTTCGTGCAGGTTACATGATGGAACGGCTCTCGGGAACCGGGATACTCCGTTCCACCATGCGGACACCACGGCCTGCGACAGGGGTTCCGCGCACGTGGCTCGAAGTATGAGGGGGACCGGACGAGGCAGATCCTTGCCCGCCGGTCCACAGGGAGGCGGAAGGGGCGTTGCCGCCCACCCCGCGCGTGCGCCGCAGGCGTCATTGCCCACAGTGCTTACGGCTCATGCCCGGTGGTCACGCTCCCGAAACCAGCGAGTAACGGAAACTTATGCGGTCCCTCGCATATGTTCCGGCCGCGCTATCCTACGGCCGTCCCGAAGAAGCTGCCCAGGGCGTACGTCACACCGGCCGCCGCGCCACCCAGGGCGAGCTGCCGCAGACCGCTGTACCACCAGTTGCGCGCCGTCACCTTGGCCACGACCGCGCCGCACAGGAAGAGCCCGGACAGCGCGAGCAGCACCGCCGGCCACAGCGCGGTGGCGCCGAGCAGGTACGGCAGGACAGGCAGCAGGGCGCCGAGGGCGAACGACCCGAACGACGACACGGCCGCGACCACCGGCGAGGGCAGGTCGCCCGGGTCGATGCCGAGCTCCTCCCTGGCGTGGATCTCCAGGGCGATCTCGGGGTCGCGGGAGAGCTGTTCGGCGACGGCCCGGGCGAGGTCCGCGTCCACGCCCCGCGCCTCGTAGAGGGCCGCCAGCTCGGCCTCCTCGTCCTTGGGGTGCTTGCTCAGCTCCCGCCGCTCGACGGCCAGTTCGGCCTCGACGAGCTCGCGCTGCGAGGCGACCGAGGTGTACTCGCCGGCCGCCATGGAGAAGGCGCCGGCGGCGAGCCCCGCGAGGCCGCTGAGCACGATGGTCTGATGGCTGACGGCACCGCCGGCGACACCGGTCATGAGGGCGAGGTTGGAGACCAGGCCGTCCATCGCGCCGAAGACCGCGGGGCGCAGCCAGCCGCCGTTCACATCGCGGTGGGTGTGGTTGTCGCGGTGCGCCTCGTGCAGCGCGGCCTCGGTCTCGATGATCGCCATGAGATTCCCCCCGGAGGAAGTCAGGTGGTCCGAAAGCCTCGAAGCCTGGAAGTCAGGTAAGGCTGTCTTTAGACGCGTTCTACTCTTCGACAACGCCAAATCTACGCCTCCACATTCCCTCCCGCCAGCAAGGAAAGGCTGCGCTAACCTGCGGTTTTCCCCGGGAAGCCGCCATGCGGCCGGGGCCTCGGCGGACAGGTCGACCGGGTGACAGTGGCCCCGGTGAGGCACAGGTCAACCGCCGACGGTGGGACACATCCGCAAAGGGCTCCGGCGCCCTGGGCGGAGCCCCCGGAGGAGAGGCCGCGTATGGCATCGATCGCCTGCATCCCCTCGGTTCCGGCGCCCGGTGGCGCCGGAGACCTCCGCGAGCGGGCCCGGGGCGCCCTGCTGGGCCTGGCGGTGGGCGACGCGCTGGGCGCCCCCGCCGAGAACATGAAGCCCTCGGAGATCCGTGCCCGGTGGGGCCGTATCACCGGTTTCGTGGCCGAACGCCCGTGCGGCACCGACGACACCGAGTACGCGATCTTCTCGGGGCTGCTGCTCGCCCGGCACGGCTCGGCCCTCACCCCGGCCCATGTCGAGGCGGCCTGGCACGAGTGGATCGCGGACCGGGCCGAGGGGCCGTTCCGGGGCGCCGGGTTCAGCGAGCGGGGCACGCTGGAGAATCTGCGCCGCGGCCTCGCCGCCCCCATCTCCGCACAGCACCGGCACGCCTGGAGCGACGGGCTGGCCATGCGGGCGGCGCCGTTCGGCGTGTTCGCCGCGGGCCGCCCGGCGGAGGCGGCCCGGCTGGTCGCGATCGACGGCTCGGTGAGCCACGACGGCGAGGGCATCTACGGCGGCCAGGCCGTGGCGGCCGGCGTGGCCGCGGCCATGGCGGGGGCGCCCACCCCGGTGGTGGTGGCCTCCGCGCTGGCCGTGGTCCCGGACGACTCGTGGACGGCGCGTTCCCTGCGCCGGGCCGCCGCGGTCGCCCACGAAGGCGAGCGCGCGGTGCGCTCCGCGGTCGTCATCGGCGGCTACCCGTGGACGGACCTGGCGCCCGAGGCGGTCGCCCTGGCCTTCGGGGCGTACGCGGCGGCCGACGGCGACTTCGTGCAGGCGGTGCTGACGGCGGTGAACATGGGCCGCGACGCGGACACGACGGCCGCGGTCGCGGGAGCGCTGGCCGGAGCGACCCAGGGCGAGCGGGCGATCCCCCCGGACTGGGCGGCCGTGATCGCCCCGGCCCGCGGCAGCTGCCTGCCGTCGATGGCGGGCCACCACGTGCTGGAGGTGGCGGAACTCCTGGCCCCCGGGGACGACCGCAAATGGATCACCGGAGCCCTCACCCCTACCAAGGAGCCCCTCGGATGACACCCCCGACCCCGTGGTCAGAACCCCAGGACGGAGACACGGCCTCACCCACCGCCGGCCCGGCGCTCCTGCCCCCACCCCCCGATCCCGAGACCGCCGACGGCGGGCCCGCCGGGATGGGGCCACCGCCACCCGCACCCGACGACGAGAGCCGCACGGGGGGTGCGGCCGGGAAACTCCCGGCCACAGGCGAAGCCACCGCCACCCTCCAGCCGGCGCAGCACACCCGTGCGACCGGGAAACTCCCCGCCGAAGGCGAAGCCGAAGCCGAAGCCGAAGCCGAGGCCGCGGCCGCCCCCAGGCACCGCGCGGCCCACCGCGTGCGGGGCCTCCTCCTCGGCCTGGCCGCCGGCGACGCCGCCGGCTGGCCCGCCGCCCGGCACCGCGCCGCCCGTATGCCGGACTGGACGCGCCGGCTGACCCGCGAGCTGGAGACGTTCGCCGAGCAGAACGCGACCACCACCCTCCCGGTGCCGATCGCCCTCAACCAGCCGCCCGAGCCCCTGTGCCTCGGCCCCTCCGACGACGCGGAGTGGGCGGCCTTCACCGCCGAGGCCCTGCTGCGGGCCGGCGACGACACCGCCCTCGGCGACCTCAGCCGCGACCGCCGGGTCCGCGCCGCGATCGACCTCACCTGGAACGCCGTCGCCGGCGAGGTCGCCGCCGCGGCGGACCGCGCCCCCGAGGTCGAGTCGGCGGTCCTCCCGCTGCGGGCGCGCATCTCCGTCCGCGCGGGCCTGGGCAACCTCGCCACCGGCCTGCGCCCGCCCGCCACCGGCCACGACAACCCGCACTTCTTCGACGACGCGGCCTGCGTCCGGGCCTGCGTCCTGGCCGTCGCCCACCCCGGCGACCCCCGGCGCGCCGCCGGCCTCGCCGAGTTCGACGCCCGTTACACCCAGGACGGCGACGGCGTCCTCGGCGCGCGGGCGATGGCGGCGGCCGTCTCCCTGGCCCTCACCGGCGCGCCCACCGAGACCTGCGTGGCGGCGGCGCTCGTCGAGCTGCCCGCCGGGACGGAGATCGGCCGCAACGCCCGTCACGCCGTGGACCTCGCCCGGGCCGCCGACGGCGCCTTCGCCCTGGTCCCCCTCCTGGAGCACCAGATCGTCGACCACGTCTACAGCTACGGCGTCGCCGCCGCCGAGACCGTGCCGGTCGCCCTCGCCCTCGCCCTCGCGGCGGGCGGCCGTATCGCCGAGGCGGTCCCGGCCGCCGCCTGTCTGTCCCGGGTGGCGGACTCGGCCCCGGCCCTGACCGGGGCGCTCACCGGCGCCCTGGGCGGCGACGCCTGCGTCCCGGCGGCCTGGCGCGACGCCTGCCGCACCCTGTCCGGCTGCGCGCTCCCCCGGCTCACCGGCACCGACCTGGTGGAACTCGCCGACCTCCTGGAAGCCGCCCAACCGGACCGACCAGGAGGATGATTCCGGCATGACGCCCAAAACAGATGAAAGCAGTGGTCCGCGTCTCGACGAACGGATCACCGGCGCCCTGGTGGGCGCGGCGGTCGGCGACGCCCTCGGCGGCCCGGTGGAGGGCTACTCCCCCGACCAGATCCTGGAGCGCCACGGCGGCCGCGTCCACGGCGTCGTCGGCCCCTGGAACGGCGACGACTGGCGCACGGCCCGTCCCATCGCGCCGTACCACAAGGGTGACGGGCACGTCACCGACGACACCTTGATGACGCACGCGCTGGTCCGCGTCTACGCGGCCGTCCGCGACCACCTCGACGCGTACGCGATCGCCGACCACCTGGTCCCGGACCTGATGACGACCCCGCGCTGGATCCCGGAGCTGGAGGCCGAGGCGCTCCCCCTGCACCGGGTCTTCCTCGCCGAGAAGTGGCTCGTCGCCCGTCTCCACTACGGGCACGTGGACCCCCGGGAGGCCGGCGTCGGCAACATCGTGAACTGCGGCGCCGCGATGTACATGGCCCCGGTCGGCCTGGTCAACGCGGCCGACCCCCGGGCCGCGTACGCCGAGGCGCTGGACGTCGCGGGCGCCCACCAGTCGTCGTACGGGCGCGAGGCGGCGGGTGTGTTCGCGGCGGCGGTGGCCGCTGCCTGCGCCCCCGGCGCGACCCCGGACTCGGTCGTCGGCGCCTGTCTGTCCCTGGCCCGGGACGGCACCCGCGAGGCCATCGAGAAATGCTGCGAGACCGCCGCTGCCCACAGCGACTTCGAGTCGGCGCTGGTCCCGCTGCGCGAGGCCGTCGCCCCCTACGACACGGTCGGCCCCGACTACCGCCGGCCCTCGCTCGGCGCTCGCCGCCCCTCCCGGCTGCACGCCGTCGAGGAGCTGCCGATCGCCCTGGCCATGGTGCTGGTCGCCGGCGGCGACCACCGCGGGGCGGTGCTCGGCGCGGTGAACTACGGCCGGGACTGCGACTCGATCGCGACGATGGCGGGCGCCGTGACCGGCGCCCTCGGCTCCCCGGTCCCCGACGAGTGGGCGAAGACGGTCGCGGAGGCCAGCCGGCTCGACCTGTGGGAGCCGGCCCGCGTCCTGGCCGACGTGGCCCGCGAGGTGCACGCCCGTGACGTGGCCCGCCGCCGGGCCCACGAGGCGGCGTTCCGCGTACTGGAGGGCCGGCCGTGCTCCGGCTGACGTGGGTGCAGCCCGAGGACCTGATCGGCCACGAGCTGAGGCAGGCCGCCCTGGACGGCCGGGAGCCCGCGCGGATCGCGGCCCGCTGGGAGGCGGCGGGCGGCCGTACGGCCCCGGTACGGGCAGGCGCCTCGGCGGAGCCGGCGTCCCGGTATCTGCGGACGCTGGCCGAGGACCTGCTGGACGAACTGGCGGACCTGCCCAGCCGGAGCGCCGACCGGGAGCCCACCGACCTCGCCGCCGTCAAGGCGCTCTGCCCGGACTGGCCCGCGCCGGCCGCCCCCGCCCGGACCACGCCGGCCCGCCTGGAGGCCGCCTGGCTGGGCCGGGCCGTCGGCTGTCTGCTCGGCAAGCCGGTCGAGAAGCTTCCGCTCGACGCCATCCGCGCGCTCGCCCGGCCGGCCGGCAACTGGCCCCTGCGCGGCTACTTCACCGCCAGGGGCGTCCCGGCGGACCTGCTCGCCGCCCACCCCTGGAACCGCCGCTCCGCCACGACCTCGCTCGCCGAGAACATCGACGGCATGCCCGAGGACGACGACCTCAACTACCCGCTCCTCAACCTCCTTCTGCTCCAGCGGTACGGCCGGGCCTTCAGCACCGCGGACGTGGCCCGGCTCTGGCTGGACGAGCTGCCCGCGGGCCGTACGTTCACGGCCGAACGTGTCGCGCTGCGCAACCTCCTCCTCGGTGTCGAGCCGCCGCACACGGCCCGCCACCGCAACCCGTTCCGCGAGTGGATCGGTGCCCTCATCCGGGCCGACGTCCACGGCTGGACCCACCCCGGCGACCCTGGCGCCGCGGCCGAACAGGCCCACCGGGACGCCACCCTCACGCACACCGCCAACGGCGTCTACGCGGCGATGTTCGCGGCGGCGGTCATCGCCCGGGCGGCCCGCGCGACCGGGCCGGAGGACGTCCACGCCTGTCTGCGCGCCGGACTCGCGGTGATCCCGCCGGAGTCCCGGCTGGCCCGGGCGGTCGGGCACGCGACGGCGCTGGCGCGGACGCACGAGGACTTCGACACGGTCGTCGACCTCCTCCACGCCCGGTACGCGCCGGACCACCACTGGGTCCACTCCGTCCCCAACACGGCCCTGACCGTCGCCGCCCTCACCCACGCGGACGGCGACTTCACGGGCTCCATCTGCCGTGCGGTGTCCGGCGGCTGGGACACCGACTCCAACGGGGCGACGGCGGGCAGCGTCGCCGGTCTCCTCGCCGGCTCGCCCGCCGCCCTGCCCGACCACTGGACCACGCCTCTGAAGAACCGTCTCGCCACCTCCGTCGGCGGCCTCGACGGCACCGGCTTCGACACCCTCGCCCGGCTCACGCACGACCTCGCCCAGGACCTCACCCCCTTGGAGGCCACACGCCCATGACCGACATCGTCGTGCTCGGCAGCACGAACATGGACCTCGTCACCTACGTAGAGAAGGCCCCGCAGCGCGGCGAGACCGTCACCGGCCGGGAGTTCCGCACGATCCCCGGCGGCAAGGGCGCCAACCAGGCGACCGCCGCGGCCCGCGCGGGCGGCGGCGTGCTGATGATCGGCGCCGTCGGCAACGACACGTACGGCACCCAGCTGCGCTCCGCGCTCGAACACTCCGGGGTGGACACCGACGACCTGCGCACGGTCGAGGGCCCCTCGGGCACCGCGCACATCGTCGTGGACGACGAGGGCGGCAACGCGATCGTCGTCATCCCCGGCGCCAACGGCACCCTCGACCACCTGAGCCCCGGCGACGAGGGCGTCATCGCCGCCGCCGACACCCTGCTGCTCCAGCTGGAGATCCCGCTGGCCGCCGTGCTCGCGGGCGCCCGCGCGGCCCGCCGCCACGGCGTCCGCACGGTCCTCACCCCGTCCCCCGCCCAGCCGCTCCCCGACGAGCTCCTCGGCACGATCGACCTGATCGTCCCCAACGAGCACGAGGCCGCCACCCTCACCGGCCGCACCGACCCCCGCGAGGCGGCCGGCGTCCTGCTGGACCTGGTCCCGGAGGTGGTCGTCACCCTGGGCGCGTCCGGCAGCCTGTACGCGGCCCGGGGCGCCGAGCCGCTGACCGTCCCGGCCCCGAAGGTCACCGCCGTCGACTCCACCGGCGCCGGCGACACCTTCGTCGGCGCCCTCGCGGTGGCACTCGGCGAGGGACGCCCGATGCCCGACGCGCTGACCTGGGCGTCCTGCGCGGCCGCCCTGTCCGTGCAGCGAGAGGGCGCCACGGTGTCGATGCCGTACCGCCCCGAGATCGACGAACGGTACGCGTCATGACCGCGGCGGCCCCGGCACCCCTGGCCGGCCTGCGCGTGCTCGATCTGGCCACCCTGTTCGCAGGACCCCTCGCCGCCACCATGCTCGGCGACTTCGGCGCGGAGGTGATCAAGGTCGAGCACCCGGAGAAACCCGACCCGTCCCGCGGCCACGGCCCCGCCAAGGACGGGGTGGGACTGTGGTGGAAGGTCCTCGGCCGCAACAAGCGCACGATCACCCTGAACCTGTCCCGGCCCGGCGGCCGCGCCACCCTGCTGCGGCTCGCCGCCACCGCGGACGTCGTCATCGAGAACTTCCGCCCCGGCACTCTGGAGAAGTGGGACCTCGGCTGGCCGGAGCTCTCGGCCGCCAACCCGCGCCTGGTCCTGACCCGGGTCACCGGCTTCGGGCAGTTCGGCCCGTACTCCCACCGCCCCGGTTTCGGCACCCTGGCCGAGGCGATGAGCGGCTTCGCCGCGCTCACCGGGGAACCCGACGCGCCCCCGACGCTCCCGCCCTTCGGCCTGGCCGACTCGATCGCGGGCCTCGCCACCGCGTACGCCGTGATGACGGCCCTCGCGGCCCGCGAGCGCACCGGCGAGGGGCAGGTCGTCGACATGGCCCTCATCGAGCCGATGCTGCTGGCCCTCGGCCCCCAGCCGACCTGGTACGACCAGCTCGGCTACGTCCAGGAACGCACCGGCAACCGCTCCGCCAACAACGCACCGCGCAACACCTACCGCACGGCCGACGGCACCTGGGTCGCCGTCTCCACGTCCGCCCAGTCGATCGCCGAGCGGGTGATGCGGCTCGTGGGGCGCCCCGACCTGATCGACGAGCCGTGGTTCGCGACGGGCGTGGACCGGGCCCGGCACGCCGACGTGCTGGACCGGGCGGTCGGCGACTGGATCGCCCGGCACACCCGCGCCGACGTGCTGGCCGCCTTCGAGAAGGCGGAGGCGGCGGTGGCCCCGGTCCAGGACGTCCGGGACGTGATGACCGACCCGCAGTACACCGCGCTCGACACGGTCACCACCGTCGACGACCCCGAGCTGGGCGCGCTGCGGATGCAGAACGTCCTCTTCCGGCTCTCCGCCACGCCCGGCGCGATCCGCTGGGCGGGCCGCCCGCACGGCGCGGACACCGACGAGGTCCTCACCGGTCTCGGCCTGTCCCCCGCCGATCTCGCGGCCCTGCGGGAGGAGGGCGCCCTGTGACCGGCCCGGCGGAGACCACCCCGTACCCGCTGACCTGGTTGTACGCCCCCGGGGACCGGCCGCGGGTGGTGGCCGGGGCGCTGGCGTCCGGCGCCGACGTCGTCATCGTCGACCTGGAGGACGCGGTGGCCCCGGACCGCAAGGACTACGCACGGGCGGCCACGGCCGAACTGCTCAGCGCGCCCGGGCACCCCGTGCCCGTCCACGTCCGGGTGAACGCGCTGGACACCCCGGCGGGGGCGCGGGACCTCGCCGCGCTGGCCGCCCTGCCCGGTGTGGCCGCCCTGCGGCTGCCGAAGGTGACGTCGGCCGACCAGGTCATCCACCTCGCCGAGACCACGCCGGCCGCGGCCCCGGGCACGACCCGGCTGCACGCACTGCTGGAGTCGGCCCTCGGCATCGAACGCGCGCACGCGATCGCGTCCGCGCATCCGGCCCTGCGCGGCATCTCCCTCGGCGAGGCGGATCTACGGGCCGACCTGGGCGTACGGGGGGACACCGGGCTCGACTGGTGCCGTTCCCGAGTGGTCGTCGCCGCGCGGGCGGCCGGTCTGCCCCCGCCGGCCCAGTCCATCCACCCGGACATCCGCGATCTGGAGGGTCTGGCGGCGTCCTGCGCGCACGGCCGCGCGCTCGGCTTCCTGGGCCGCGCGGCCATCCATCCCCGCCAGCTGCCCGTGATCGAGCGGGCGTATCAGCCCACGGAGCGGGAGCTGGAGCGGGCGGAGACGATCGTCAAGGCGGCGGCGACCGGCCAGGGGGCGCTGGCCCTGCCGGACGGGCGCTTCGTCGACGCGGCGGTGGTGGCGGCCGCGCGGCGCACGCTGTCCCTGGCGCGCCGCGCCTGAGACACCAGACACCACGAAGGGCGCCGGGGCCCCGGGGCGCCCTTCGTGGTGTGACGGGCAGGGGTCAGCCCTTGCGGGCCGACTCCGCCTCGTCGCGCGACTCCTTGGTGTCCTCGGCAGCGTCCTCGGTCTCGGTCTCGGTCTCGGTCCCGGCGTCCGCCTCGGACGTCTTCCCGCCGTCGGTGTCGGCGTCCGTGTCCGTCTTCTTCTCACCGGACGCGTCGCCCGAGTCGCCGTCGGCCGCACCGGGCTCGACGACGGCCTCACGGCCGGGCCGCTTCCTCGCCGACACCACGATGTAGACCACGGCGAGCACGAAGACCAGCAGCGCGGTCCAGTTGTTCAGCCGCAGGCCGAGGATGTGGTGGGCGTCGTCGACCCGCATGTACTCGACCCAGAACCGGCCGGCACAGTACGCGGCGACGTACAGGGCGAACGCCCGGCCGTGGCCCATCTTGAAGCGGCGGTCGGCCCAGATCACCAGCACGGCGACGCCGACGCACCACAGGGACTCGTACAGGAACGTCGGGTGGTAGGTGCCCGGCACCCGCCCGTCCGTGGAGGACGTGATCTCCAGCGCCCACGGCACGTCGGTGCGGCGGCCGTACAGCTCCTGGTTGAACCAGTTGCCCCACCGGCCGAGCGCCTGCGCGAGGGCGATGCCGGGGGCGACGGCGTCGGCGTACGCGGGCAACGGGATGCCACGGCGGCGGCAGCCGATCCACGCGCCCAGCGCGCCGAGCGCGATCGCGCCCCAGATGCCGAGACCGCCCTCCCAGATCTTGAAGGCGTCCACCCAGTCACGGCCCTCGCTGAAGTACAGCTCGTAGTCCGTGATCACGTGGTAGAGGCGACCGCCGACCAGGCCGAACGGGACGGCCCAGACCGCGATGTCCGCGACCGTGCCGGCGCGCCCGCCCCGGGCGATCCAGCGCTTGTTGCCGAGCCAGACGGCTACGAAGACACCGATGATGATGCAGAAGGCGTAGCCGCGCAGCGGAATGGGTCCGAGGTGGATCACCCCGCGCGACGGGCTGGGAATGTAGGCAAGTTCCATGGCAAGGTCGACGCTACCCTGCCGGGCGGCACCGATGTCGGGCTGCCCGGCTACGGGTCCATAACAGGCCGCGCCCGTACGGGCGCTCAGCCCTTGGCGTTCGCCTCCACCATCTGCTTGAGCTTGGCCGGTGTCATGGTCTGGTCCTGGTAGATGTTCTTGCCGTTGAGCAGCACCGTGGGCGTGCCGCTGAAGCCGCCCGTCTTGAAGGCGTCGTTGGACTTCTCCACCCAGCTGTTGTGCGTGCCGTCCTCGACACACTTGCGGAAGGCGGGCGTGTCCAGGCCGTCCACCTTGGCCGCGAGCTTCAGCAGCGTGCCGTTCTCCGCGAAGGCGTCGTCGGCCTCCGGCGGCTGGTTGCGGTACAGCACGTCGTGGTACGCGACGAACTTCCCGGCGTCCTGGGCGCAGGCCGCGGCGTTCGCCGCGTTGCGGGAGCCGGTGCCGCCCATGTTGCCGTCGATGATCGTCGCCAGGTGGTACTCGACCTTGAGCTCGCCGGAGCCGGTCAGCCCGTGGATCGTCGAGCGGTAGGCGTCCTCGAAGGACTTGCAGGCCGGGCAGCGGAAGTCCTCCCAGACCGTCAGCGTCGAGGGGGCGCTCTCCTTGCCGACCGGAATGGCGAGCCCGTCCTTGCCCTGGGCTCCGGAGGGGCCGACGACCGGCCCGGCGTCGCTGCCGCTGTCCTTGCCGGCGTTGGCCGCGACGACCCCGATCACGGCGGCGAGGCCCAGCACGCAGACGACGCTCGCGCCCACGATCAGCGTGCGGCGCCGCCGGTCCGCCGCCTTCTGCTTCTCCCGCTCGACCGCCAGCCGCTCCCGGGCGGTCCGCTTTGCGTCACGATTCTTTTCGCTCACAACCGCAGAAACGAACCGGGGAGGCGCACCGCGCCTCCCCGGTCCCAGGTCCACCCGTTCGGGCGACTCGTACGGAAGGCCCTCCTTCCGACGATGTCCCGCGCCCGCGCGGGTACCGGCTACGCCCGCCGCCGGCGCACGCCCTCCGCCAGTTCGCCGGCGAGGGCCCGGACGGCCTCGACACCGGCCGCGTCGTCCGGCGCGTCCAGCATCCGCTTGACGAAGGCCGAGCCGACGATCACGCCGTCCGCGAACCCGGCGACCTCGGCCGCCTGCTCGGCGTCGGAGACGCCCAGGCCGACGCAGACGGGCAGATCGGTGCCGGTGGCCCGGGTGCGCTCGACCAGCTCGTGCGCCTGCGCGCCGACGGACGCGCGGGTGCCGGTGACACCCATCAGGGAGGCGGCGTACACGAAGCCGCTGCCGGCCGCGGTGATCTCGGCGAGCCGCGCGTCCTTGCTGCTCGGCGCCACGACGAACACGGTCGCCAGACCGTGCTTGTCGGCGTGCTCCCGCCACAGCGCCGACTCCTGGACGGGCAGGTCGGGCAGGATGCAGCCGGCGCCGCCCGCCTCGGCCAGCTCGGCGGTGAACCGCTCGACGCCGTAGCGGTCGATGGGGTTCCAGTACGTCATGACGAGGATCGGCTTCCCGGTGGCCGCGTGGGCCTCGCGGACCGTGCGCATCACGTCGGCGATCCTCACCCCGCCGCGCAGGGCGATGTCGTCGGCGGTCTGGATGACCGGGCCGTCGAGCACGGGGTCGCTGTGCGGCAGGCCGACCTCCACGACGTCGGCGCCGCCCTCCAGGGCGGCCTTGACCGCCGCGATGCCGCCGTCCACGGTCGGGAAGCCGGCCGGCAGGTAGGCGATCAGCGCGGACCGGCCCTCGGCCCCGGCGGCCGCGAGGGTGTCCGACAGCAGCTGGATGTTCCCGCTCATCGGGCGTCCCCCTCGATCTCGGCGGTGTCGGCGGCGTCGGCCGGGACCTCGGCGTCGGTGCCCTCGTCGTACAGCCCGAAGTAGCGGGCGGCGGTGTCCATGTCCTTGTCGCCCCGGCCGGACAGGTTGACGATGATCAGCCCGTCCTTGCCGAGCTCCTTGCCGACCTCCAGGGCTCCGGCGAGGGCGTGGGCGCTCTCGATGGCCGGGATGATGCCCTCGGTGCGCGACAGCAGGCGCAGGGCCTGCATGGCGGCGTCGTCGGTGACCGCGCGGTACTCGCCGCGTCCGCTGTCCTTGAGGTAGGAGTGCTCGGGGCCGATGCCCGGGTAGTCCAGGCCGGCCGAGATGGAGTACGGCTCGGTGATCTGGCCCTCGTCGTCCTGGAGGACGTAGGAGCGGGAGCCGTGCAGGATGCCGGGCTCGCCGGCGGTGAGGGTGGCCGCGTGCTCGCCGGTCTCCACGCCGTGACCGGCCGGCTCGCAGCCGATCAGGCGGACGGAGGCGTCCGGGATGAAGGCGTGGAAGAGGCCGATGGCGTTGGAGCCGCCGCCGACGCAGGCGACGGCCGCGTCGGGCAGGCGTCCGGCGCGCTCCAGGATCTGGCGGCGGGCCTCGACGCCGATGACCCGGTGGAAGTCGCGGACCATGGCGGGGAAGGGGTGCGGACCGGCGACGGTGCCGAACAGGTAGTGGGTGCGGTCGACGTTGGCGACCCAGTCGCGGAACGCCTCGTTGATGGCGTCCTTGAGGGTGCGGCTGCCGGACTTCACGGCGATGACCTCGGCGCCGAGCATGCGCATCCGGGCCACGTTGAGCGCCTGGCGCTGGGTGTCGATCTCACCCATGTAGATCGTGCAGTCGAGGCCGAACAGGGCGCAGGCCGTCGCGGTCGCGACGCCGTGCTGGCCCGCGCCGGTCTCGGCGATGACCCGGGTCTTGCCCATGCGCCTGGTGAGCAGGGCCTGGCCCAGCACGTTGTTGATCTTGTGCGAGCCGGTGTGGTTGAGGTCCTCGCGCTTGAGGAAGACGCGGGCGCCGCCCGCCTCCGCGGCGAACCGCGGGACCTCGGTCAGCGCGCTGGGGCGGCCGGTGTAGTTCACCAGCAGGTCGTCGAGCTCACGGGCGAACTCGGGGTCGTGCTTGGCCTTGTCGTACTCGACGGCCACCTCGTCCACGGCGGCGACGAGGGCCTCCGGGATGAACTTGCCGCCGAACGCGCCGAAGTAGCCCTCGGGGCTGGGGACCTGACCCTCCGGGTCGGGGATGAAGAAGTCGCTGGGCATGCGGAAACCTCACGGTGAGTGGTGTGTGAACAGCACTGATCGCCGTGGGGGCGGGGATGGTCAGTCGACCGCGACGCCATCGTGGCCGGTCGCGCCCGCGCGGCGGTGGCCGCACGTCGAAGGGAGCCCCGCGCCCCTGACGGGGCGCTGCCATCGGCGGCCGTTGACCTGCCCGGGCTCGTCTCCGATGACGTAGCGCACACGACGGCCGTGGACCCGGCGGGCGGGCGCGCGGCAGCCACGGGGGCGGCAGCCGCGCGCGAGGCGGGCGTACCGGTCCGTGGTGGTGGTCGTGGGCGTCATCGGGGGGATCCTATCGGGGCTCAGCCACGGCCGTGCCGCAGTGCCGGGTGCTCGCCCGCCGCCACCAGGTCGGAGACCGCGGTCTTCGGGTCCTTGCCGGTGACCAGGGACTCGCCGACCAGGACCGCGTCGGCGCCGGCGTTGGCGTACGCGATGAGGTCGTGCGGGCCGCGGACGCCGGACTCGGCGACCTTGACGAGGGTGTCCGGGATCTCGGGCGCGAGACGCTCGAAGGTGCCCCGGTCGACCTCCAGGGTCTTCAGGTTCCGGGCGTTGACACCGATGATCTTGGCGCCGGCGTCGACCGCGCGGTCGACCTCGTCCTCGTCGTGCACCTCGACGAGCGGGGTGAGCCCGATGGACGCGGCGCGCTCGATGAGGGACTCCAGGGCGGACTGGTCGAGGGCCGCGACGATCAGCAGGGCGAGGTCGGCGCCGTACGCGCGGGCCTCCCACAGCTGGTACGAGGTGACGATGAAGTCCTTGCGCAGGACCGGGATGTCCACGCGGGCGCGGACGGCCTCCAGGTCGGCCAGCGAGCCGCCGAAGCGGCGCTGCTCGGTGAGGACGGAGATGACGGCCGCGCCGCCCGCCTCGTAGTCCGCGGCGAGCCCGGCCGGGTCGGCGATCGCGGCCAGCGCGCCCTTGGACGGGCTGGAGCGCTTGACCTCGCAGATGACCTTGACGCCGTCGCCGCGGAGCGCCGCGACACCGTCCTTGGCCGCGGGGGCCTTCGCCGCGCGCTCCTTGAGCTCGTCGAGGCTGACGCGCGCCTGCCGCTCCGCGAGGTCGGCACGGACTCCGTCGATGATCTCGTCGAGCACACTCACGCGAGCGGCCCCCTTCCAGACGGTTGGCTGAGAAAGCGGTTCAAAACCGATGGTCACTGCGATGGTATCCGGAGGCGGGCCGAGGCCCCGCATCCGGTTGACGCCGGTCCCAGTACCTGGACGTCCACCGGTTGTTCAAGGGTGCAGCAGGCCACCGAACGGCGAGTTCCGGACAACGGTGAACACCAGGGTCAGGGCGCCCACCGCCCACAGGTGCGCCGGCGCGAGGTCGATCCGCAGCGGGCGGCCCCGTACGGAACGGATCACCCAGACGGTCCACAGCACGGCGAAGAGCGCGTAGCCGGCCACCGCGAGCGCGTTGTCCTGGAGCGCCGCCGCGAGGTCGCCGTGCACGACGGCGTGCGCGCTGCGCAGCCCGCCGCAGCCCGGGCAGAAGATCCCGGTGTACTGCAGGAGGGGGCAGGCGGGGTAGTGGCCCGGTTGACCGGGGTCGACCGCGCCGACGTACGCGAAGGCCCCGGCGACGGCCGCGAGCACGCCCGCCGGGACGGCCACGCGGCGGGCGAGGGCGGCCGCGCCGGTCGCCGGCGTCCTGCGGCTGTCGGTGTCCACGTCGAGCATTGTGCCCCGGACAGGCGTGAGGGGCGCCCCCGGGCACTCCATCGGTGCGGGGTCGCCCCTCGGTGCGTCACGCGGTGCTCAGCCCTTGGCGCCGGCCGCCTGGCGCTCCTCCGTGGTGAGGTACGGCTCGTGGGCGTCCTTGGGCTGGCCCAGCCCCATGGAGCTCATGAGCCAGCCGACGATACCGCCGAGGACCACGATGCCCATACCGGCCCAGAAACCCGCCGGCTGGGCCATCACCATGAAGGCGCCCGCCACGCAGAACCCGATGAAGGCGATCGTGACACCGGTCCAGGCGGCCAAAGTGTGACCGTGGCTGTTGCCCGCCATTGCTTGCTCCTCGTTGCCGTGTACGTGTCGTACGTGGGGTGAGCCGGTCGCTCCCCGTCATTGTCCCGCACGCGCGCGCGTGCGGTCATCGGGGGTCGCGGCGGCGGACGTCAGGCTCCGGTGGGGTCCTCGCCCCGGTCGAGAGCCTTCCAGATCTCCTCGGGACGGTCGGGGTCGGCGGGGCGGGCCGTGGGGCGCGGGCGCGGTGCGCCGTTCCGCTCGTAGCGGCCGGACATGCCGGGCCAGATCCGGCCGTAGCGCAGGGCCAGGAGTCCGGCCAGCAGGATCAGGGCGCCGCCGGCCGCGGCGGCGTACGGCCAGGCGGTGTGGGTGAGGGACTCGACGGTGGCGGCGGTGTCGCCGGAGGCCCGGGCGGCCTGCTCGTCCAGCGCGGAGCTGTCCGAGGCGCCCAGCAGGGCGGCGACGACGGTACCGGCGCCGGAGAGCGCGAGCAGGGCGGCGACCAGGACGCGGCCGGCCCGGCGCACGGCGAAGACGGCGACGAGCGCGGCCAGCCCGACTATCGCCAGGGCCGCGGGCACGCCGGTGACGTCGCTGCCCTTTGCGGTGAGGGGGAAGGAGCCGCCCGCCACCGCGGCGGTGCCCTCCGACCAGCGCTGCCGGGTGGCGAGCAGGGCCACGGCCGCGCCGAGCGCCCCGCTCAGCAGGGCGAGGGCCAGACTCAGACGGCCCGCGCGGGCGGAGCCCGGGGCTTCGGAACGGGAGTGAGGAACAGCAGTCACGTACTCCACTATCACCCGAACCCCGCCCGGGCGGGGACCCGGGGTTCGGGTGACTGACGCCACGTGGCCGCCCGGGGGCTCAGGACAGCCGGTTCGCGGTGTGCACGGCGCGCAGGACGGCGGCCGCCTTGTTGCGGCACTCGGTGTCCTCGGCGACGGGGTCGGAGTCGGCGACGATGCCCGCGCCGGCCTGGACGTAGGCGGTGCCGTCGCGCAGCAGGGCCGTGCGGATGGCGATGGCGGTGTCGGAGTCGCCGGCGAAGTCGAGGTAGCCGACGCAGCCGCCGTACAGGCCGCGCCGGGACGGTTCGAGTTCGTCGATGATCTGCATCGCGCGGGGCTTGGGCGCACCGGAGAGGGTGCCGGCCGGGAAGCAGGCCGTCAGCACGTCGAAGGCGGTGCGGCCCGGCGCGACGCGACCGGTGACCGTCGAGACGATGTGCATGACGTGGGAGTAGCGCTCGACGGACATGAAGTCGACGACCTCGACGGAACCGGGCTCGCAGACCCGTCCGAGGTCGTTGCGCCCCAGGTCGACCAGCATCAGGTGCTCGGCGCGCTCCTTGGGGTCGGCGAGCAGCTCGTCGGCGAGGGCCTGGTCCTCCTGCGGGGTCGCCCCCCGCCACCGGGTCCCGGCGATCGGGTGCACCATGGCCCGGCCGTCCTCGACCTTGACGAGGGCTTCCGGCGAGGAGCCGACGACGTCGAACCCGTCGAAGCGGAACAGGTACATGTACGGCGACGGGTTGGTCGCCCGGAGCACCCGGTACACGTCCAGGGCGCTCGCGGTGCACGGCGTCTCGAAGCGCTGGGAGGGGACGACCTGGAACGCCTCGCCGGCCCGGATGCGCTCCTTGATGTCCTCGACGGCGGCCTGGAAGTCCTCGCCGCCCCACAGCGCGGTGTACTCGGGCAGCTCCGAGGGCGGCAGGACGGCGGGCGGCTGGGCGACCGGGCGGATGAGGTCCGCCTGCATGGCGTCCAGGCGGGCGACGGCGTCGGCGTACGCCTCGTCGACGCCGGTGTCGAGGTCGTTGTGGTTGATCGCGTTGGCGATCAGCAGGACCGAGCCCTCCCAGTGGTCCATGACGGCGAGGTCGCTGGTGAGCAGCATGGTCAGCTCGGGCAGCCGCAGGTCGTCGCGTCCGCCGGGGCCGAGCTTCTCCAGGCGGCGCACGATGTCGTAGCCGAGGTAGCCGACCATGCCGCCGGTGAAGGGCGGCAGGCCCTCCTGGTGAGGGGTGTGCAGGGTCTCGACGGTGGCGCGCAGGGCGGCGAGCGGGTCGCCGTCCACGGGGACGCCGACCGGCGGGGTGCCGAGCCAGTGGGTGTGGCCGTCGCGCTCGGTGAGCGTGGCCGCGGAGCGCACGCCCACGAAGGAGTACCGGGACCAGGAGCGGCCGTTCTCCGCGGACTCCAGCAGGAAGGTGCCGGGGCGTTCGGCGGCCAGCTTGCGGTAGAGCGCGACGGGGGTGTCGCCGTCGGCGAGGAGCTTGCGGGTGACCGGGATGACCCGCCGGTCGGTGGCCAGCTTGCGGAACGTCTCGAGGTCCATGGCCGCCGACCCTACTGATCCGCGGCGGCCGCGCCGGAACCGGCGTCGCCGACGAGCACGTCCGCGTCGAAGCACGTCCGGGCGCCGGTGTGGCAGGCGGCGCCGACCTGGTCGACCTGGACGAGGAGCGTGTCGGCGTCGCAGTCCAGGGCGACCGACTTCACCCATTGGACGTGACCCGAGGTGTCGCCCTTGACCCAGTACTCCCGGCGGCTGCGCGACCAGTAGGTGCAGCGGCCGGTGGTCAGCGTGCGATGCAGCGCCTCGTCGTCCATCCAGCCGAGCATCAGCACCTCGCGGGTGTCGTACTGCTGGGCGATGGCGGGCAGGAGCCCGTCCGCGCTGCGCTTGAGGCGTGCGGCGATCTCGGGGTCCAGCCCACTGGGCGTGCGGGGCGTGCTCGTGGTCATGTCTGCCATTGTGCCGCGCGCCACCGGCTGTTCCGGGCGGCGTCCACTGGGCGGACCCGGTACGTGGTCGTAGGCTGACAGTATGTCGACCTTCGCACAGCGTGAACGACTCCTCCTCGCCGACCTCTTGGAGGCCGAGGGCCCCGAGGCCCCGACGCTCTGCGAGGGCTGGCTGACCCGTGATCTCGCGGCGCACGTGGTGGTGCGCGAGCGCCGGCCCGACGCGGCCGCCGCCCTGCTGATCAAGCAGCTGGGGCCACGCGTGGACAAGGCGATGGAGGAGTTCGCGGCGAAGCCGTACGAGGAGCTGCTCCAGCTCATCCGGACCGGCCCGCCGCGCTTCTCGCCCTTCCAGCTCAAGCAGATCGACGAGGCGTGGAACACCATCGAGTTCTACATCCACACGGAGGACGTGCGCCGGGCGCAGCCGGACTGGACGCCGCGCGAGCTGGACCCGGTCTTCCAGGACACGCTGTGGTCCCGCCTGGAGCGCGTCGCCCGCCTGATGGGCCGGGGCGCCCCCACGGGCCTGGTGCTGCGCCGCCCCGACGGCCAGACGGTGGTCGCCCACCGCGGCACCCCGGTGGTCACGGTGACCGGCGACCCCTCGGAGCTGCTGCTCTTCGCCTACGGCCGGCAGAGCGCCGCGAAGGTCGAGCTGGACGGCGACAAGGACGCGATCGCCAAGCTGTACGAGACGAAGCAGCTCGGGATCTGAGGGGTGTCCTGTCGATCAGGCCGGGTCAGCGCACCGGGTGCCCGGCGCCTCGCAGCGCGTCCTTGACCTGGCCGATCCTGAGGTCGCCGAAGTGGAACACCGATGCCGCCAGCACCGCGTCGGCGCCCGCCTCGACGGCGGGGGTGAAGTCGGCGAGCTTGCCGGCGCCGCCGGAGGCGATCACCGGGATCGTCACGTGCTTGCGCACGGCCCGGATCATCTGCAGGTCGTAGCCGTCCTTGGTGCCGTCCGCGTCCATCGAGTTCAGCAGGATCTCGCCGGCGCCCAGCTCGGCCGCGCGGTGCGCCCACTCCACGGCGTCGATGCCGGTTCCCTCACGGCCGCCGTGGGTGGTGACCTCGAAGGTGCCCTCGGGGGTGCGGCGCGCGTCGACGGAGAGGACGAGCACCTGGCGGCCGAAGCGTTCGGCGATCTCCCGGATGAGGTCCGGGCGGGCGATGGCCGCCGTGTTGACGCCGACCTTGTCGGCTCCGGCGCGCAGCAGCCTGTCCACGTCCTCCGCGGTGCGGACGCCGCCGCCGACGGTCAGCGGGATGAACACCTGCTCGGCGGTGCGGCGCACCACGTCGTACGTCGTCTCCCGGTTGCCCGAGGAGGCGGTGATGTCCAGGAACGTCAGCTCGTCGGCGCCCTCGGCGTCGTACACCTTGGCCATCTCGACGGGGTCGCCCGCGTCGCGCAGGTTCTGGAAGTTGACGCCCTTGACGACCCGGCCGTTGTCCACGTCCAGGCAGGGGATGACTCGGACCGCCAGGGTCATTGATCCACGGCTCCTCTGTATGCCTCTAGCTCTACTTCGACCAGGATGCGGGGGTCGACGAACCCCTCCACGACGAGCAGGGTCGTGATGGGGCGCACCGGGTCGAAGATCTCCTTGTGGGCGCGGCCCACCTCGTCCACGTCCCGCTGGTGGCTCAGGTACATCCGGGTGCGGACGACCGACTCCGGACCGAGGCCGAACGCGGCGATCGCCTCCAGCGCGCCGGCGAAGGCCACCTTGGCCTGCTCGTACGGGTCGCCCTCCCCGTACAGCGTCGGTCCCCGGAAGGCGGTGGTGCCGCCCACCAGGACGCGGTCGCCGGCCGCGACGGCGCGTGCGAACCCGAAGGACTCCTCCCAGGGGCTTTCGCTCCGCACGCGCCGCACGGGTTCGGACGTCATGACGCCACTGCCTCCAGGGCCTCCTCCAGCGTGAACGCCTTCGCGTACAGGGCCTTGCCGACGATGGAGCCCTCGACGCCGAGCGGAACGAGCTCGGCGATGGCCCGCAGGTCGTCCAGCGAGGACACGCCGCCGGAGGCGACGACGGGGCGGTCCGTGACCGCGCAGACGTTCTTCAGCAGTTCCAGGTTGGGGCCCTGGAGGGTGCCGTCCTTGGCGATGTCGGTGACGACGTACCGCGCGCAGCCCTCCTGGTCGAGGCGCTCCAGCGTCTCGTAGAGGTCACCGCCGTCGCGGGTCCAGCCGCGACCGCGCAGGGTGGTGCCGCGCACGTCCAGGCCGACGGCGATCTTGTCGCCGTGCTCGGCTATCACCTTGGCGACCCACTCGGGGCTCTCCAGGGCGGCCGTGCCGAGGTTGACGCGGGTGCAGCCGGTGGCGAGCGCGGCGGCGAGGGAGGCGTCGTCGCGGATGCCGCCGGACAGCTCGACCTTGATGTCCATGGCCTTCGCGACCTCCGCGATCAGCTCGCGGTTGTCGCCGGTGCCGAACGCGGCGTCCAGGTCGACCAGGTGCAGCCACTCGGCGCCGGACCGCTGCCAGGCGAGGGCGGCCTCCAGCGGGGAGCCGTAGGAGGTCTCGGTGCCGGACTCGCCGTGCACGAGGCGGACGGCCTGGCCGTCGCGGACGTCGACGGCGGGGAGGAGTTCGAGCTTGGCCATGTCTCTACAGGCTTCCGATCCAGTTGGTGAGCAGCTGCGCGCCGGCGTCGCCGGACTTCTCGGGGTGGAACTGGGTGGCCCACAGTGCGCCGTTCTCCACGGCGGCCACGAACGGCCTGCCGTGCGTCGACCAGGTGACCTTGGGGGCGGTCATCAGCGCGTTCTCGGTCTGGAAGCTCCACTCGTGCACGGCGTAGGAGTGCACGAAGTAGAAGCGCGCGTCGGCGTCCAGGCCGGCGAAGAGCTCGCTGCCGCCGGCCGCCTCGACGGTGTTCCAGCCCATGTGGGGCACGATGTCGGCCTGCAGCGGCTCGACCGAGCCCGGCCATTCGCCCAGGCCCTCCGCCTCGACGCCGTGCTCGATGCCGCGCGCGAAGAGGATCTGCATGCCGACGCAGATGCCCATGACGGGGCGTTCGCCGGACAGCCGCCGGTCGATGATCCAGTCGCCGCGGGCGTCGGTGAGGCCCTGCATGCAGGCGGCGAAGGCGCCGACGCCGGGCACGAGCAGCCCGTCGGCGTTCATGGCCTTGTCGAAGTCACGGGTGATCTCGACGTCGGCCCCGGCGCGGGCGAGGGCCCGCTCGGCGGAGCGTACGTTGCCGAAGCCGTAGTCGAAGACCACGACGCTCTTGGTGGTCAATTCCACACCTCCAGCCTCAAGACGCCGGCGACGAGGCACAGCGCGGCACTGACGGAGAGCAGCACGATGAGGCTCTTGGGCATCTGCTGCTTGGCGAAGGAGATGATGCCGCCGACCAGGAAGAGGCCGACGACGATCAGGACGGTGGACAGCCCGTTCATGGGGTTACAGCGCGCCCTTCGTCGACGGCAGGATGCCGGCCGCGCGCGGGTCGCGCTCGGAGGCGTAGCGCAGGGCGCGGGCGAGGGCCTTGAACTGGCACTCCACGATGTGGTGGGCGTTGCGTCCGTAGGGCACGTGCACGTGCAGCGCGATCTGGGCCTGCGCGACGAACGACTCCAGGATGTGCCGGGTCATCGTGGTGTCGTACTCGCCGATCATCGGCGCCATGTTCTCGGGCTCGGTGTGCACGAGGTAGGGACGGCCGGAGAGGTCGACGGTGACCTGGGCGAGGGACTCGTCCAGCGGGACCGTGCAGTTGCCGAAGCGGTAGATGCCCACCTTGTCGCCGAGGGCCTGTTTGAAGGCGGCGCCCAGCGCGAGGGCGGTGTCCTCGATGGTGTGGTGGGAGTCGATGTGCAGGTCGCCCTCGGTCTTGACCGTGAGGTCGAACAGGCCGTGGCGGCCGAGCTGGTCGAGCATGTGGTCGTAGAAGCCGACGCCGGTCGCCACGTCGACCTTGCCGGACCCGTCGAGGTCGATCTCGACGAGGACCGAGGTCTCCTTCGTCACCCGCTCCACGCGTCCTACGCGGCTCATGAGCTCTGCTCCTTCTTCATTTCACGGACCGCGTCGAGGAACGCGTCGTTCTCTTCGGGGGTGCCGGCGGTGACCCGCAGCCAGCCGGGCACGCCGTTGTCCCGGACCAGGACGCCCCGGTCGAGGATCTGCCGCCAGACGGCGTGCGCGTCGTCGAAGCGTCCGAACTGCACGAAGTTGGCGTCCGAGGCGGTGACCTCGTAGCCGATGGCGAGCAGTTCGGTCACCAGCCGGTCGCGCTCGGCCTTCAGCTGCTCGACGTACTTCAGCAGCGTGCCGGTGTGTTCCAGGGCGGCCAGGGCGGTCGCCTGAGTGACGGCCGACAGGTGGTACGGCAGGCGGACGAGCTGGACGGCGTCGACCACGGCGGGGTCGGCGGCGAGGTAGCCGAGGCGCAGGCCGGCGGCGCCGAACGCCTTGGACATGGTCCGGGACACGACCAGGTGGGGCCGGCCCTCGATCAGCGGCAGCAGCGAGTCGCCGTGGCTGAACTCGACGTACGCCTCGTCGACCACGACCATCGACGGCTTCGCCGCCTGCGCGGCCTCGTACAGGGCGAGGACGGTCTCGCGCGGGACCGCGTTGCCGGTGGGGTTGTTGGGGGTGGTGATGAAGACGACGTCGGGCCGGTGCTCGGCGATGGCCTTCCCGGCGGCGGCGAGGTCGATGGTGAAGTCCTCGTTGCGCGGCCCGGAGATCCAGCCGGTGCCGGTGCCGCGCGCGATGAGCGTGTGCATCGAGTACGACGGCTCGAAGCCGATCGCGGTGCGGCCGGGTCCGCCGAAGGTCTGCAGCAGTTGCTGGATGACCTCGTTGGAGCCGTTGGCCGCCCAGACGTTGGCGAGGCCCACCGGGTGGCCGGAGGTGTCGCTGAGGTAGGCGGCGAGCCGGGTGCGCAGCTCGACGGCGTCCCGGTCGGGGTAGCGGTTGAGGTCGCGGGCGGCCTCGCGGACGCGCTCGATGATCCGCTCGACCAGCGCCTCGGGCAGCGGGTAGGGGTTCTCGTTGGTGTTGAGCCGTACGGGGACGTCCAGCTGGGGCGCTCCGTAGGGGGACTTGCCGCGCAGCTCGTCCCGTACGGGCAGGTCGTCGATGTCGGTCACTTGCTCTCGGGTACCTTCCAGCCGAACCGTGCCTTGACCGCCGCGCCGTGTGCCGGCAGGTCCTCCGCCTCCGCCAGGGTGACGACGTGGTGCGCGACCTCGGCGAGCGCGTCGCGCGTGTAGTCCACGATGTGGATGCCCCGCAGGAAGGACTGGACGGACAGGCCCGAGGAGTGGCAGGCGCAGCCGCCGGTGGGCAGGACGTGGTTGGAACCGGCCGCGTAGTCGCCGAGGGAGACCGGCGCCCAGGGGCCGATGAAGATCGCGCCGGCGTTGCGCACGCGGTCCGCGACGGCCGCGGCGTCGGCGGTCTGGATCTCCAGGTGCTCGGCGCCGTACGCGTCGACGACCCGCAGGCCCTCGTCGACGCCGTCGACGAGGACGATGGCGGACTGCTTGCCCTTCAGGGCCGGCACGATCCGGTCGTCGATGTGCTTGGTGGCCGCGACCTGCGGCTCCAGTTCCTTCTCCACCGCGTCCGCGAGCTCCACGGAGTCGGTGACGAGGACGGCGGCGGCCAGCGGGTCGTGCTCGGCCTGGCTGATCAGGTCGGAGGCGACGTGCACCGGGTCGGCCGTGGAGTCCGCGAGGATCGCGATCTCGGTGGGGCCGGCCTCGGCGTCGATGCCGATCCTGCCGGTGAAGTAGCGCTTGGCGGCGGCGACCCAGATGTTGCCGGGGCCGGTGACCATCTTCGCGGGCGGGCAGGACTCGGTGCCGTGCGCGAACATCGCGACGGCGGTGGCGCCGCCGGCCGCGTACACCTCGTCGACGCCGAGCAGCGCGCAGGCGGCGAGGATCGTGGGGTGCGGCAGCCCGCCGAACTCGGCCTGGGCCGGTGAGGCGAGCGCGATCGACTCGACGCCGGCCTCCTGGGCCGGGACGGCGTTCATGATCACGGAGGACGGGTAGACCGAGCGGCCGCCGGGCGCGTACAGGCCGACGCGGTCGACGGGCACCCATTTCTCGGTGACCGAGCCGCCGGGGACGACCTGGGTGGTGTGCGCGGTGCGGCGCTGCTCGCGGTGGACGAGCCGGGCGCGGCGGATGGACTCCTCCAGGGCCGCGCGCACGGCCGGGTCGAGCTCCGCGAGGGCCTTGTCGAGGGCCTCCGCGGGGACCCGCACCTGGTCGAGCCGGACTCCGTCGAACTTCTCGGCGAAGTCGATCAGCGCCGCGTCGCCCCGATGATGCACGGCCTCGCAGATCGGACGCACCTTCTCCAGGGCGGCCGCCACGTCGAAGTCGGCTCGGGGCAGCAGGTCGCGCAGGGCGGGGCCCTCGGGAAGGGCGTCGCCGCGCAGATCGATTCGGGAGATCACGTACCCAATTCTCTCAGACCCGCGTCCGGCCCCGTGGACGCGTATCAATGGCTGATACAGAGTGTCCCGGGAACCCGGAAGATCCCCTTCACGTCTTGCGTTCGGGGCGTCACTCAGCGGGCATGACGGTGGTACGGGGCCACCGACTCGCGAGTAGCCGAGGAGGATGAGAAGGACGTGACCGAGGGGGCCGGCATCCGGGACGGGGACCTGCCGGACGATCTGACCGCCGCCGAGGCCGGGATGTGGCAGGCGTTCCGCAACGGCAGCGTGTACGACCTGAGCAGCGGCGACACGGTCGTCGACGATCCGCACGGCGGGCACCCCTGGGGCGAGGAGCGGACCGTGCGGGCCCGCATCGTGTGCTGGCTGCTGCTGGACGGGCCGCGGGCGCTGGCGGGCCGGGTCTCCTCGCTGAAGCTGGTGGGGGTGCAGGTCAGCGGCGCACTGGACCTGGCGGGCGGCACCGTGCACCCGTACGTCGAGATGCGGGGCTGCCGCTTCGAGCGGGAGGTCCTGCTGCCGGAGGCCCGGTTCACCACGCTGCGGCTGGTGGACTGCTCGGTGCCGCGCCTGGAGGCGGCGCGGGTGCACACCGAGGGCGATCTGCATCTGCCGCGCTGCCGCTTCCACAACGGGGTGCGGATCACGGACGCGCACATAGGCACGGATCTGCTGCTCAGCCAGGCGGTGGTGTACCGGGACCGCAGCGGCCGTTCGATCGCCGGGGACGGCATGAGCGTCGGCCAGGACCTCCAGGCGGAGATGCTGGAGTCGCACGGCGAGCTGAGTCTGCGCGGCGCGAGCATCGGCGTGTCGCTGAGCCTGCGCGGGGCGCGGCTGGTCAACCCGTACACCCGGCTCGCGCTGAACGCGCCGCAGCTGACCGTCGGGCGGACCCTGTACCTGACCCCGGCGGGGATCGGCAGTCCGCTGCTGAGCGGGCGCACCCCCGCGCGCGGGACGCGGGTGCAGCGGTTCGAGTGCCGGGGCGGGGTGCGGCTGGACGACGGGCGGTTCGGGGACGCGGTCGACCTGGAGCGGGCCCGGTTCGTCTTCACGGACGAGCAGGAGCTGTCGATGCGCCGCATCCAGACGCCGGAGCTGCGCTTCCTCGGGGAGCGGATGGAGCGCGGCCGGGTGGTGCTGTCGGGGGCGCGGGTGGTCAACCTGATGGACCGGGCGGACGCCTGGCCGGGGCCGGGGCTGCTGCACATGGGCGGCTTCGGCTACGAGAACCTGGTGCCGCGCGGCCCGTTCCCGCTGGAGCGGCGGCTGGAGTGGGTGGCCGCCGCGACCGCCGAGTACAACCCGGAGCCGTACGAGCTGCTGGCCTCCGTGCTGCGGGCGGGCGGGGAGGACGAGGACGCGCGCGAGGTGCTGCTCGCCAAGCAGCGCCGGCGGCGCGAGACGCTGCCGCCCGCCGGGAAGCTGTGGGGGTACGTCCAGGACTGGATGGTCGCCTACGGTTATCGGCCCGGACGGGCCGCGGTGTGGATGGCGATCCTGTGGGCGGCGGGCTCGGTGGCCTTCGGGTACGCCGACCATCCGCCGCTCAAGGGCGGCGAGCACCCGGCATGGAACCCGACGCTGTTCGCGCTGGACCTGCTGCTGCCGGTGATCGATCTGGGGCAGGTGGGGTTCTGGCAGCTCAGGGGCGTCTGGCAGTGGCTGGCTGCGGCGATGATCCTGCTGGGCTGGATCCTCGCGACGACCGTGGCGGCGGGGGCGACCCGGACGCTGCGCCGCAACTGAGGCCTGGGCGGGGCTCTGAGTGATGTGGGGATTTGTGTGACCGATGAGCTGATTTCATGGATGTCCGACTGTTGTTGAACACTTGACCTTTACCGGTTCTTGACCTGCCGGGATACAACTTTCGCCGTCTTGGCCGTTCCCTCTGGCGCGGGCGTGAGCTGCGGACTTTCAATGGTCGACACCATGGCTCTGCCGCTTCCGTTCGGCCGGGCGTCACGGACGCCCAGGCCCTCAGCGCAGCACCCCGCCGCCGGGCTCCCCGCCGACGACGAGGTGCTCCTCGACGCGCCCGACGACCGCCTCGGCCCCGCGCTGGTCGCGGCCGGGCAGGGATCCCACCGCACCGCGGCGGACCTGCTCGCCGCCACCCGCGCGCACCGGCGGTGGGAGGACCGCGACCGGTACGTCCTGCGTCTGGCCGCCTTCGCCCGCTCCCGGCCGGAGTGGGTGCAGGACTGGTACGCGGCCGCGCCGGACGACCCGGACGTCCTGCTGCTGCGCGCCCAGCTCGCCGTGGACCACGCCTGGCGGTCCCCGGCCCGGGCCGAGCTGCTGCGCGGCGTGAGTCCGCTGATCACCGCCGCCGCCCGGGCCGACGACCGCGACCCGGTGCCCTGGCGGCTCGCCCTGGACCACGCGCGCGGCTCCCGCGCCGGGCACACCTACTTCGGGGAGCTGTGGGAGGCGGCCCTGCGCCGCGCGCCGCTGCACTACGGCTGCCATGTCGCCGCCCTGCGCTATCTGGCCTCCTCCTGGCACGGCTCCCACCGGGAGTGCCTGGACTTCGCCGACCGGGCCGCCCAGGACTCCCCCGCCGACTCCCTCGTCCAGGCGCTGCCCGCCCGGGCGGCGCTCGCCTACCTGCACGACGGGTGCGGCCCCGGTGTGCCCCCGGAGCGGCTGCACGCGGCGGCCGACCGGGCGGTCGCGCTGTCGGCCCGGTTCCCGGCGGCCGACCCGTGGCCGGCCGCGGTGCGCAACAAGCTCACGTACGTCCTGGTCGAGCTCGGCCGCTGGGACGACGCCCTGGACCAGCTGCGGCTGATCGGGCCGTACGCCACGTCCTACCCGTGGAGCCGGTTCGCGGAGGATCCGCTGAGCCGCTTCCTGGAGGTACGCCACCAGGTCCGACGGCACGTGGGCTCCGTCACGGCCCCGGAGCGCTCCGGACATCCACCAGGTGGGCGCGCCGGACGCGCCGGACGGCGCGACCACTAGGCTTTGGCGCCGTGACCGTCCGCCTTCCGCTCTTCCCCCTGAACTCGGTGCTCTTCCCCGGGCTCGTCCTGCCGCTGAACGTCTTCGAGGAGCGGTACCGCGCCATGATGCGCGAGCTCCTGAAAACCCCCGAGGAGGATCCGCGCCGCTTCGCCGTGGTCGCCATCCGCGACGGCCACGAGGTGGCGGCGAGCGCCCCCGGGATGCCCGATCCCACCGCCGTGCCCGAGCGCGGCCCCGCCGCGGGCTTCGGGCCCGACCCGCTCCAGGCCTTCCACTCCGTGGGGTGCGTCGCGGACGCGGCGACGATCCGCGAGCGGGCCGACGGCACGTTCGAGGTGCTGGCGACGGGCACGACCCGGGTGCGGCTCGTCTCCGTGGACGCCTCCGGCCCTTTCCTGACGGCCGAGCTGGAGGAGCTCACGGAGGAGCCGGGTGACGAGGCGGGAGCTCTCGCGGAAGGCGTGCTGCGGGCCTTCCGGCAGTACCAGAAACGTCTCGCCGGCGCCCGCGAGCGGTCCGTGTCCACCACCGCCGACCTGCCGGAGCAGCCGTCGGTCGTGTCCTATCTGGTGGCCGCCGCCATGATGCTGGACACCCCGACGAAGCAGCGGCTGCTCCAGGCCCCGGACACCGCGTCCCGGCTGCGCGACGAGCTGAAACTCCTTCGCGCCGAGACCTCGATCATCCGTACCCTGCCCTCGCTCCCGGCGTCGGACCTGACCCGCGGACCGACCAGCCTCAACTGACGCACCACCCTGGGGAACGGCCACCGATGGCGAAGAAGTCGAAGAAGCAGCAGCCGGGCGGTACGCCGGCCACGGTCGCGCTGACCGCGGCCGGTGTCGCGTACACCGTCCACTCCTACGAGCACGACCCCGCGCACCCCTCGTACGGCGAGGAGGCCGCGCAGGCGATGGGCGTCTCACCGGACCGGGTCTTCAAGACGCTGGTCGCGGACGTGGACGGCGCCCTGACCGTCGCGGTCGTCCCGGTGGCGGGTCAGCTGGACCTCAAGGCGCTGGCGGCGGCGGTCGGCGGCAAGCGCGCCGCCATGGCGGACCCGGCGCTCGCCGAGCGCACGACCGGCTATGTGCGGGGCGGCATCTCCCCGCTGGGCCAGCGCAAGAAGCTGCCCACGGTCCTGGACGCCTCCGCCTCGGACCACGACACCATCTGCGTCTCGGCGGGTCGCCGGGGCCTGGAGGTCGAGCTCTCCCCCGGCGACCTGGCGGCGCTCACCGGCGCGGTCCTCGCTCCCGTCGGGCGTGCGTGAGCCCTCGGCAGCGGGGCCGTCCTCGGTCGCATACGTCGAGCACGTCGAGTACGCCGAGTACGGAAGACGTGCCGAAGAGGACGCGCAAGCGGAAGTGGCGTATCAGGAAGGACCGTTCGAACCACGGACACCGCCCGGCGTGACGTGACGGTCCACGCTCGGGGGACCGGCCACCTCCTGGGCCTCAGGCCGCGGGTGTGCCGTGGGCGTCCTTCGCCTGCCCCTGCGGGGGCTGCTGCTGATACGGGTCCGGCTCCCGCGGGCCGAACAGCGCCGTCAGCCCGAGGTGCACCACCAGGGCCGCGAGCGGCCAGGCCAGCCAGGCCCCCTTCGCGCCCAGCTGCAGCGGCGCCGAGAAGGTGACGCCCTTGCCCACCGCCTTGGCGTGGGCGATGACGTTATCCGTGGGGCCGAGCCAGACCCCGATCCGCCAGGCCAGCAGCGACCCGAGGAAGCCGCCCAGGGCCAGCCCCACCACCAGCGGCACACCGCCGCGCCGCCGCCACAGGAACGCGGCCACGGCGCTCACCAGGCCGAAGGCGAGCGCGAGCAGCGTGAACGTGCCGTCCACCCCGATGGCCTGCTCGCCCTCGGAGTCCTTGAAGTACACGACCCAGCCGTTGTCGACGACGTCCCCCACGAGCGGCACGCTGGGCGCCAGCCGCCACCACAGAACCCCCAGCAGCGCGCCGAGGAGCGCGACCACCACGGTGATTACGGCGCCCTCGCGCAGTTCGGTCTTCATGCCGGGACCGTCCTGTCCGTACGAGCCCGGCGCGCCGTACGGGCCGGGCGAGCCCTGCGGGCCGCCGGCGGCGTCGGATATGGCGTCGTGCGGCACGGCGGCCGTGTACCCGGCAGCGGGCGGCCCCCACCCCCCGGGGGAGGACGGGTCACGCGGCGGCGGGGGAGGAGTCAGCGGAGCGGTCACCCTGCCATCGTGCCAGGCCGCCGGGTGGGGCGCGTCACCGGACGGCCGCCCGGCGGTAGGCCCAGGTGGCGACGGCCAGCGAGACGACGCCGACCACCGCGCACACGGCCAGGTCACCGAGGACGAACGCCCAGGAGGGCCGCTCCCCGAAGGTCCGCGCGAACGCCTCCACGCCGTAGGTCGAGGGGAGCAGGTCGCGGGTGAACCGGACCACCTCGGGCATCCGGTCGGCGGGCAGGACGCCCAGCAGCAGCGCCGCCGACATCCCGAGCTGCCCGAGCAGCGTGGCCAGCTCGGGGCGCGGCGCGAGCAGGCCGAGGGCGGCGCCGAGCCCGGCGAGCGCGGCTCCGGCGAGCGGGATCACCGCGACGAGGATCCACAGATGGGTCATCGGCAGACCGAACAGCAGGCAGCCGGACACCGCGGTCACCACGGTCCCCGGCACCGTGAAGGAGGCGTACGCGCCGGCCGCGCCGAGCACCACGGCCGCGGGCGGCACGGGAAGCGTGGCGTAGTGGTCGAGTCCGCCGCTGGCGCGCAGCTGCCCGAAGTACTGGGCGAGCAGGTTCAGCGCGACGAAGGCGACGACCAGCACCGACGAGCCGGCCACCACGGCCTGCGCCTCGGTCCCGCCGTCGACGACGCCGCGCATCAGGATCATGATGCCGACCGACTGGAAGGTCGCCACGAACAGCAGCGGGATGCGCGCGACCCGCGCCCGGGACAGCTGGGCCCGGTACACGGCGCACAGCGACGGCACCAGCCGTGCGCGCGGCCCGAGCTCGGCCGGGGCCCGGCCGGACGTCTCGTCCGCGGCCAGGGCGCCACCCGGCAGAACCTCGGCGGGTACGACACTCACGTGGCGCTGCTCCCTTTCGCACGGGGGATCGAGACAACGGTGGCCCTGACGCGTACGGCGTCCTGTACGGATGCGGGGGTCCGCGTGCTCACGCCTTCACCAGTCCCTTCCGCGCGGCACCGCCCAGCGCCAGGTAGACGTCCTCCAGGCTGGGCGTGGCGAGCGTGAAGTCGTCGAGCGCGGCGAAGGCGGCCCCGCCGGTGACGGTGGCGACCACCGTGCGGGCCTCCTCGGGGGCGAGCCGCAGGGTCCAGCGGCGGCCGGACTCGAGGGCGCGGTCCCGGAGCGCGGCGACCTCGGGCACCTCCAGGGGCGCCCGCTCCCGCCACAGCAGCTCGACGCGGACCTCGCCCGCGACGCGTTCCTTGAGGCCGGACGGTGTGTCGCAGGCGATGACCCGGCCCCGGTCGAGGACGGCGACCCGGTCGAGGACGGTCTCGGCCTCGATGACGTTGTGGGTGACGAGCAGCACGGTGGTGCCCCGTTCGGCCCGGCGGCGGTCCACGGCCGACCACACGGCCCGCCGGGCCACCGGGTCCATGCCGGTGGTCGGCTCGTCCAGGACGAGCAGCGGCCGCTCCCCCACCAGCGCGGCGGCGAAGCAGGCCAGCCGCCGCTGCCCTCCGGAGAGCTTCTTCAGGGGGCGGCCGGCGATCGGGGCGAGCCCCAGTTCGTCGAGGACGGCGTCCCGCTCGGCCCGGGCCCGCCGGACGTCCAGGCCGCGCAGCCGCCCGGTGGTCTCGGCGGCGAGGGACACGGTCAGCTCGTCCAGGGCCGACGACTCCTGGCCGAGGTAGGCGAGGATCCGCGCGGCCCGCTCGGGGTGGCGCACGATGTCGTGCCCGAGGATCTCGACGCTGCCGGAGTCGGGCCGCATCAGCCCGGTCAGCTGCCGTACGAGGGTGGTCTTGCCGGCTCCGTTGGGTCCGAGCAGCCCGAAGATCTCGCCCTGGGCGATGTCGAGCCGGACGTCGTCGGTGGCCCGCAGCGCGGGGGTGCCGGGCGCTCCGCGCCGCCCCCGGACCGCCGGGTAGGTCTTGGTCAGCCCGCGCACGGCACACACGACGTCACCACCGTGCCGAAGTGCCTGTCCCGCGCGCGTACTCACAAGGCAAGAGGGTACGGGGTCCGGGTGCCCGATCCGTCCCCGGGGCGGCCGGTCGCGGCCGATCGCCTGTTCGCCGCCGCGTCGGGCACGCCGGGCGCGCGGGCCACGGCGGGGCGGGGCTCAGTCCCCGGCGGACGCGTGTTCCGCCGTCCGTACGTCGATCTCGCGCCAGAACCCGGCGCGGATCGCGTACCGGTCGTGCTCGTCGATCTGGTCGTCCTTGTGGGCGAGCAGCCCGAAGCGGGCCGCGTACCGCAGCAGCTCGCCGTCGATCCGGTGCGGGATGCGCGGGTACATCGAGGACAGCTTCTGCAGGTGCCCCTGCTCCCCCAGCCGTCCCATCCACCGGCGCGCGAAGACCTGCCCGACCTCGTACGGGTCGCCGCCGACCGTCGTGATGTCCTCCTCGCGGTCCGCCCAGCGCTGCTCGGCGGTGGTGAGCTGCGCGAGGGTCGGCATGGAGGCGATCTCGGGCGGTTCGGACGTGGCGCCGGGACGGTCGACCCAGCCCCTGTCCGAGGACCAGCGCAGGGTGGCGCTCGCCGGGTGCTGGGCGGTCTGGACGCCGGGCGCGCGCAGGGCGGCGAGGTCCTTCGGGGTGGGGACGCCCTTGGGCGCCGGGACCCGATCGGGGGCGCGGGTGTCCGCGTCGGCGGCCGGGCCGTGCTCGGGCTCCTCGGAGGGGCGCTCGGTCGTCGCGCCGAGTGCGGAGTCCGGCAGGGGCGCGGACAGGATCGCGGCGATCTCCGGACGGGGCACCGGCGCCGGCGCGCACACGCCGTTGAACTCCTTGGCGCGTACGGCCTGGGTGATCCAGGCGCGGTCGAGCACCCGCCGTTCGTCCGCCTCGGCGACCAGGTCCTCGGACTGGTTGTAGTCGCCGTCGGCGGCCTGCACGGCCCACAGGTGGACGGCGACCCCGTGCTCCTTGGCGGCCATCATGCCCGGCAGCAGGTCCCCGTCGCCGGTGACCAGCACCACGTCGGAGCAGGCGCGGTTGCGGGCGAGTTCGGTGAGTTCGGCGTGCATCGCGGCGTCCACGCCCTTCTGCGCCCAGCGGCCGTCGCTGCGGGTCAGGGCGCCCAGCCGGACGGTGACCCGCGGCATCACGCGCAGCCGGCGGTGTTCGGGCTGCGGGACGCGGTCGGGGGCACCGTCGAACCAGTAGATGCGCAGCAGGGGCTGCTGGGTGTCCGACTCGGCGCGTTGGCGCAACGCCTGGATGAGGGCGGCGTGGTCGACGCTGATCCGGGACCGGGAGGGTTCCCCGGCGAGCAGGCTGGCGGCGGCCCCCAGCAGATACCCGGCGTCCACCAGGACGATGCAGCGGTCCACACGACTCACCCTCTTCCCGGGAGGTTTGCTTCAGGCTTCCTTCGAGTCTGCCCGACCGTACGGGGGTTAACGGGCCGAACTCGATCTTCGGCGTGGCGTTTCGGCGGATCGGGCCGGTGCCTCGGCGATACGGGCGCCCCGACAACCGCCACTACACAGGGTAATTATCCGACATGCGCTCTTTGTCAGCCTATGTGAATCTGGTCCCGGCCCTGGCCCCTAGATCCCCCACAGGAGGCAGATCACCATGGCCAAGAACAAGAAGCAGGACCGTAAGCAGCCCCAGTCCGCGCGTGGTGCCCGGCAGAGCGAGACCACGGTGATGGAGTCGCCGTCGGAGCCCACGCTCGCGCAGGCGAGCCCGGGCGACATCGCCCGCAAGGGCCGGCAGAAGCGCTTCGGCCACAACTGAGATCTGCGTAAGGGTTGTTGAGACCCGGACACGACGAAGGGGCGCGTCCCGTGCGGGACGCGCCCCTTTCGTACGGCTGCGGGTGACCGCTCAGCCGGCCAGGCAGGAGGGGCCGAGCAGCACCTTGAGATCGCCGAACAGCGCCGGATCGGGCTTCACCCGGTGCCGGTCGAGACGCAGCACCGTCGTCTTGGTCGGGCCCTGGAGCTTGATGCGGACCTCGCTCTCGCCCCTGTGGTGGCTGAGGATCTCGCCGAGCCGGCTGACCATCGGCGGGGTCACCTTCATCGCCGGGATGGTGAGGATCACCGGCGCGTTGGCGCCCGCGTTGGACAGGTCGGGGACCTGGAGCTCCATCGCGACGAGCCGCGGCACGTCCTCGCGCTTGTCGAGCCGGCCCTTGACGAACACGACCGCGTCCTCGACGAGTTGGGTGGACACGAGCTGGTAGGTCGCCGGGAAGAACATGCACTCGATGGAGCCCGCGAGGTCCTCGACCGTGGCGATCGCCCAGGCGTTGCCCTGCTTGGTCATCTTGCGCTGCAGGCCCGAGATGATGCCGCCGATGGTGACGACCGCGCCGTCCGCGTGCTCGCCGCCGGTGAGCTGGGAGATGCCCGCGTCGGCCTTGTCGGACAGCACGTGCTCCAGGCCGAAGAGCGGGTGGTCGGAGACGTACAGACCGAGCATCTCCCGCTCCTGGGCGAGCAGATAGGTCTTGTCCCACTCGTCGTCGGTGAAGGTGACGTCGAGGCCGAAGCCCGGTTCGTCGCCCTGCTCCTCGCCCATCCCGCCGAAGAGGTCGAACTGGCCCTCGGCCTCCTTGCGCTTGACCGCCACCACGTTGTCGATCATCGGCTCGAAGTGGGCGGTGAGGCCCTTGCGGGTGTGCCCGAGGCTGTCGAACGCGCCCGCCTTGATCAGCGACTCGGTGGTCCGCTTGTTGCAGGCGGCCGCGTCGATCTTGTCGAGGTAGTCGGGGAAGGAGGAGTACTTCCCCTTCGCCTTGCGGCTCTTGATGATGGACTCGACGACGTTGGTGCCGACGTTGCGGACGGCCTCGAGGCCGAAGAGGATCACGTCGTCGCCCTGGGCGGCGAAGTTGTGCACCGACTCGTTCACGTTCGGCGGGAGCACGCGGATGCCCATGCGGCGGCACTCGTTGAGGTAGATCGCCGACTTGTCCTTGTCGTCCTTGACGGACGTGAGCAGCGCGGCCATGTACTCGGCCGGGTGGTTCGCCTTGAGGTAGGCGGTCCAGTACGACACCAGGCCGTACGCGGCCGAGTGCGCCTTGTTGAACGCGTAGCCCGCGAACGGGACCAGCACGTCCCACAGGGCCTGGATCGCCTCGTCGCTGTAACCGTTCTTGCGGGCACCGGTCTGGAAGATCGTGAAGTTCTTCGCCAGTTCCTCGGGCTTCTTCTTGCCCATCACGCGGCGGAGGATGTCGGCCTCGCCGAGCGAGTACCCGGCGATGATCTGGGCGGCCTTCTGCACCTGCTCCTGGTAGACGATCAGGCCGTGGGTGACGTCCAGGACCTCCCGCAGCGGCTCCTCCAGCTCCGGGTGGATCGGCGTGATCTCCTGCTGCTTGTTCTTGCGCAGCGCGTAGTTCGTGTGGGAGTTCATGCCCATGGGGCCCGGGCGGTACAGGGCCGACACGGCGGAGATGTCTTCGAAGTTGTCCGGCTTCATCAGGCGCAGCAGGGAGCGCATGGGGCCGCCGTCGAACTGGAAGACGCCGAGGGTGTCGCCGCGCTGGAGCAGTTCGAAGGTCGTGGGGTCGTCCAGCGGGAGGCTCAGGAGATCGATGTCGATCCCCTTGTTGGACTTCACCATCTTCACGGCGTCGTCCATGATCGTCAGGTTCCGCAGGCCGAGGAAGTCCATCTTCAGCAGGCCGAGCGACTCGCAGCTCGGGTAGTCCCACTGCGTGATGGTCACGCCGTCGGTGTGCCGGACCCAGACGGGCACGTGCTCGGTGATGGTCTCGCTGGACATGATCACGCCGGCGGCGTGCACGCCCATCTGCCGGACCAGGCCCTCCACGCCGCGCGCGGTGTCGATGACCTTCTTCACGTCCGGTTCGTTCTCGTACATCGCGCGGACCTCGCCCGCCTCCGAGTACCGGGGGTGGTTCGGGTCGGTGATGCCGGAGAGCGGGATGCCCTTGCCGAGGACGTCGGCGGGCATGGCCTTGGTGATGCGGTCGCCCATCGCGTACGGGTAGCCCAGCACGCGCGCGGAGTCCTTGATCGCGTTCTTGGCCTTGATGGTGCCGTAGGTGCCGATCATGGCGACCTTGTCGGCGCCGTACTTCTCCGTCACGTACCGGATCACCTCGACGCGCCGGCGCTCGTCGAAGTCGATGTCGACATCGGGCATGGAGATGCGCTCGGGGTTGAGGAACCGCTCGAAGATCAGGCCGTGCGGGATGGGGTCGAGGTCGGTGATGCCCATCGCGTAGGCGACGATCGAACCGGCCGCGGAGCCTCGGCCGGGGCCGACCGCGATGCCGTTGTTCTTCGCCCACATGATGAAGTCGGCCACGACGAGGAAGTAGCCGGGGAAGCCCATCGAGATGATGACGTCCATCTCGTAGTCGGCCTGCCTCTGCCGGTCCTCGGGGATGCCGCCGGGGTAGCGGCGCTCCATGCCCCGGCGGACCTCCTCCTTGAACCAGGTGACCTCGGTGTAGCCCTCGGGGATGTCGAACTTGGGCATCAGGTCGCGCTTCTCGAACATGCCCGTGGTGTCGACCATCTCGGCGACCAGCAGCGTGTTGGCGCAGCCCTCCTGCCAGGCGTCCGAGGAGTCGATGGCGTACATCTCGTCCGTGGACTTCAGGTAGTAGCCGGTGCCGTCGAACTTGAAGCGGTCCGGGTCGGAGAGGTTCTTGCCGGTCTGGATGCACAGCAGGGCGTCGTGGGCGGTCGCCTCGTGCGCGTACGTGTAGTGCGAGTCGTTGGTGACCAGCGGCGGGATGCCGAGCTTCCTGCCGATCTCCAGCAGGCCGTCGCGGACCCGGTGCTCGATGTCGATGCCGTGGTCCATCAGCTCCAGGAAGTACCGGTCCTTGCCGAAGATGTCCTGGTAGTCGGCGGCGGCCTTGAGCGCCTCGTCGAACTGGCCGAGCCGCAGCCGGGTCTGCACCTCTCCGGAGGGGCAGCCGGTGGAGGCGACGATCCCCTCGGACCACTGGGAGATGGTCTCCTTGTCCATCCGGGGCCACTTCTGCAGCCAGCCCTCGGCGTAGGCGTCGGAGGAGAGACGGAAGAGGTTGTGCAGCCCCGTGCTGTTCACGGCCCACATCGTCTTGTGGGTGTAACCACCGGAGCCGGAGACGTCGTCCCGCTTCTGGTGCGGCTGGCCCCACTGGATCTTGCGCTTGTTGCGCCGGGACTCGGGGGCGACATACGCCTCGATCCCGATGATCGGGGTGATCCCGGCCTTCTGCGCGGAGTGGAAGAAGTCGTACGCCCCGTGGAGGTTGCCGTGGTCGGACATGGCGATATGGGTCATGCCCATCTCGTTGCACGCGTCGAACATGTCCTTCAGCCGCGCGGCACCGTCCAGCAGCGAGTACTGGGTGTGGACGTGCAGGTGCGTGAACGGCGGCTTGGACACGACGTGGCCTCCATGGAAAACACTCGGTGACAGGCGGGCGGACACTTCCGGGGACAGCGTCGAAGTCTATGCCTCGGGACTGACACCTACGGGTCTCCCCCGCGTACCTTCACACCGAGGGCCCGCGGGCACTTTCCGGCGGGCCCGCCCGTTCGATACGACGGAAACGCTGTCGTACACACGCACCAGGAGGCACCCAGCGATGTCGGTCCCCCAGCTCAACGACGAGCAGCGCGGCGACGAGATCCTCGCCGTCTTCGACACCGCCTTCGGCGAGCTCCTGGCCGCCGACCCGGCCGCGTTCCGCGTGAAGTTCCGGAAGATGGCGGCCTCGGCCTTCGCGTTCTACCGGGGCACGGCGTGCCTCTTCTACCAGGACCTGGACGCGGAGAAGCGGGGCGGCCCGTACCTGGACGAGCGCACCTCGCGCGTGTGGATCCACGGCGACCTGCACGCGGAGAACTTCGGCACGTACATGGACTCCAACGGCCGGCTGGTCTTCAACGTCAACGACTTCGACGAGGCCTACGTCGGCCCGTTCACCTGGGACCTCAAGCGCTTCGCCGCCTCGGTCGCCCTCATCGGCTACGCCAAGGCGCTCAGCGACGACCAGATCACCGAGCTGGTGCGGATCTACGCGGACGCCTACCGCGCGCGAATCCACGCCCTCGCGGCCGGCGCCAAGAGCGACGAGGTGCCGCCGTTCACGCTGGACAGCGCCGAGGGCCCGCTGCTGGGCGCCCTGCGCGCCGCCCGCTCGCTGACCCGCTTCGAGCTGCTGGACTCCATGACGGAGATCCGCGACTTCGAGCGGCGCTTCGCCCCCGGCGGCGGTTCCGTCGAGCTGGACGCGGCCACCCGGTACAAGGTGCTCGCGGCCTTCGACGGCTATCTGGAGACGCTGCCGGACGCCTCGCTGGCCCGCCCCGACTCCTACCGCGTGAAGGACGTCGTGGGGCGGCGCGGCATCGGGATCGGCTCGGCGGGGCTGCCGTCGTACAACATCCTGCTGGAGGGCCACAGCGACGCCCTGGAGAACGATGTGGTGATCTACATCAAGCAGGCCCAGACCCCGGCCGTCTCCCGGCACATCACGGATCCGGCGATCGCCGGGTACTTCCAGCACGAGGGCCACCGCACGGTGATCTCCCAGCGCGCCCTCCAGGCGCACGCCGACCCCTGGCTCGGCTGGACGGAGCTGGACGGCGCGGGCCAGCTGGTCGCGGAGGTCTCGCCGTACGCCGTGGACCTGGACTGGAGCGACATCGACGACCCGGAGGAGATCGCGGCGGTCGTCGCGGACCTCGGCCGGGCCACCGCGGCGATGCACGCGGCGGCGGACGACACCTCCGGCGAGTCGCTGGTGCCGTTCTCCACCGAGCGCGCCATCGACGCGGCGATCGCCGCCGACGAGGACGGCTTCGCCGGGCTGCTGGTCTCCTTCGCCCACGAGTACGGGGCACGCGCGCGTGCCGACCACCAGATCTTCGTGGACCTGTTCCGCAACGGCCGGATCCCGGGTCTGTGACGAAAGGGTCGCCCACCGGCCGCCCGAGGCCCCTCACCGTCAGCCTTTAGGGGTCCCTTACAGCCCTTCGTGCCACACTCTTCTTTCGTTATGGACATCTCCGGGACCCAGCTGCGAGCGCTACGCGCGGCGCTGTTCACGTCACTCGTGGTGACGCTGAGCACGGCGTCGCACGTCCTGCTGTCCCGGGCGCCCCTGCCGCTGAACACGGTGGCCCTGCTGGCGGCCGCCGTGTTCGCCCTGGCGTACGCGCTGGCCGGCCGGGAGCGCAGCTTCGGGCGGATCGCCGCCCTGCTGATCCCGCTGGAGCTGGCCGCCGACACGATCCTCACCACCGGGCAGCACGTCTGCTACGGCAGGGCGGGCGGCCCGGTCGCGGGCCCGCTGGCCTCCGTCGGCTGGGACGTGCTGTGCGGCGACGGCACCCAGGTCGGCACCCCGCTGGCCCAGGTCACCGGCACCGCCCCGGACCGGCTCGGCGGGCTCCTCGCCCACGCGGACCCGGCCACCGCCTGGTTCCTGCTCGCCGCCCACGTCGGTGTGGGCCTCGCCGCCGCGGCCTGGCTGCGCCGGGGCGAGCGGGCGCTGGCCCAGCTGCTGTGCGCGGTGGGCGCGACCACGTTCCGGCCGCTGCTGCTGGCGGTCGCGGCGGTGACGGTCCGGCTGACCGCGCCGGCCCGGCGCCTGCCGCGCCCGGCGCACCGGGCGGCCTCCGCCCGCCTCCTGCTCCTCGTGCACTCCCTGGGACGGCGTGGACCGCCGTGCTCGCCCGCGTTCACCGTCGCGTGAACGCGCTCCGAGCAATACGGCCCACCCGTACGTATCCCGCACACGACGTGTGCGCGTCCCCATGCATGGAGAGCACCCAATGAGCAAGCGGAACAGCCAGGCGGCGAAGTCGGCGGCCCGAGAGCGCCTGCGCGCCGAACGCGAACGCGAGGCCAAGCGCGCCAAGGTCAGGCGCCAGATCATCGTCGCCGCGTCGGTCGTCGGCGTCCTGGCGGCGGCGGGCGGCATCGGCTACGCGGTCGTCCAGGCGAACAAGCCCGGTTACTGGGAGGCCGTCAAGGACGACAAGCTCGTCAAGCCGGCCAACGCCTCGGGCGAGAACGGCACGACCGTCGTCCTCGGCGAGGACAGCGCGAAGAAGACGCTCGTCATGTACGAGGACCCGCGCTGCCCGGCCTGCGCCCAGTTCGAGCAGACGGTCGGCTCGACCGTCGACAAGGACGTGAAGGACGGCAAGTACAAGATCCAGTTCGTCGGCGCGACCTTCATCGACAACAACGTCCCGGGCGAGGGCTCCAAGAACGCGCTCAGCGCGCTGGGAGCGGCCCTGAACGTCGGCCCGGAGGCGTTCCTCGAGTACAAGACGGCGCTGTACTCGACGAAGTACCACCCCGACGAGACCGAGGACCAGTTCAAGGACGACGCGTACCTGATCAAGGTCGCGAACACGGTCGACGCCCTGAAGGACAACAAGCAGTTCCAGACGGCCGTGAAGAAGGGCACCTACGACAAGTGGGCGCTGGTCATGAGCGAGAAGTTCGACACCGACGGCGGGAAGTACAACTTCCAGGGCACGCCGACGCTCCTCATGGACGGCAAGAAGATCACCGGCAGCGACGGCAAGAACACCCCGATGAGCGTCCAGGACTACACCAAGGCCATCGACGGGGCCCTCAAGGGCTGAGCCCTCGGCGCCCCGAGTCACTGACATCGCGCTGAAAAGCGGGCGAACTTTCGTCAGTTCGCCCGTCCGCGCGAGTACCGCTCAGTAACCTGATCGGCTGTGACCAGTCGATACAGATCTCCCGATCAGTACAACGCGCTCAGTCCACGCCGCCGTTCGGTCGTCAAGGCCGCGGCGGCGACGGCTGTCCTGGCCGGCCCGCTCGCCGGCGCCCTGCCCGCTCGCGCCGTCGACGCGGCCCCCGCCTTCCTGCACGGTGTCGCCTCCGGCGACCCGCTGCCCGACGGCGTCCTGCTGTGGACCCGGGTGACACCGACGCCCGACGCCCTGCCCGGCTCCGGGGTCGGACCGGACACCGCGGTGAGCTGGACCGTCGCCCTGGACAAGGGGTTCACGCACGTCGTCGCCCGGGGCTCGACCACCGCGACCGCGGCCTCCGACCACACCGTCAAGGCCGACATACGCGGTCTGTCACCGGCCACCGACTACTGGTTCCGCTTCTCCGCCGGCGGCACCGACTCCCCGGTGGCGCGCACCCGCACGGCGCCGGCGGCGGACGCCCCGGTGGCGAACCTGCGCTTCGGCGTCGTCTCCTGCGCCAACTGGGAGGCCGGCTACTTCTCGCCGTACCGCCACCTCGCGGCCCGCGGCGACCTCGACGCCTGGATCCACCTCGGCGACTACATCTACGAGTACGGCTCCGGCGCGTACGGCACCCGTGGCAAGGTCGTCCGCCCGCACGCCCCCACCCACGAGATCGTCACCCTCGCCGACTACCGCGTCCGCCACGCCACGTACAAGACGGACCCCGACCTCCAGGCCCTGCACGCCAAGGCCCCGGTCGTCGCGATCTGGGACGACCACGAGTTCGCCAACGACACCTGGTCGGGCGGCGCCGAGAACCACACCGAGGGTGCCGAGGGCGCCTGGGCGGCCCGGCAGGCCGCCGCCAAGCAGGCGTACTTCGAGTGGATGCCGGTGCGCCCGGCCATCGCCGGCACCACCTACCGCCGGCTGCGTTTCGGCAAGCTCGCCGACCTGTCCCTGCTCGACCTGCGCTCGTTCCGTTCCCAGCAGGTCTCCGTCGGCGACGGCGAGGTCGACGACCCCGACCGCACGCTCACCGGACGCGCCCAACTGGACTGGCTGAAGGCGGGCCTGAAGTCCTCGGACACGACCTGGCGGCTCGTCGGCAACTCCGTGATGATCTCGCCGTTCGCGATCGGCTCCCTCTCCGCCGACCTGCTCAAACCGCTCGCCAAGCTGCTGGGCCTGCCGCAGGAGGGGCTCGCCCTCAACCCCGACCAGTGGGACGGCTACACGGACGACCGCCGTGAACTCCTCGCGCACCTGCGGTCGAACGCGATCCGCAACACGGTGTTCCTCACCGGCGACATCCACATGGCGTGGGCGAACGACGTCCCCGTGGACGCCGGCACCTACCCCCTGTCCGCCTCCGCCGCCACGGAGTTCGTCGTCACCTCGGTGACGTCGGACAACCTGGACGACATCGTCAAGGTCCCCGAGGGCACCGTCTCGGCGATCGCCGCCCCGGTCATCCGCGCCGCCAACCGGCACGTCCACTGGGTCGACACCGACCGGCACGGCTACGGGGTCCTGGACATCACGGCCGAGCGCGCGCAGATGGACTACTACGTCGTGTCCGACCGCGCGAATCGGGACGCCACGTCCCAGTGGACCCGCTCCTACCGCACCCGCAACGGCACCCAGAAGGTCGAGCGCACGTACGACCCGGTGTGACCGAGGTCTAGAGGGTCTCCAGGAAGCCGAGTGCCACCCGCCAGGTGGTCTCGGCCGCCTCCTCGTCGTAGTCCGGGAGGTCCGGGTCGGTGTAGAGGTGTCCGGCGCCCGCGTACCGGTAGACCTCGACGTCGGCGCCGGCCCGGCCCATCTGGAGGTACCAGGCGCTCAGCCAGTCGTCCGTCTCGAACGGGTCCGGCTCGGCCACGTGCAGCTGCACCGGCAGGTCGTCCACGGAGGCGTTCGCCGCGATGTCCGAGGTGCCGTGCAGGAGCAGCAGCCCGCGGGCCTTGCCGTCGCCGAGCGCCAGCGTCTGCGCGACCGAGGCGCCGAGCGAGAACCCGGCGTAGACCAGCCCGCGGTCCGAGTACGGGGCCGCGGCCAGCACGGCCCGCTTCAGCAGCTCGTCCTTGCCGATCGACGTGTTGAACTCCATGCCCTCCTCGACCGTCTCGAAGGTGCGCCCTTCGAAGAGGTCCGGCGTCCACACCTCGTGTCCGGCGGCGCGCAGCCGGTCCGCGGCCTGCCGCACCGCGGGCCTGAGCCCATAGGTCGAGTGAAACAGCATGATGTTCATGAGGCCATGGTGCCAGCCGGGCCGGCGACACCGTGACCAGCGCCTCACCCGTCTCGATGTTCAGGCCCCCCGGTGGCTGGTTACGTTCGGGGGATGGAGACGATACTCCGCCCACTGCTCGTGATCGGCGGCTCGGTCCTGCTCACCCTGCTCATCGGGTGGGCCACCGACCGGCTGATGCGCAAGGCCGACGAACGGCACGGCGAGACCCCGATGTGGGGGCTGCTGCGCCGCGCCCGCGTGCCCTGGCAGGTCGTGCTGTGCACGGCCCTGCTCAGAGGGTCCTACGACGAGTCCCGGCTGCTCCAGGAGCACCACGTCGCCGTGGGCCGGGTGCTCACCCTCGTGCTGATAGGGGCGGCGGCCTGGCTGGCGATCCGGATCGCCGCCGCGGTCGTGGAGACGTCGTACAGCCGCTACGCCCGCGCGCACCACGACGCGGCGCGGGTCCGCCGGGTCCGCACCCAGGTGACCCTGATCATGCGGGTGGTGTCCGCGGTCGTCGGCGTGGTGGCGGCGGCCGCGATGCTGCTGACGTTCCCGGCGTTCCGCGCGGCCGGCGCCTCGCTGCTGGCCTCGGCCGGCATCCTCGGCATCGTCGCAGGTGTGGCCGCCCAGTCCACGCTGAGCAACATGTTCGCGGGCCTGCAGATCGCCTTCGGCGACATGGTCCGCATCGGGGACACGGTCGTCGTGGACGAGGAGTGGGGCACGGTCGAGGAGATCACGCTGACCTTCCTGACCGTGCGGACCTGGGACGAGCGCCGGATCACCATGCCGGTGTCGTACTTCACGGCGAAGGCGTTCGAGAACTGGTCGCGCGGCGGCCCCCAGATGACCGGCACCGTCTATCTGCACGTCGACCACTCGGCGCCGCTGGACGCGATGCGGGAGAAGCTCCGCGACATCGTCCGCGAGTGCCCCGCCTGGGACGGCCGTGACTACGGCCTGGTCGTCACCGACTCCACGCCCTCCACGATGGAGGTCCGCGCCCTGATCACCGCGAAGGACGCCGACGACCTGTGGACGGTGCGGGTCACGGTGCGCGAGCAGCTGATCCGCTGGCTGACCGAGCGTCATCCGTACGCGCTGCCCCGCGTCAACGCGGCGGACGCGGTGCTGCCGCCCGGCTTCCCGGTCCCCCATCGCGTCCCGCCCGTCCGCCGCACCCTCCCCCGCGGCCAGCAGTCGTCGGCGCGCGCCGAGCGCCCCTGACGGCCTCAGTGCCCGCGCTCGGCCCCGCCGTTGACCTGGACGACCTGTGAGGTGATGTGGCCGGCGGCGTGCGACGCCAGCCAGTGCAGCGTCGCGGCCACGTCGCCGGGCGTCCCGGCCCGCCCGTCGGACGTCTCGGCGACGAGCCGGGCGCGCCGCTCCTCGCTCATGGCGTCGCCGAAGAACCCGGTGTCCTCGATGTATCCGGGGGCGACGACGTTCACGGTGATCCCACGCGGCCCCAACTGCCGGGCCAGGTCGTGGGCGTACGGGTGCAGCGCCGCCTTGGACGCCGCGTACGCCCCGCTGCCCGAGCCGCGGAAGGCGGCGATGGAGCTGAGGAACAGCACCCGCCCGCCGGGGTCGGCGAGCCGGTCCTTGAGGGCCTCGGTGAGCAGGGCGGCGGTCAGCGTGTTCAGACCGAAGTTCAGCGTCCAGTCGTGCAGGACGACGTCGAGCGGTTCGTCGCTCTCCACCCGGGGTTCCAGCCCGCCCGAGCCGCCAGCGCTGTGGATCAGCACGTCCACGGTGCCGAACTCGGAGGCGACGAAGCGCTCCACGGCGCGCGCCCCGCGCGGCCTGCTCAGATCCGCCGCGTAGGTCAGGGCGCCGGGCACTCCCGCCTGTTCCAGGACCTCGGAGCGCCGCCCGAGCAGCAGCACCTGGTCCCCGTCCGCGGCGAACAACCGGGCCGTCGCGAGCCCGATCCCCGTACCGCCTCCACTGATGACAACGTTGCGAGCCATGATCAGATGGTACGAAGCCCAGGGCCGCGGCGGGCGGATCAGCGCAGACTGCGCACGTCCAGATGCCGCAGCACCCGGTCCACCACCTCGGGGTCGGACCCCGGCTCGGTGCGGGCCGCGAGCACCTCGTGGCGGGCCGCGCTCAGCAGTTCGCCCTGGATGCGCCGCACCCGCTTCAGCCGCTTGACCCGCTGCTGATGGGCCTCCCGGCGCTCCTCCTCGCCCAGGTCGGGGCTGATACGCACCCCGATCTCCAGGGCCCGCCGCAGCATCTGCTCGGACAGCTCGTCGGGCAGGTCCTCGACGGCCTCGATCTCCCGCAGTCTGCGTTTGGCCGCCTTGGCCGCGCGGGTCGCCAGCGACCGCTCGTACTCCTTCTCCCGTTCGCTGTCGGCCTCCACGCCGAGCCGTCTGACCAGCCACGGCAGGGTCAGCCCCTGGAGGACGAGGGTCGCCATGATCACGCCGAACGCGATGAAGATGATCTCGTCCCGGTCCGGGAAGGGGGAGCCCGCGTCGGTCTTCAGCGGGATGGCCAGCGCCAGTGCCACGGACGCCACCCCGCGCATCCCCGCCCACCACATGACGACGGTCTCGCGCCAGGTCATCGGGATCTCCTCCTCGACGTCCCGTCTGGCGTGCATCCGCTTGGCGAGCCGGCTGGCCGGCAGCAGGTACAGCAGCCGCACCACCACGACGACCCCGACCACCGCGCCCGCCCAGGTGAGCATCTCGCCCCAGCGCCCCGCCGCCGTGCTCAGCGCGTTGTGCAGTTCGAGTCCCACCAGGCCGAAGGCGACCCCGGTGACCAGCGTGTCGACGATGTCCCAGAAGGTGTGCCCGGCCAGCCGGGTCATCACGTCGTCGGCGTCGGTGGCGTACTCGGCGAGGAACAGCGCGGTGACGAGCACCGCGAGCACCCCGGAGCCGTGCAGCTCCTCCGCCATCACGTACGAGGCGTACGGCACCAGCAGGGAGAGCCCGATCTGCAGGGTGGGGTCGCCCAGCAGGTCCATCAGCTTGTTGGCGCCCCAGCCGAGGGCGAGTCCCACGGCCAGCGCGACCACGGCGGACAGGACCAGGTCGAGTCCGGCCTGCCACGGGGAGAAGGTGCCGCTCACGGCTGCGGCGATCGCCACGTGGTACAGCACGATCGCCGTGACGTCGTTGAACAGGCCCTCGCCCTCCAGGATGGACACCAGGCGGCGCGGCAGCCCGAGCTGTCCCGCCACGGCGGTGGCCGCGACCGGGTCGGGCGGTGCGACGAGGGCGCCCAGCGCCACGGCGGCGGCGATGGGCAGGCCCGGCACGATCGCCTGCGCGACCGCGGCCACGCACACCGTGGTGACGAACACCAGCGCCACGGCGAGCAGGAAGATCGGACGTACGTTCGCCGCGAACTGCCGCCAGGATGTGCGCCGTACGGCGGCGTAGAGCAGCGGCGGCAGCAGCAGTGGCAGGATCAGGTCGGGCGGGACGTCCACGTTGGGGACGAAGTCCAGCAGCGCGAGGACGATCCCGAGCAGGGTCATCAGCACCGGCGCCGGCAGACCGACCCGGTCTCCGACCGGGACGCTCACCAGGGCCCCGAGCAAAAGCACGAACAGCAGGGCCAACTGATCCACGGTCAGCGCTCCGACGAGTAGGCATCCACGGGACAGACCTCAAGCCTGCCACGCGGCGCGCCCCACCAGCGCGTTCGCGTCCTACCGGGTCAGGGCGCGCCGCATCGCGCGGTGGGGTGTCCCGGCGTCGGGGAACTCGGGTCCGTACGCCAGGTACCCCAGTCGCTCGTAGAAACCCAGGGCATGGGTCTGCGCGTGCAGGTCGACGGCCGTGAGTCTCCTCACGCGGGCCGCGTCCTCGACGGCGCGCACGAGGGCCGCGCCGACGCCGAGGCCCCGGGCCTCCTTCGTCACGGCGAGCCGGCCCAGCGATCCCACCAGGGGGTCCCCGCCGGTCTTGGCGGCGGCGGCCTCGCCGTACAGCAGCCGGCCGGTCCCGAGCGGCAGCCCGTCCTCGCGGACCGCGAGCACATGCACCGCGTCGGCGTCGTAGGCGTCGTACTCGATCTCCGGCGGGACGCCCTGCTCGGCGACGAAGACCTCCTTGCGCACCGCGAAGCACGCCTCGCGGTCGGCGGGGTCCTCGGCGACCCGCACGGTGTACGCGGGGGCGCTCACGCCCAGGTCTCCTCGCGCACCTGGTCGAGGGCCTGCTGGAGGTCGGCCGGGTAGTCGCTGGCGAACTCCACCCACTGCCCGTCCCCGGGGTGCTCGAAGCCGAGCCGCACGGCGTGCAGCCACTGGCGGGTCAGCCGCAGCCGCTTGGCGAGCGTCGGGTCGGCGCCGTAGGTGAGGTCGCCGACGCAGGGGTGCCGGTGGGCGGCCATGTGGACGCGGATCTGGTGGGTGCGGCCCGTCTCCAGTTTCACGTCGAGCAGGGAGGCCGCCCGGAACGCCTCGACGAGGTCGTAGTGCGTGACGGACGGCTTGCCGTCGGCGGTGACCGCCCACTTGTAGTCGTGGTTCGGGTGGCGGCCGATCGGCGCGTCGATGGTGCCGCTGGTCGGATCGGGGTGGCCCTGCACGAGCGTGTGGTAGCGCTTGTCGACCGTGCGCTCCTTGAACTGGCGCTTGAGCGAGGTGTACGCGTACTCGGACTTGGCGACGACCATGAGGCCGGAGGTGCCCACGTCGAGCCGGTGCACGATGCCCTGGCGCTCGGCGGCGCCGGAGGTGGAGATGCGGTAGCCGGCGGCGGCCAGGCCGCCGATCACCGTCGGTCCGCTCCAGCCCGGCGAGGGGTGGGCGGCGACGCCGACGGGCTTGACGATCACGACCACGTCGTCGTCGTCATGGACGATCTCCATGCCCTCGACGGGCTCGGCGACGACCTGGACGGGGGCGGGGGCCTGCGGCATCTCGACCTCCAGCCAGGCCCCGCCGTGCACCCGCTCGGACTTCCCGACCACCGACCCGTCGACCGTGACCTTCCCCGCGGCGGCGAGCTCGGCCGCCTTCGTACGGGAGAAGCCGAACATGCGGGAGATGACGGCGTCGACGCGCTCGCCCTCCAGGCCGTCCGGCACGGGCAGGGTACGGATCTCGGGAATCGTGCTCACCCGTCGAGTATGCCGGACGGGGCGGACGGCCCCGCACGGGCCTGTGGACAACCCGTGGCCGTCCGCGGCGGGCGGTCAGTCCTTGTGGACGGTCCCGTCCGGGTCCAGGCCCCGGAACGACAGCTGCACGATCAGGATGCCGCCGCACACGATCGCGGAGTCCGCGAGGTTGAACACGGCGAAGTGCTTGGGCGCGATGAAGTCCACGACGGCACCCTCGAAGACACCGGGCGCCCGGAAGATCCGGTCGGTGAGATTGCCGAGAGCCCCGCCGAGCAGCAGGCCGAGGGCGATCGCCCAGGGCAGGCTGTACAGCTTGCGGGCGAGCCGGGCGATCACCACGATCACCGCGGCCGCGATCACCGTGAAGATCACGGTGAAGGCCTCGCCGAAACCGAAGGCGGCGCCCGCGTTGCGGATCGCCTCGAACCTCAGCCAGTCCCCGATGATCTCGATGGGCGGGTGGTGCTCCAGCTTGGCGACGACCAGCATCTTGCTGACCAGGTCGAGGACGTACGCGAACGCGGCCACGCCGAAGAGCACGGCGATACGGCGCCTGCCCCGTGGCCGCTCGGCCGCCGCCGCGTCCTTCGCCCGCCGGTCGGACTGCTCCGGCCCGACGTCCCCCGCCCCCGGGGATTCCGGCGTACCGATGATGCGCTCCGCCTCTGCCACGTGAGTCCCTCGACCTAGGTACCTGACTGAGGACGAGAGTACGGCACGTCCCGCGTCACCCGCCTGCCGGTCAGTACCGGCGTTCCTGCTTCTGCTTGCACTCCACGCACAGCGTGGCGCGCGGGAACGCCTGCATCCGGGCCTTGCCGATCGGGTCGCCGCAGTTCTCGCACAGGCCGTAGGTCCCCGCGTCGAGCCGCTCCAGGGCGTGCTCGGTCTGGGTGAGCATCTCGCGCGCGTTGGCGGCGAGGGCGAGCTCGTGCTCGCGCGTGATGTTCTTCGCACCGGTGTCCGCCTGGTCGTCGCCGGCGCCGTCCCCGGAGTCCCGCATCAGACCGGCGAGGGCCCGCTCCGAGGAGCTGATCTCGTCGCGCAGCCGCGTCCCCTCCGCCTGGAGCCCGGCGCGCGCCTCCTCCACCTCCTCGGGGGTCCAGGGGTCCTCACCGGGGCGTACGGCCAGGTCGCCGGGGTCCGCCGCGGCGATGCGCGCCTTGGGAACGGCGGTCTTGTCCGCCGTGGCCGTGCCAGGAGTCTTCTTCGCAACCACTGTCGTGGCTCCCGTCTGCTCCGCGGTCTGCGCCGCGCCCGCCTTCTTGGCCCTGCTCCGGGTGGCCGGCCGCTCGCCGGCCGCCCGCCCCGCGTCCACCGTCTTCTTGCCGGTCCTGCTCGACGTGCCGGGCGTCTTCTTGGCGGTGCCCTTGCCGGTGCCCGGCTTCCCGCCCGCCTCCCGTGTCCCGGCCGTCTGCGGGGCGGCGGCGCTGTCGGCCACGGCCTCGGCCCTGCTCGCGCGGGGCGCCGCCTTCTTCTTCGGAGCGCCGCCTCCCGCGCGCGCGGCAGCGGCGGCCTTCCTCCTGGCGGCGGTTCCGGTCGCCGCCTTCTTCGCGCTCCCGCCCCCCTCGGCGCTCTTCCCGCCGTTCACGTCCTCGGCCGCGCCACCGGAGACGGCCGCACGGCCGGAGCCACCGGCACGGGTCGAACCGCTCGACGCCGACTGCTGTACGGCGGTCTTCTTCGCCACCATGCCGCGGCCCCTTCACATTTTATGATCTTGCTCGCGAACCGTGCTGGGACGATAAATCGACTCGAGTCCCGCGGCAACGGGGCACACCGCCCGATGCGCCCGCCCCGTGCGGGGAGAGCGCCGGACCTGCATCCGTTGTGCCCAGCTCCCCGCCGGGTATGCCGCCGGGAAGAACGTCCCGGGATCCGAGCGGGCGTGCCGCGCCATTCGAGTCACCGCGCGCCGCGCCGGCCCGCCCCCGCGCCCCTGCCTCCGGCACCGGTAAAACCGGTCGGCCGCCGCCCCCGCGGCGCCGTACACTGGGCTGAGCGAAAAGCGTGGATGGGGACGAGTAGCGGCGTACGCAGCCCAGAGCGACCCGGGGACGGTGTGAGCCCGGGGGCGAGCGCGACGTGAAGATCACCCCGGAGCCGCCGGAAGAAAGCCGCAGCAGCACCACCGCGACGGCGAGTAGAACCGGTCTCGCGACCCCAATGAGGGGGCTCACCGGCGCACACCCCGCACCGGAGGGCCAAGGAGGGTGGTACCGCGGGAGCGCGCCGAGCGGCGCACGGAAAGACCCAGCTCTCGTCCCTCCGGACGGAAGGCAAGAAGTCCGCCGGAGGAAGCTCGCTGATGACACAGCCGACGTACCGCCAGGTGCCCGCCCAGGTCGACCTGCCCGCGCTCGAGCACGCGGTGCTCGACTTCTGGCGCGAGCAGAAGATCTTCGCCAAGAGCCTGGAGCAGTCCGAGGGGCGCCCCGAATGGGTGTTCTACGAGGGCCCGCCCACCGCCAACGGCATGCCGGGCGCCCACCACATCGAGGCCCGCGTCTTCAAGGACGTCTTCCCCCGCTTCCGCACCATGCGCGGCTACCACGTGGCCCGCAAGGCCGGCTGGGACTGCCACGGCCTGCCCGTGGAGCTGGCGGTCGAGAAGGAGCTCGGCTTCTCCGGCAAGCAGGACATCGAGGGGTACGGCATCGCCGAGTTCAACGCCAAGTGCCGTGAGTCGGTGACCCGCCACACCGACGCCTTCGCCGAGCTGACGACCCGCATGGGCTACTGGGTCGACCTCGACGACGCCTACCGCACCATGGACCCGGAGTACGTCGAGTCCGTCTGGTGGTCGCTGAAGGAGATCTTCGGCAAGGGCCTGCTGGTCCAGGACCACCGCGTCGCCCCCTGGTGCCCGCGCTGCGGCACCGGCCTGTCCGACCACGAGCTGGCCCAGGGCTACGAGACGATCGTCGACCCGTCCGTCTACGTCCGCTTCCCGCTCACCTCCGGGCCGCTGGCGGGCGAGGCCGCTCTGCTGGTCTGGACGACGACCCCCTGGACGCTGGTCTCCAACACCGCGGTCGCCGCCCACCCCGAGGTGACCTACGTGGTGGCGACCAACGGCGAGGAGAGGCTGGTCGTCGCCGAGCCGCTGGTCGCGAAGGCCCTCGGCGAGGGCTGGGAGACCACCGGGCAGTCCTTCACCGGCGCCGAGATGGAGCGCTGGACGTATCAGCGTCCGTTCGAGCTGGTGGAGTTCCCGGTCGAGGCCCACTACGTGGTCAACGCCGAGTACGTCACCACCGAGGACGGTACGGGTCTGGTCCACCAGTCCCCCGCCTTCGGTGAGGACGACCTCAAGGTCTGCCGCTCCTACGGCCTCCCGGTCGTGAACCCGGTCCGCCCCGACGGCACCTTCGAGGAGGACGTCCCGCTGGTCGGCGGCGTCTTCTTCAAGAAGGCCGACGAGCAGCTGACAGCGGACCTCGACGAGCGCGGCCTGCTCTTCAGGCACCTCCCGTACGAGCACAGCTACCCGCACTGCTGGCGCTGCCACACGGCGCTGCTCTACTACGCGCAGCCGTCCTGGTACATCCGCACCACGGCCATCAAGGACCGTCTCCTCGAGGAGAACGAAGCCACCAACTGGTTCCCGGACACGGTCAAGAACGGCCGCTACGGCGACTGGCTCAAGAACAACGTCGACTGGGCGCTGTCCCGCAACCGCTACTGGGGCACCCCGCTGCCGATCTGGCGCTGCGAGGACGACCACCTCACGTGCGTCGGCTCCCGCGCGGAGCTCAGCGAGCTGACCGGCACCGACCAGTCGGGCCTCGACCCGCACCGCCCGTACATCGACGAGGTCACCTTCGCCTGCCCGACCTGCGAGAAGACGGCCACGCGCGTGCCGGAGGTCATCGACGCCTGGTACGACTCGGGTTCGATGCCGTTCGCGCAGTGGGGCTACCCGTACAAGAACAAGGAGCTGTTCGAGGCCCGCTACCCGGCGCAGTTCATCTGCGAGGCCATCGACCAGACCCGCGGCTGGTTCTACACGCTGATGGCCGTCGGCACGCTCGTCTTCGACAAGTCGTCGTACGAGAACGTCGTCTGCCTCGGCCACATCCTCGCCGAGGACGGCCGCAAGATGTCCAAGCACCTGGGCAACATCCTGCAGCCGATCCCGCTGATGGACCAGCACGGCGCGGACGCGGTGCGCTGGTTCATGGCGGCCGGCGGCTCCCCCTGGGCGGCGCGCCGCGTCGGCCACACCACCATCCAGGAGGTCGTCCGCAAGACCCTCCTGACGTACTGGAACACGGTCGCCTTCCAGGCCCTGTACGCCCGTACGTCGAACTGGGCGCCGTCCGCGGCCGATCCGGCCCCCGCCGACCGGCCGGTCCTGGACCGCTGGCTGCTGTCCGAGCTGCACGCGCTCACCGACCAGGTCACCCAGGCGCTGGAGGGCTACGACACCCAGCGCGCCGGCAAGTTGCTCTCCACGTTCGTCGACGACCTGTCCAACTGGTACGTCCGCCGCTCGCGCCGCCGCTTCTGGCAGGGCGACAAGGCCGCGCTGCGCACGCTGCACGAGGTCGTGGAGACGGTGACCAAGCTCATGGCCCCGCTCACCCCGTTCATCACCGAGCGGGTGTGGCAGGACATGATCCTGCCGGTGACCCCGGGCGCCCCGGAGTCGGTGCACCTGGCGTCCTGGCCGGAGGCCGACCTGTCGGCGATCGACCCCGAGCTGTCCCAGCAGATGGTCCTGGTCCGCCGCCTGGTGGAGCTCGGCCGCGCCACGCGCGCGGAGTCGGGCGTCAAGACCCGCCAGCCGCTGTCGCGCGCGCTGATCGCCGCCACCGGCTTCGACGCCCTGCATCCCGAGCTGCGCACGCAGATCACCGAGGAGCTGAACGTCGAGTCGCTGGCGTCGCTGTCCGAGGTCGGCGGCAGCCTCGTGGACACCACCGCCAAGGCCAACTTCCGCGCCCTGGGCAAGCGGTTCGGCAAGCGCGTCCAGGATGTGGCGAAGGCCGTCGCGGTCGCGGACGCCGCCGCGCTGTCCCTGGCGCTGCGCGCGGGCACGGCCTCGGTGGAGGTCGACGGCGAGACGGTCGCCCTGGCCCCGGACGAGGTGATCATCACCGAGACGCCGCGCGAGGGCTGGTCGGTGGCGTCCGACGCGGGTGCCACGGTCGCGCTGGACCTGGAGATCACGGAGGAGCTGCGCCGGGCCGGTCTGGCCCGTGACGCGATCCGCCTGATCCAGGAGGCCCGCAAGAACAGCGGCCTGGACGTGGCCGACCGGATCGCCCTGCGCTGGACGGCGACGGACCCGGCGACGGTCACGGCCCTCGACGGGCACGCCGGGCTGATCGCCGACGAGGTCCTGGCGACGGACTTCGCCCAGGGCGAGGCGGACGACTCCGGCTACGGTGACCCGTTCACCGACGAGGGCCTGACCCTGACGTTCCGCCTGCGGAAGGCGTGACGCAGGGCCGTCCGACAGCCGAAGGCCCGGCCCACCGAAGAATCATGGTGGTGCCGGGCCTTCGGCGTTGCGTGCGTCGGACATCCCACCCAGCACCGAACAAACGCCGTATACACCGTGAACACGCGTAGCAAAAGGGCGAGGCCCCGGAACTGAATCCGGGGCCTCGCCCTGAACGCTGCCGACGCCTGAGGCGTACTGCCGTCCGTCAGTTGTCGTCCTCGTCGATGAGGAAGCCGCGCATCGGCGACGGAGCCTGTCCCATCGGGGACGGGCCCTGCGGCCGGACCGGAGCCATCGGCTGGGTCATCGCAGGGGACATCTGCTGCTGGCCGCCGTAGGACGGGCCGGCCGGGGACGGAGCGCCGCCCATCCCCTGGTTGCCACCGTACGACGGGGCGCTCGCGCCGGCCGGAGCCATCGAGGGCGCCGGGGACGGCGGCAGGGACGCCGTGGCCGGAGTGCGCGGCGGGGCCAGCGAGTCGTCCGCCTGGGTCTCCAGCTGACGCAGCTGGGACTCGAGGTAGGACTTCAGCCGCGTGCGGTACTCGCGCTCGAAGCCGCGCAGGTCCTCGACCTTGCGCTCCAGCGTGGCGCGGGCGGACTCCAGGGAGCCCATCGCGACGCGGTGCTTCTCCTGCGCGTCCCGCTCCAGGGCGTCGGCCTTGGCACGGGCGTCACGCTCGAGACCCTCGGCACGCGAACGCGCCTCGCCGACGATCTTGTTGGCCTCGGAACGGGCCTCCGCGATCGCCTGGTCGGCGGTCTGCTGGGCGAGCGACAGGACGCGCGCCGCGCTGTCGCCGCCGGGGCCGCCCTGACCGGGACCGCCCATCGGGCCACCCATCGGACCGCCCATGGGGCCGCCCATCTGCTGCATGGGGGGCTGGCCCATCGGCCCCGGACCCTGGCCCATCGGACCGGGACCCTGAGGGCCACCCTGACCGCCGGGGCCGGCGGGCAGCTGCGGGGCACCGCTCGGCAGCTGGGGCGGACCACCCATGGGGCCACCCATCTGCTGCTGCGGCGGGCCCGATATCCCGGCGGGGACGGGTCCCCCGGGACCGCGCATGCCCTGCGGCATACCACCCTGCTGCATGCCGCCCTGCTGCATGCCGCCCTGCTGCATGCCGCCCTGCTGCATGCCGCCCTGCTGCATGCCGCCTTGCTGCATGCCGCCCTGCTGCTGGTCCTGCGGACCGCCCGGGCCCTCCGGAGGCTTGCGCATGTTCTGCTGGTTCTGGGCAGCAGCACGCGTCGCCGCGGCCAGCTTGGCGCGCAGGTCCTCGTTCTCGCGGAGCAGGCGGGTCAGTTCGGCTTCGACCTCATCGAGGAAGGCATCGACCTCGTCCTCGTCATAGCCTTCTCGGAGGCGGACGGTCGTGAACTGCTTGTTCCGCACGTCCTCGGGGGTCAACGGCATCTCTTCACCTCAACGTAGTCGTCGGCAGTCGGCAAGACCGTATCTGTCACATCGTTCACATCGCGCTCCGCACAAGCGTGATCAGGATGTAGACGATGATCAGCAGTACGAAGAAGGACAGGTCGAGCGCCACGCCCCCGAGACGCAGCGGCGGGATGAACCGCCGCAGAAGCTTCAGCGGTGGATCGGTGACAGTGTAGGTGGCCTCCAGAACGACCACCATCGCCTTGCCGGGTTGCCATGAGCGGGCGAACTGGAAGACGTAGTCCATGACCAACCGGAAGATGAGCACGATGAGGAACACCATCAGCGCGATGTAGAGAACTTGCATGACCACGCTCATGACTGGTGTTTCCCTCTCCCCTGTTCCCTGTCGGGTACTGCTCTTCCGGTGGTGCGTCTCAGCTCTGGTTGAAGAACCCGCCCTCTGCGATGCGGGCCTTGTCCTCCGCCGTGACATCGACGTTAGCAGGAGACAACAGGAACACCTTCTGGGTCACCCGCTCGATACTGCCGTGAAGACCAAACACCAAACCGGCCGCAAAGTCGACAAGTCGCTTCGCGTCTGTGTCATCCATCTCAGTCAGATTCATGATCACCGGGGTGCCTTCACGGAAGTGTTCCCCGATGGTACGGGCCTCGTTGTAGGTCCGCGGGTGAAGTGTGGTGATCCGGTACGGCTCTCGTTCCGACACGACCTTGGGCATGATCACCGGTGCGTTCTTCTCCAGGCTTGCGCGTTCTTGTGTGATGGACGCCACGGGCGCGATGCGCGCCGGGCGCCCGGATTCCGCGGACAGCGAAGCCGACCGGGCCACCGGTTCGCGGGGCGCGGGCGGTTGCACGATTCGCACCTCTTCGTCCCTTTGGGACTGATGTGCACTGTGAGGCGAGTGGGACGGCTCGTGCCGTCGATGGTCCCGCTCCGGCTCCGGGTCCAGTTCGGGCTCGAAGTCGTCGTCGGGGTCGAACCCCCGGCCGTCGTACCCATCGTCCTCCACGAGGCCGAGGTAGACCGCCATCTTGCGCATCGCGCCGGCCATTCTCTGAGTCCTCCGCTCTGTGGTGGATCGGCTGACGACTGCCAAGTGCCTTCGATCCACGCGGTCGTTACGTCCGCCTTTCGGCGACATTGACCATATTTTCTGCTGTGGTCCGACTTCTTGGCGACGTTACCCGAGCCTGGGGCGGACTCCGAGTACCGCAGTGCCGACGCGCACATGTGTCGCACCGGCCGCCACGGCCTCCTCGAGGTCCGCGCTCATCCCTGCCGACACCATGTTCGCAGCAGGATGGGCTCGGCGCAGGTCGGTCGACAAATCCATCAACCGCTCGAACGCCGCGCGTTGGCGTCCGGCGTACTCGCCGGTGAGCGGGGCGACGGTCATGAGTCCCGCCAGCCGCAGCCCCGGAGCCCCGGCCACCAGACCGGCCAACTCCTCGACGCCGCCCGGCGCCACTCCGCCGCGCTCCCCCCGCTCGCTCTCACCCGCGTCCAGCGCCACCTGGATCAGGCAGCCCAGCTCGCGCTCCCGCCGCACGGCCTCCTTCGACAGCGCCGTCACCAGACGGGCACGGTCGACGGACTGCACGAAATCGGCATAACCAGCCACGGAACGGACCTTGTTGGTCTGCAACTGACCCACGAAGTGCCAGGTGAGGGGCAGGTCCGCGCAGGCGGCGGCCTTGGGGGCCGCGTCCTGGTCGCGGTTCTCGGCGACGTGCCGCACACCGAGTTCCGACAGGATCCGCACGTCGTCGGCGGGGTACGTCTTGGTGACCACGATCAGGGTCACCTCGTCACGGGAGCGCCCGGCGGCCGCGCAGGCCGCCTCGATCCGACGCTCCACTTTTGCCAGGTTTTCGGCGAGTTCGCGCCTACGGTCCGTCATGTCCATTCAGTCCAGCCAGACATATCCCGCGAGTCGCCCCGTGGTGCGGTCGCGGCGGTACGAGAAGTGATCGGCCGACTCCCGGGTGCACACCGGGGACTGCTCCCGGTCGCGCACCCCGAGCCGGGTGAGCTGGGCGTGCACCCCGGCGGCGACGTCCACCGCGGGAGTGCCCCAGCTCGTCTCGGCGTGTGCCGCCGGTTCGACGGCGGCCACCTCGGCGCGCATCGCCTCGGGCACTTCGTAGCACCGGCCGCACACGGTGGGGCCGGTGCGGGCGACGATCCGGGCGGGGTCGGCGCCCAGCGAGGTCATCGCGCGCACCGCCGCCGGGACGACCCCGGCCACCATGCCCGGCCGTCCGGCGTGGGCGGCGGCGACGATCCCGGCCACCGGGTCGGCCAGGAGCACCGGCACGCAGTCGGCGGTCAGGACGGCGAGGGCGAGTCCCCGCCGTGCCGTGACGACCGCGTCGACCTCGGGCACCGGGGCCTTGCCCCACGGTCCGTCGACCACGGCGACGTCCGTGCCGTGCACCTGGTTCATCCAGACGACGTCGTCGGGGCCGAGCCCGAGCGACTTCGCGGCGATCTCGCGGTTGGCCCGGACGGCCCCCGGGTCGTCACCGACCGCCCCGCCGAGGTTGAGCTCCTCATACGGAGCGGCGCTCACCCCGCCCCACCGGTCGGTGAAGGCGAAGTGGGCGCCGCTCACTGTGTCGCGCTGTCCTATCACGTCAGAAGGATCACTTGAGGAAGTCCGGGACGTCCAGCTCTTCCGCCGCGCTGTCGGCGTAGGTCCGGGACGGCGGGACCGGCGGGGCGACCGGGACGTCGGCCACCGGCTCCGGGACCGGCTCGGGCTCCTCCTTCGGCGTCACGCTGCCGAGGGAGCCGAAGGACGGACGGCTCTCGGGCTGCGGCCGCGCCGCCGGGGCGGGCTCCTCGCGGCGGACCGGGGAGGACGAGGCCGAGCCGAGGACGTTGTCCCGGCGGGCCGGGGGCTGTCCGCCGTCGAAGCCGGCCGCGATCACGGTGACCCGGACCTCGTCGCCGAGCGCGTCGTCGATGACGGCGCCGAAGATGATGTTCGCCTCGGGGTGGGCGGCCTCGCTGACCAGCTGGGCGGCCTCGTTGATCTCGAACAGGCCGAGGTCGGAGCCGCCGGAGATGGAGAGGAGCACGCCCCGGGCGCCGTCGATGGACGCCTCCAGGAGCGGCGAGGAGATCGCCATCTCGGCGGCGGCCACCGCGCGGTCGTCGCCGCGGGCCGAGCCGATGCCCATGAGGGCCGAACCGGCCTCGGACATGACCGACTTGACGTCGGCGAAGTCGAGGTTGATGAGGCCGGGCGTGGTGATCAGGTCGGTGATGCCCTGGACACCGGAGAGCAGGACCTGGTCGGCCGACTTGAAGGCGTCCAGGACCGAGACCTGGCGGTCCGAGATGGACAGCAGCCGGTCGTTCGGGATGACGATGAGGGTGTCGACCTCTTCGCGCAGCTCCGCGATGCCGTCCTCGGCCTGGTTGGCGCGGCGCCGACCCTCGAAGGTGAACGGGCGGGTGACCACGCCGATGGTGAGCGCGCCCAGGGAGCGGGCGATGTTGGCCACGACGGGCGCGCCGCCGGTGCCGGTGCCGCCGCCTTCACCGGCCGTCACGAAGACCATGTCGGCCCCCTTGAGGACCTCCTCGATCTCCTCGCGGTGGTCCTCGGCGGCCTTGCGGCCCACGGCCGGGTTCGCTCCGGCGCCGAGTCCGCGGGTGAGTTCGCGGCCGACGTCGAGCTTGACGTCGGCGTCGCTCATCAACAGAGCTTGCGCGTCGGTGTTGATGGCGATGAACTCGACGCCCTTGAGACCGACCTCGATCATCCGGTTGATGGCATTGACACCACCGCCGCCGACACCGATGACTTTGATGACTGCGAGGTAGTTCTGCGGTGCTGCCACGTCGAAGGCCTCTCGCCTCGAGTTACGGGTCACCGGACGACGGAAGCGGTGCGCTTCGCGAACCCGGTGACTGATGCCGAATGGGACGGTCCATAGCGCCGACCCGAACCCTAACCCTGAAGTTTAGGGTTACCAGTGCGTCTGTTCCTTGAAGTCTTCTGAACAGGACACTAAGTCGACAAGTGGCGCACGTTCAACGAACACGCCGAACCTCCCGTTTTTCTTTTCACCCTATGTGATCAGCCGTGTCGCTGCCCAACCAGGGTGCTGGCCTGCGCGGATGTGCGTCAACTCCCTGATGACGCCGGGGCCGTGGGGACGCTGACGTCGAAGTGCCGCGCACGGGGGGAGGCTTTCATGAGAGCGTGGAGTGTGCGAGCCTTCGCCGCGCCGTTCTCGCCGCTGCCCCAGGCGACGGTCGTCCCGCCGGTCAGAACGAGCGAGATGTCGTCGTAGGAACGGACCTTGACGACCTGGGTGCCCCGTGCGACGGACGCCGGGAGGGCACCCGCGACCCGCACCGCCTCCCGCACCAGCCGGGCCTCGCCGAAGCGCCGCAGGCTCGCCGCGGCGGAACTCGACGGGGAGACCGTCAATTCCAGCGCGGGGACGCCTTTCGGGGGCTCGGGGACCGTGGCGAAACGGACGCCCTTCCTGTCCACTTCGACGAACTTTCCGCCGCTTCGAACAATGAGGACCGGAGTACGTTCCACCACTTTCACACCGATTCCGTGCGGCCAGTCGCGCGCCACCTCGACCTCGTCGATCCGCGGGAGTTCGCGGCGCAGGCGCGCCTCGATCGCCGCGGTGTCGACCGAGACGAGGGGCGCGCCCACGGGCACGTCGGCCGACTCGCGCACCTGCTCCGGCGTCAGGACCCGGGTCCCGGACACCGGCACCCGCTCCACACGCAGCCACGAGGAGCCGTAGAACAGCCAGACGGAGCCGGCGCCGAGGAGCACCAGGACGACGGAAAGAATGATGATCGTACGAAGGCGGGGCAGTCTCAACCGCCGCCGGGTGAGGGGCGGGTCGGACGACTCCTGCTGGCGTTCACCGCGCTCGGCGGTCGTCGATCCGGCCACGCTCCCTACCCTCCGTCATACGGTCACTGGCGGCGGTGCGAGGCGATCGCCTCGTACACCATGCCGACGAGCAGGTCGTCGGCGTCCCGGCGGCCGAACTCGCTTGCGGCGCGGGACATCTCGTACAGCCGGTGCGGGTCGGCGAGCACGGGCAGGACGTTCTGCTGCACCCACTCGGGAGTGAGTTCCGCGTCGTCGACCAGCAGGCCGCCGCCGGCCTTGACCACCGGCTGGGCGTTCAGCCGCTGTTCGCCGTTGCCGATGGGCAGCGGGACGTAGGCGGCCGGCAGTCCGACGGCGGAGAGTTCGGCGACGGTCATCGCGCCCGCGCGGCAGAGCATCATGTCGGCCGCGGCGTACGCGAGGTCCATCCGGTCCAGGTAACTTACCGGGATGTAGGGGGGCATCCCCGGCATCTGCTGCACGTGCGGCAGTTCGTTCTTCGGGCCGACCGCGTGCAGGATCTGGATGCCGGCCTGCTGGAGGTAGGGCGCGACCTGCTGGACGACCTCGTTGAGGCGGCGGGCGCCCTGCGAGCCGCCGGAGACCAGCAGCGTCGGCAGGTTGGGGTCGAGCCCGAACATCGCGCGGGCCTCGGGGCGGGCGGCGGCCCGGTCGAGGGTGGCGATGGTGTGGCGCAGCGGGATGCCGATGTAGCGGGAGTTGCGCAGCTTGCTGTCCGGGGTGGCGACGGCGACCTGGGCGGCGTAGCGCGAGCCGATCTTGTTGGCGAGACCGGGTCGCGCGTTGGCCTCGTGGATGACGATCGGCACCCCGAGGCGCTTGGCGGCGAGGTAGCCGGGCAGGGCGACGTAGCCGCCGAAGCCGACGACGGCGTCCGCCTTGGTGCGCTCCAGGATCTGCTCGGTCGCCTTGATCGTGCCGCGCAGCCGGCCCGGCACGGTGATCAGCTCGGGCGTCGGCTTGCGCGGCAGCGGCACGGCCGGGATCAGCGCGAGCTCATAGCCCCGCTGCGGTACGAGTGTGGTCTCCAGACCGCGTTCCGTGCCCAGGGCCGTGATCCCCACGGTCGGGTCCTGCCTGCGCAGGGCGTCCGCGAGGGCGAGCGCGGGCTCGATGTGGCCGGCGGTCCCCCCACCGGCGAGTACGACATGCACCGAAATTCACCGCTCTCCGGACGAGCGCGCCGCCGAGGCACGCCGTCGCATCGTGTTCCATCTCCGAGGCCCCCGAACAAGCCCGGCGCCTCCCGCACGCTTTTTACCAAAGCGTGGTTGCCGTACGGAAAGCGCTGCCCGCGCAGCGGGCTCGTCGCGCGCGAACGCGATCAGCAGCCCGATGGCGAACATGGTCGGCAGCAGGGCGGATCCCCCGTAGGAGAACAGCGGGAGGGGGACACCGGCGATCGGCAGCAGGCCGAGCACCGCACCGATGTTGATCACGGCTTGCGCGGTGATCCAGGTGGTCACACCTCCGGCGGCATACCTGACGAAGGGGTCCTCCGTGCGTCCGGCCACGCGGATACCCGCATAGCCTAGAGCCGCGAACAGACCCAGCACCGACAGCGTCCCCGCCAGACCCAGTTCCTCACCGGTGACGGCGAAGATGAAGTCGGTGTGGGCTTCGGGGAGTTGGCCCCATTTCTCCACACTCGCACCGAGTCCGGAACCGAAGATCCCGCCGGACGCGAGCGCGTAGATCCCGTGCACGGCCTGCCAGCAGTCGACGGGCCCGGCCTGCGGCTCGGTCGCGCCGAGGCACTGCAGGCGGGCCATCCGGTTCGCGCTGGTCTTGATCAGCAGCAGGCCGATCGCGCCGGCGACGGACAGCACCCCCACGAACAGCCGGGTCGGCGCCCCCGCCAGCCACAGCAGGCCGAACAGGATCGCGGACAGGATGATCGCGGTGCCCATGTCGCCGCCGAGCATGATCAGCCCGAGCAGCATGAAGGCGACCGGCACCAGCGGCACCAGCATGTGCTTCCACTGGGCCAGCAGCTTCTTGTCCTGCTTGCGGGCGATCAGGTCGGCGCCCCACAGCACCAGCGCCAGCTTGCCGAACTCGCTGGGCTGGATCTGGAAGGAGCCGCCGAGGGCGATCCAGTTCTGGTTGCCGTTCACCGCGACTCCTATCCCGGGCACCTGCACCAGCGCCATCAGGAAGACGGCGCCCGCGAGGATCGGGTAGGCCAGCGCGCGGTGCAGCTTCACCGGCATCCGGGAGGCGGCGAACAGCAGCCCGGCGCCGATCGCCGCGGCCAGCAGCTGCTTGCGGAAGAAGTACGAGCCGGGCAGCGACATCTGCAGCGCGGTGATCTGGGAGGCCGAGTAGACCATCACCAGGCCCAGCACGGTGATCAGGAGGCTGCCGCCGAAGATGAGGTAGTAGGCGGTCAGCGGCCGGTCCCAGGCCTTGCGCAGCCGCCTGTGGAGCCGCCGTACGGCGTTGTCGGGCACCGGGCGCGCGGCGGCCGGGCGCCGTACGGTCCGCTGGACGGGGGGCCGTCCGGTCCGGCTACCGGGCATCGGCGCTCACCGCCTCGCCAAGGGCGTACGTCCTGTCCGGCCACATCCGAGTCACGCGTCCCTCCAAGGGTCCCGAAGCACCCGCTGTGGCCGAGACCCGCCGTCAGGCGCCCGCGCCGAGTTCGCGGACCGCCGCCGCGAACGCGTCACCGCGCTGGTTGTAGTTGGCGAACATGTCCATCGAGGCACACGCCGGAGCGAGGAGCACCGTGTCGCCGGGCTGAGCGAGCCGCCGCGCCTCCTGGACTGCCGCGAGCATCGCCCCAGTGTCGGTCCGTTCGAGGTCGACGACGGGTACTTCCGGCGCGTGTCGCGCCAGGGCTTCGCGGATCAGGGCGCGATCGGCGCCCATGAGCACGGCGCCGCGCAGCCGCGGCGCGGACTTGGCGACCAGTTCCTCGAACTCGGCTCCCTTGGCGAGTCCGCCCGCGATCCACACGATGGACTCGTACGCCGCCAACGAGGCCTCGGCGGCATGGGTGTTGGTGGCCTTGGAGTCGTCGACGTACGCGACGCCGTCCACGTCCGCCACGTGCGCGATGCGGTGGGCGTCCGGGGTGAAGGCCCGCAGCCCGTCCCGTACGGCCTGCGGGGGCACCCCGAAGGCGCGCGCGAGGGCCGCCGCCGCAAGGGCGTTGGCGATGTTGTGCGGCGCGGGCGGGGTGACGTCGGAGACCTCGGCGAGTTCCTGGGCGTTCTTGTGCCGGTTCTCCACGAAGGCGCGGTCGACGAGAATGCCCTCGACGACGCCGAGTTGGGAGGGGCCCGGGGTGCCGAGGGTGAAGCCGACGGCCCGGCAGCCCTCCTCGACGTCCGCCTCGCGCACCAGGTCCTCGGTGGCCTTGTCGGCCACGTTGTAGACGCAGGCGACCCGGTTGCCCTCGTAGACACGGCCCTTGTCGGCGGCGTACGCCTCCATGGAGCCGTGCCAGTCGAGGTGGTCGGGCGCCAGGTTCAGCACGGCGGCGGAGTGGGCGCGCAGGGACGGCGCCCAGTGCAGCTGGTAGCTGGACAACTCCACCGCGAGGACGTCGTACGGCTCCTCGCCGAGGACGGCGTCGAGCAGCGAGACGCCGATGTTGCCCACGGCGGCGGTGCGCAGGCCGGCCGCGCGCAGGATGGCGGCGAGCATCTGCACGGTGGTGGTCTTGCCGTTGGTGCCGGTGACGGCGAGCCAGGGGGCCGCGTCGGGGCCCCGCAGCCGCCAGGCGAGTTCGACGTCGCCCCAGATCTCCACGCCGGCCGCGCGGGCCGCCTCGAACAGCGGCTTGTCCGGCTTCCAGCCGGGCGCGGTGACGACGAGTTCGGTGCCGTCGGGCAGGGTCGCCCCGTCGCCGAGTCGCACGGTGACGCCGAGCGCCTCCAGTTCGGCGGCCTGGGCACGGGCCCGGTCGTCGTCACCGTCGTTGACGACGGTGACGTTCGCGCCGAGGCCGTGCAGCACCTTGGCCGCCGGGATGCCGGAGACGCCGAGCCCGGCGACGGTGACGTTCTTCCCCTGCCAGTCGGTCACTTGTCCGCTGCCCATCCCGCATAGAAGAGGCCCAGTCCGACAATCACACAGATGCCCTGAATGATCCAGAAGCGGACCACGACGAGGACTTCGGACCAGCCTTTGAGTTCGAAGTGATGCTGGAGTGGCGCCATACGGAAGACGCGCTTGCCCGTGAGGCGGAACGAACCGACCTGGATGACCACCGACATGGTGATGAGCACGAACAGGCCGCCGAGGATGGCGAGCAGCAGCTCGGTGCGCGAGCAGATGGCGAGACCGGCGAGCGCGCCACCGAGGGCCAGCGAACCGGTGTCACCCATGAAGATCTTGGCGGGGGACGTGTTCCACCACAGGAAGCCGAGGCATGCGCCCATCAACGCCGAGGAGACGACGGCGAGATCGAGTGGATCGCGCACTTCGTAGCAGGCGCCCGGGTTGGTCAGGGTCTGCGCGTTGGCGCAGGACTCCTGGAACTGCCAGACGCCGATGAACGTGTAGGCGCCGAAGACGAGCACGGAGGCACCGGTGGCGAGGCCGTCCAGACCGTCCGTCAGGTTCACGCCGTTGGACATGGCCAGGATCATGAACAGCGCCCAGACGACGAACAGCACCGGGCCGATGGACCAGCCGAAGTCCTGCACGAAGGAGAGCTTGGTGGACGCCGGGGTGTTGCCGCGGTTGTCCGCGAACTGGAGCGAGAGGACCGCGAAGGCGATGCCGCCGAGCAGCTGGCCGGCCATCTTCGCCTTGGCCCGCAGACCCAGCGAACGGCGCTTGACGATCTTGATGTAGTCGTCCAGGAAGCCGACCAGACCCATGCCGGCCATCAGGCCGATCACGAGGATGCCGGAGAACGTCGGCGGCTTGCCGGTGATCAGCTTCGACAGGAAGTAGGCGGCGATCGTCGCCAGGATGAACGCGATACCACCCATGGTCGGCGTACCGCGCTTGCTGTGGTGCTCGCGCGGGCCGTCGTCCCGGATGTACTGGCCGTAGCCCTTGCGGGCCAGCAGCTTGATCAGCAGCGGAGTGCCGACCAGGGTCAGGAACAGACCGATGACACCCGAGAACAGGATCTGATTCATCATCGGGCGGCGACCTCACCCTCGGTACCGCCCGCGAGCAGCGCCTCGGCGACGCTCTCCAGACCGACCGAACGGGACGCCTTCACGAGCACGACATCCCCTGGGCGCAACTCGCTGCGCAACAGGTCGACCGCCGCCTGTGCGTCGGACACGTGCACCGACTCCTCACCCCACGAACCCTCGTTATATGCGCCCAGTTGCAGCCAGGACGCTTCCCTGCCCCCGACCGCGACGAGCTTGCCGACATTGAGCCGGACGGCGAGCCGTCCGACCGCGTCGTGCTCGGCGAGCGCCTCGTCCCCGAGCTCGGCCATCTTGCCGAGCACCGCCCACGTCCGGCGCCCCTTGCCCATCGCCGCGAGCGCACGCAGAGCGGCTCGCATGGACTCGGGGTTCGCGTTGTAGGCGTCGTTGACGACCGTCACGCCGTCCGGGCGCTCGGTGACCTCCATCCGCCAGCGGGAGAGGGAGCCCGCCTCGGAGAGCGCGGTGGCGATCTCTTCCGCGGACATGCCCAGCTCATGGGCGACGGCGGCCGCGGCGAGCGCGTTCGACACGTGGTGCTCACCGTACAGGCGCATGGTCACATCGCTGCACCCGGAGGGTGTGTGAAGCACGAAGGAAGGCTGTCCGCTGTCCGTGAGTCGCACGTTCTCGGCGCGAACGTCCGCTTCGTCGGACTCTCCGAAAAGGACCACCTTCGCCTTCGTACGGGAGGCCATGGCCCGCACGAGGGGGTCGTCGGCGTTGAGGACCGCGGTCCCGTCCTCGGGCAGGCTCTCCACGAGTTCGCCCTTCGCCTGGGCGATCTGCTCACGCCCGCCGAACTCGCCGATGTGCGCGGTGCCGACGTTGAGCACCAGGCCGACCTTGGGCGGCGTCAGTTCGGTCAGGTAGCGGATGTGTCCGATGCCCCGCGCGCCCATCTCCAGGACCAGGAAGCGGGTCTCCTCGGTGGCGCTGAGGGCGGTGAGGGGCAGTCCGATCTCGTTGTTGAGCGAGCCCGGCGTGAACACGGTCGGCGCCTTGTGGCGGAGCACCTGGGCGATGAGGTCCTTGGTGCTGGTCTTGCCGGCGGAGCCGGTCAGCGCCACGAGGGTCGCGCCGAGCCGGCGGACGACGTGGCGGGCGAGGGCGCCGAGGGCCTTCTGGACGTCCGGCACGACGATGGCGGGCACGCCCACCGGGCGTGAGCCGAGGACGGCGGCGGCGCCGGCCGCGACGACCGCCTCGGCGTAGTCGTGGCCGTCGGCGCGTTCGCCGACGAAGGCGACGAAGAGGCTGCCGGGCTCCACCTCACGGGAGTCCCGGACGACGGATCCGGTGACCTGGACCGACGGATCCGGTATGTCGTACGTCTGCCCGCCGACGACTTCTGCGATCTCGGCGAGAGAGAGGGCGATCACAAGTTCATCCCTGGGTCTTCTTGATGGCTTCGCGCAGTACCTGGCGGTCGTCGAAGGGACGGACCACCCCGGCGATGTCCTGGCCCTGCTCGTGGCCCTTGCCCGCGATCAGCACCGTGTCCCCGGGCTGCGCGCGGGCGACGGCCGCGGCGATCGCGGCGGCCCGGTCCTCGAAGACCTGCACCTCGCCGCGCTCGTGCGCCGGCACGGAGGCGGCGCCCCGGAGCATGGCCGCGAGGATCGCGAGGGGGTCCTCGGAGCGGGGGTTGTCGGAGGTCAGGACGGCGGTGTCGGCGAGCCGCGCCGCGGCCGCGCCCATCGGCTCCCGCTTGGTCCTGTCCCGGTCACCGCCGCAGCCGAGCACCACGTGCACCTTGCCGTCGGTGACCTTGCGCAGGGCCTTGAGCACGGACTCGACGGCGTCGGTCTTGTGGGCGTAGTCCACGACCGCGAGGTACGGCTGCCCGGCGTCCACGCGCTCCAGCCGGCCCGGCACGCCCGGTACGGCGGCGATGCCGTCGGCGGCGGTCTGCGGGTCGAGGCCGGCCGCGGCCAGGGCGACGATCGCGGCGAGCGTGTTCGCCACGTTGAAGGGCCCGGCCAGCGGCGAGGTGGCCGCGATCCGCTCGTCCTTCGGGCCGATCACCGTGAACCGCGCGTCCATGGGGCCGATCCGGACGTCCTCGGCACGCCAGTCGGCGTCGGGGTGGCCCTCGGCCGAGAAGGTGACGATCGGGACGCCGGCCTCCTTCACGAGCCTGCGGCCGTAGTCGTCGTCGAGGTTGACCACGCCGAGCCGGCTGCGCGCCGGGGTGAACAGCTGCGCCTTGGCCTGGAAGTAGTCCTCCATGTCGGAGTGGAACTCCATGTGCTCCGGGCTGAGGTTGGTGAAGACGGCGATGTCGAAGACACAGCCGTCGACCCGCCCGAGCACCAGGGCGTGGCTGGACACCTCCATGGCGACCGCCTCGACGCCGCGTTCGCGCATGACGGCGAAGAGGGCCTGGAGGTCGGTGGCTTCCGGGGTGGTGCGCTCGGACTTGATCCGCTCGTCGCCGATGCGCATCTCGACCGTGCCGATCAGGCCGGTCGAGCGGGCCGTCCTGAGGCCGCCCTCGACGAGGTAGGCGGTGGTGGTCTTGCCCGAGGTGCCGGTGATGCCGATCTGGAGCAGGTCGCGGCCCGGCCGGCCGTAGATGGTGGCCGCGAGTTCGCCCATCCGGCCGCGCGGGTCGTCGACGACCAGGACCGGCAGGCCGGTCGCGGCGGCGCGTTCGGCGCCGGTCGGGTCGGTCAGCACGGCGGCCGCGCCGAGGCCGGCGGCCTGGGTCACGAAGTCGGCGCCGTGCAGGCGGGCGCCCGGGAGGGCGGCGTACAGGTCGCCGGGGCGGACGGCACGCGAGTCATGGGTGATGCCCGTGACCTCGGCGGGGCCGTCCGGCTGCGCCGGCGCGGCGGCACCCAGCTGATCGGCGAGATCCGCCAGGGGTGTGGCGGCGACCTGTACCGGCCTGGGCGGTCCCGGATACGTCACGGGGTGCCCCTTCTGGGTGGTTTGGGACTGATCAGCGTGTGGCACGGCGGTGAGCGTACCGGGAGTACCCCCTTGCGGGCGAAGTGAGGGGCGGGAGGTGCCGTGGTTCCCGGGGTCGGGGGTGATCGTCGTCACGGGGCGGTTCCTGGCTGCTCGGTGCTGATCAGGTGGTCAGGGTTTGTAGGAGACCGGAAGGCTGGCGGGCTTGGCTCCGGTCGGCGGGACCTGGAGGGTCTTCAGCGCGAACTCCATGACCTCCTTGTAGATGGGGCCGCAGATCTGGCCGCCGAAGTAGTTGCCCTGGGTGGCGTTCTGGATGGCGCAGTAGACGGTGATCCGGGGCTTGTCCGCGGGTGCGAAGCCGGCGAACGACGAGGTGTAGCCGCGGTACTTGCCGGTGGCCGGATCCACTCGGTTCGCCGTCCCCGTCTTGCCCGCGACGCGGTAGCCGGGGATGCGTGCCTTGGTGCCGGTGCCCTCGCGGTCGTCCACGACGGACTCCAGCATCCGCGCGAGCGTCTTCGCCGTCTTCGCGCTGATCACCCGGGTCTTCCTGGGCTTGGACGCCTCGGTGAACTGCCCGTCGGGGCCCTTGGTGCCGCGGACGAGCGTGGGTTCGACGCGGACACCGCCGTTGGCGATCGTCGAGTAGATGGACGCCGCCTGCATGGCGTTGAGGGACAGGCCCTGGCCGAAAGGAATCGTGTACTGCTGCGACGTCGACCACTTGCCGGGCGCGGCCAGGATGCCCGGCGTCTCGCCGGGGAAGCCGAGCCCGCTGTAGCTGCCGAGGCCGAACTTGCGCAGGTACTCGTACAGGACCTTGTTCGCCTGCGGCTGGGTCTTGCCGAGCTGGCCGGTGGCGAGGATCGTGCCGATGTTGCTGGACTTGGCGAGCACGCCGTTGAGCGTGAGGTGCCAGGTCTCGTGGTCGATGTCGTCCTTGAAGAGTCGGTCGCCGCGGTGCAGCCGGTTCGGTACGACGACGTACGTGCCGGGGGTGGCCACGCCCTCCTCCAGCACGGCGGCCATCGACATGACCTTCGCGGTGGAGCCGGGCTCGTAGGCGTCCTGCAGGGCCGCGTTGCCCATGTTGGCGCCGCTGGCCTCGGACAGGTCGTTGGGGTCGAAGCCGGGCGCGTTGGCCATGGCGAGGACCTCGCCGGTGCGGGTGTCCTGGACGATCACGTACCCGCGGTCGGCCTTCGACTTCGCGACCTGTTCGGTGATCGCGTTCTGCGCGGCCCACTGGATGTCGCGGTCGATGGTGAGCTCGACGTCGCTGCCGGGCACGGCCGGGGTCTCGGTGGCGTTGACGGTGGGGACCTGCCGCCCGCCGGACTGGGCGTAGCGGATCTCGCCGTCCTTGCCGGACAGTTCACCGTTCAGCTGCTGCTCGACACCGCCGCCGCCCTTGCCGTCGGCGTTGACCCAGCCCAGTATCCCGGCGGCGAGGTCGCCGTTGGGGTACACCCGCTTGCTGCTGGCGACCGACAGGACGCCGCCGAGGACGTTCACCGTGGCCTTGTCGGCCTCGGACTTGGTGGCCAGCGCGGTCTTCAGGTCCTTGATCTGCTTCCAGACCTGCGGGGTCTGGCGGCTGGCCAGCAGGGTGTAGCGCAGGTTCTTGTTCGCCGGCCGGAGCTTCCTGACGATCGCGTCCTGCTCCTGCCCGAGGATCGGTGCGAGCAGGGCGGCCGCCTGCTCGGGGCCGTCGTCGACGCCGAGCTGCTCGCGGCTGAAGAGGGTGGGGTCGGCCGTGATGTCGTACGCGTCGACGCTGGTCGCGAGGGCCACGCCGTTGCGGTCGGTGATGCCGCCGCGCTCGGCGGCCAGGGTGTAGCCGACGTAGCGGTTCTTCTGGGCCTTGGCGGCGTACGTGCTCGCGTCGACACCCTGCACCTGGAGCAGGCGCAGCACGAAGGCGCTCAGCACGAGGGTCAGGGCCAGGCCGACCATGCGCAGCCGGGGCCGGGGGCTGCCGAGCCGGATGGTGTCCCGGGCGCCGGGGCGGGGCCGGGCCGGTCGGCGGGCCGGGCGCGCGCCGGGTCCCGGGCGCCGCTGGACGCCGCCGGAGTGGGCGGGCTTCGCGGGGCCGGGCACACGGCGGCGACGCGGTTCCCTGTCGGACACTTCCGTCACCTGCCGGGGGTCGGGTACGGGGAGGGCTGTGCGTCGGAGGGGTACGGGGCCGCAGTGGGCGTGCCCTGCGGCGGCGCGGCGGACGGGTCGGGCTCGGCGGGTGCCGCGCCGGGCGTCGCGAGGTCCCCGGCGAGGGCCTCGGGGGCGAGCACGAGCGGTTCGCGCGCGGCCGCGGGGTCGACGGCCGCGATGCTGGGGACGCCCTTGACGGTGCCGTCGGGGCCGAGGAACGCGGGGTCGCCGCCGGGCACCATGCCGAGTTCACGGGCCCGGCGCTGGAGGGCGTCGGGCGCGGAGTAGGCGTCGATGTCGCGCTGCAGGGACTGCTCCTCGTCGGTGAGGGACTTCGTCTGCCGTTCGAGGTCGTCCAGCCGGAACGCGCCCTCGCTGATGGCGGAGTTCAGCACGAGCAGCCCGATGAGTCCGCCGCCGAGGAGGAGGACGACGAGGAGGACGAAGGGGGCGCGGGCGGCTCGCCCGGCCCCGGCGGGCAGGAGCCGGGCGAGCCGGGCCGCCCGGCCCCTCAGTTCGGGTTTGCTGCTCACGCGCCCTCCCTGATCCGGTGCTCCGGCCCGGCTGCGTGCTGCCCGGGACCGGGCGTCCGCCCCTGCCTGCCGTCCGTCATTCGATGGACTCCCTGATGCGCTCGGCGCCGCGCAGCCGCGCCGGTGCGGCACGGCGGTTCTCGGCGACCTCTTCCTCCGAGGGAAGTTCGGCACCGCGTGTCAGCAGCTTGAGCCGGGGCTGGTAGCGCTCGGGCACGACCGGCAGCCCGGGCGGGGCGGTGCTTGCCGCGCCGGCCGCGAAGACCTGCTTGACCAGCCGGTCCTCCAGCGAGTGGTACGACAGCACGGCGATCCGCCCGCCCACGGCGAGTGTCTCCACGGCCGCCGGGATCGCCCGCTCCAGGACCGACAGCTCGCCGTTGACCTCGATGCGCAGCGCCTGGAAGGTGCGCTTGGCCGGGTTGCCGCCGGTGCGCTTGGCGGCCTGCGGCAGCGCGTCCCGGATGAGCTCCACGAGCCGGGCGCTGTTGGTGAACGGCTCCTTGTCGCGCTCGCGCACCACGGCGGCCACGATCCGCTTGGCCTGCTTCTCCTCGCCGTAGGCGCGCAGGATGCGGACGAGCTCACCGGGCGGGTAGGTGTTCAGGACCTCGGCGGCGCTGATCCCGGTGGTCTGGTCCATGCGCATGTCGAGCGGGGCGTCCTGCGCGTAGGCGAAGCCGCGGCCGGCCTCGTCGAGCTGCATGGAGGAGACGCCGAGGTCGAACAGGACGCCCTGGACACGCGGGATGCCGAGGCGGGCGAGGACGTCCGGGAGCTCGTCGTAGACGGCGTGCACGAGGTGGGCGCGCTCGCCGTAGGGCGCGAGCCGTTCGCCGGACAGGCGCAGCGCCTCGGTGTCCCGGTCGAGCGCGACGAGCCGGGCCTCGGGGAAGCGCCGGAGAAGGGCCTCGCTGTGCCCGCCGAGCCCGAGGGTGCAGTCGACGACGACGGCTCCCGGCTCCTCCAGCGCGGGCGCCAGCAGGTCGAGGCACCGCTGGAGCATCACCGGGACGTGCCGGTCCTCCCGTCGCCCGCCGTCCGTGTTCGGAAGCGCTTCGCGCCCTTTCACTCTTGGGGCCCTCTCAGATCCGGCGGCGCACGCACCGCCGGGTCTCCCGCCGCTCGTGAAGGGGCGGTCCGCCGGCGCCTGGAGCGTCAGCCGACCGGGAGCGGGAGGAGGCCGAGCCATACGTACGCGCCGCGCACGCGGGGAGGTCTCCGGAAAGTCGCCGGAGCCTCCGGGGTTTGCTGTCCAGCAGGGGGAGTCTCGCCTCCCGCTTCGCGTCACTTTAGTCCACGGTGTCGCGCGGTCAATCAACCGGCCTGCGCGTCGCCGCCCCGGGTCTCGGTGACGCCGCCCGGCCGGCGAAACCGCCCGTATGGGGGCACTCACACCACCCCTGTGGGTTAGCTCACAACCAGCCTCGATGACGTTCTTTGTCCCCTCTCACGAGGGGTCCGGCGCCGAAGTGACCAGTACCGTCATGGGTATGACGACCTCTGCATCGATTCCTGCCGGCTCCGACAGCGCGACAGACCGCAGCGGGACGGTCACCGACCGGCTCGTCGACGCCAACGCGCGGTACGCGGCCGAATTCGCCGACCCGGGCATGGACGCCCGTCCGGTCCTGCAGGTGGCCATCGTGGCGTGCATGGACGCCCGTCTCGACCTGCACGCCGCGCTGGGCCTGGAGCTCGGCGACTGTCACACCATCCGCAACGCGGGCGGTGTCGTCACCGACGACGTGATCCGCTCGCTCACCATCAGCCAGCGGGCGCTCGGCACCCGCAGCGTCGTGCTGATCCACCACACCAACTGCGGTCTGGAGTCCCTCACCGAGGAGTTCCGGCACGAGCTGGAGATGGAGGTCGGCCAGCGCCCGGCGTGGGCGGTGGAGTCCTTCCGGGACGTCGACCAGGACGTCCGTCAGTCGATGCAGCGGGTGCGCACCTCGCCGTTCCTGCTGCACAAGGACGATGTGCGCGGCTTCGTCTTCGACGTGAAGACGGGCCTGCTGCGCGAGGTCGACGCGGCCTGAGCCCGGCGCCGCACCCCCCGTGGTGACACCGAGGGCACCCCTGGCGGCCTTCGGTCTCACCTGTCGTTCCACTGTCGATTTCGCGCTCCGGCGCGTACAAAAACCCCTAAGACCGACATAACGCAGGCAGTTGTCCACAGTCGAGTGACACGAATCGGTAACGGCAGCAAGAATGCGAGTGTGGCAGCACGCGGAACGTTTCCCGCGTGGTGTCCGTGTTTCAGGGGAGGGCCGGTCCGCCGTGTGTCGGCCCGGGAAGAACGGGCCGAGGAGGGCCGGGTGACGACCTATGACGATCGAGCGAGCCTTACAGATCTGACCGCCACAGCGGAGCGAGTCCGCAGTTCGGTGGAGGGTGTGATCGAGGGCAAGCCCGAGGTCGTACGGCTTTCGCTGACCGTACTGCTCGCCGAGGGGCATCTTCTGATCGAGGATGTCCCCGGCGTGGGCAAGACCATGCTGGCCAAGGCGCTGGCGCGATCCATCGACTGTTCGGTGCGGCGGATCCAGTTCACGCCCGACCTGCTGCCGTCCGACATCACGGGCGTGTCCATCTGGGACCAGCAGCGCAAGGACTTCGAGTTCAAACCGGGCGCGATCTTCGCGCAGATCGTCATCGGCGACGAGATCAACCGCGCCTCGCCGAAGACCCAGTCCGCGCTCCTGGAGTCCATGGAGGAGCGCCAGGTCACCATCGACGGACAGACCTACGAGCTGCCCAGCCCCTTCATGGTGGTGGCCACGCAGAACCCGGTCGAGATGGAGGGCACCTACCCGCTGCCCGAGGCCCAGCGCGACCGCTTCATGGCCCGGGTGTCCGTCGGCTACCCCAGCGTGGAGGCCGAGCTGCAGATGCTGGACGTGCACGGCGGGGTGTCCCCGCTGGAGGACCTCCAGCCGGTGGCCCACGCGCACGACATCGTCAAGCTCATCGACGCCGTGCGCGGTGTCCACGTGGCCGAGCCGGTGCGCCGGTACGCGGTGGAGCTGGTCGCGGCCACGCGCATCCACCCGGACCTCAGACTCGGCGCCTCCCCGCGCGCGACGCTGCACCTGCTGCGCGCGGCGAAGGCGTCGGCGGCCCTCAGCGGCCGGGACTACGCGCTGCCGGACGACGTCCAGGCCCTCGCCTCGGCCGTCCTGGCCCACCGTCTGCTGCCCACCGCGCAGGCCCAGCTCAACCGCCGTACCTCCGAGCAGGTCGTCCAGGAGATCCTGCAGCGCACCCCGGTGCCCGCGGCGCCCCACCAGCAGAGCGGCTTCGGAGGTCTCGGCCGCGGCGCCGTCGCGTACGGCCGGCAGCCGCCGCGGAGGCTGGGATGACCTTCGGCGAGGCCGGCCCGGCCGACGCGGACCGCGGTGACCACAGCGGGGTCCGCACGGCACTGGCCGGTCTGACCACGCGCGGGCGGTCGTTCCTCGCCGCGGGCGTCGCGGCCGCCGTCTGCGCCTATGTGCTCGGCCAGAGCGATCTGCTGCGCGTCGGGCTGCTGCTCGCCGTGCTGCCTCTGGTCTGCGCGACCGTGCTGTACCGCACCCGCTACCGGGTCGCGGCCAGCCGTCGCCTGTCCCCCGCGCGCGTGCCCGCGGGCAGCGAGGCCCGCGTGCACCTGGGGATCGAGAACGTCTCCCGGCTGCCCACCGGACTGCTGATGCTCCAGGACCGGGTGCCCTACGTCCTCGGGCCCCGGCCCCGCTTCGTGCTGGACCGCGTGGAGGCCGGCGGCCGGCGCGAGGTGTCCTACCGGGTGCGCTCGGACCTGCGCGGCCGCTACCCGCTGGGCCCGCTGCAGCTGCGCCTGAGCGACCCGTTCGGCATGTGCGAGCTGACCCGCTCCTTCTCGGCGTACGACGACCTCACCGTCGTCCCGCGCGTGGAGCCGCTGCCGCCGGTCCGCTTCGGCGGCGAGGCGAAGGGGTACGGCGACGGGCGGCAGCGCTCCCTGGCGCTGGCCGGCGAGGACGACGTGATCCCGCGCGGCTACCGCTACGGCGACGACCTGCGCCGGGTGCACTGGCGCTCCACCGCCCGCTACGGCGAACTCATGGTGCGCCGCGAGGAGCAGCCGCAGCGCTCCCGCTGCACCGTGCTGCTGGACACCCGGGGCGACGCCTTCCAGGGCGCGGGCCCCGACTCGGCGTTCGAGTGGGCCGTCTCGGGCGCGGCCTCCGTCCTGGTGCACATGCTGGAGCGGGGCTTCTCCGTACGGCTGCTGACCGACACCGGCTCGTCGGTGCCCGGCGAGGGCGCGGACGGGTTCGCGGGCGCCAGCCAGGAGTCGGCGGACGCCGCCGGGCTGATGATGGACACCCTCGCGGTGATCGACCACTCCGACGGCACCGGCCTGTCGCGCGCGTACGACGTGCTGCGCGGCGGCAACGAGGGACTTCTGATCGCCTTCTTCGGCGACCTGGACGAGGAGCAGGCGGCGGTGGCCGCCCGGATGCGGCAGCGCAGCGGGGGCGCGATCGCCTTCGTGCTGGACAGCGGGAGCTGGATGCGGGAGGCGTCGGACGTCCCCGGGCCCCTGACCTCCCGGCAGGAGGAGCGGCTGCACCTGCTGCGCGAGGCCGGCTGGACGGTCCTGGGCGTGCCGCGCGGCGCCTCGCTGGAAGAGATGTGGCGGCAGGCGGACCGGGATCGCAGCGGGCTCGCCGCGGCCGGGGGCGGGGAGGCACGGGGATGAGCGGGCGGACACGGATGGCGCTGTGCGCCGCGGCGGCCACCCTGATGGCGTCCTGCGCCCTGCTGCCGCTGGTCATGTCGGTGAGCTGGCTGGTGCAGGCGGCGCTGCTGCTGGCGATCCAGACCGGGGTGGGCATGCTGACCCGGCGGGTGCCGCTGGCCCGGCCGCTGACCGTGGCGGCCCAGGCCGTCGTCGCGCTGGCGCTGCTGACCCTGGCGTTCGCGAGCAGCCAGGCCGTGCTCGGGGTGGTCCCGGGACCGGAGGCGTTCCGTCACTTCGGCGACCTGCTGCGGGCGGGCGGCGAGGACGTCAGCCACTACTCGGCCCCCGCCCCGCTCACGCCGGGCATCAGGCTGATGCTGGTCGGCGGTGTCCTGGTCATCGGGCTCGCGGTGGACGCCGTCGCGGTGACGTACCGCAGCGCCGCCCCCGCCGGGCTGCCGCTGCTCGCGCTGTACTCGGTGGCCGCCGGGCTGTCCGACGGGGCGGCGGACGGGCTGTGGTTCGTGGTCGCCGCCGTCGGCTATCTGATGCTGCTGCTGGCCGAGGGGCGCGACCGGCTCTCGCAGTGGGGCCGGGTCTTCAGCGGGGCCCCGCGCCACCCCGGCGCGGCGCCGGGCGCGGCGGTGGCGCCGGTGCGCACCGGACGGCGGATCGGGGCGGTCGCCCTGGGCATCGCCCTGGCGGTGCCGCTGGCCCTGCCCGCCATGAACGACGGCCTGCTCGGCCCGGCGGGCACGGGGATCGGCGCCGGCAGCGGGAACGGCGGGACGATCTCCGCCGTGAACCCGCTGGTGTCGCTGCGCGACAGCCTGAACGTGGAGGAGGACCGCCAGGTCCTGTCCCTGCGGACCGACTCCACCGACATCTCGAACATGTACCTGCGGATCGTGTCCCTCGACGACTTCGACGGCACCACGTGGCAGCCGTCCAAGCGGACCATCGAGGCGGTGCCCGAACCGTTCCCCACCCCCTTCGGGCTGGGTCCGGACGTCAAGCGCACCGAGGTCGCGACGACCGTCCGGGCCGCCGACTGGTACGCGCAGAACTGGCTGCCGATGCCGTACCCGCCGAGCGGTGTGCAGATCCCCGGCGACTGGCGGTACGAGCCGCTCGGCATGACGGTCGTCGGCGACCGCCGGCAGACCACGCGCGGCGTCGCCTACACCGTGCGCTCCCTGGACGTGCGGCCGACGGCCAAGCAACTGGCGAGCGCGCCCGAGGCGCCGACCGCGCTGCGGCGCGAGTTCACCCAGCTGCCCGACTCGCTGCCGGACGTGGTCGCCCGCACCGCGCGCGAGGTCACCCAGGGCGCGACCAGCCAGTACGACCAGGCGGTCAAGCTCCAGGACTACTTCTCGCTGACCGGCGGGTTCCAGTACGACACCGCCGTCAAGGTGGGCAGCGGTCCGGGGGCGATCGCCCGTTTCCTGAAGGACAGGGAGGGCTTCTGCGTCCACTTCTCCTTCGCGATGGCGGCGATGGCCCGCTCGCTGGACATCCCGGCCCGGGTCGCGGTCGGCTTCGCGCCCGGCACCCCGCAGGGTGACGGCACGGTGTCGGTGGGGCTCAGGGACGCGCACGCCTGGCCCGAGCTGTACTTCGAGGGCGTGGGCTGGACCCGCTTCGAGCCGACGCCGACCCGTGGTTCGGTGCCGTCGTACACCCAGCCCGACACGTCCAGCAGCGCGCAGCCGGACGAGGCACGCCCCTCGCAGTCGGCGAGCGAGGCGCCCTCGCCGTCCGCGTCGGAGAGCGACAGCTGCGCGGGCCGGCGCCCGGAGCTGTGCGCGAGCGAGTCCACGGCGCCGGCCCTCGGCTCGGACGACCACGGCCCCCGCTGGTACGTGGCGCCGGCCTGGGCGCTCGGCGGGCTGCTGGCCCTGCTGATCCCGCTGGCCCCGGCGCTGTGGCGGCTGCGGACCCGAGCGGTCCGGCTCGGCGGGCACGGCCGGTCGGACGAGGAGACGGCCCTGCACACCCTCGCGGTATGGCAGGAACTGACCGACATGGCGTGGGACTTCGGGATCGCGCCGGACGACAGCCGGACACCGCGCGGGACCGCGGCCCGGATCGTCCGTCTCGGCCGACTCGATCCTCCGGCCGCGGAGGCCGTCCACCGCGTCGCGGACGCGGTGGAGCAGGTCCTCTACGCACCGAGTCCCCGTCCGGTGGCCGGCCTCGCGGAGGAGGTCCGCGGGGTCCGCGCCGACCTGGCGTCGAAGGTGAGCCGGACGACCCGTATGCGGGCGCTGCTCGCCCCGCGTTCGACCGTGCGGGTGGCCTGGGTCCTGTCGGAGCGCTGGACGGCGCTGAAGCAGCGCGTCTCGGCAGCCCGGCCGGCCTGGCGGCGGCCGTCAGCGCCTGGTCAGCGGGGGTGACGGCCGGATCGGCCGGGAGCGCGGCGCCGGGTGAGCGCGAGGGCGGGCTGCCCGGCGCCCCATGCACCGGGCAGGCCCGGCACGGAGCCCCCGCACGCCGGAGGAGTCCGGGTCGCTGAGGGCATACGTCAGGGGGTGACCACCATCCGGTGGTCACCCCCTGTTGTCGTCACGGGAGCCGCGGCTAGTGGCCGCCCTGCTCGTCGCGGCGGCGCTGCCAGCGCTGCTCGATCCTGTCCATCATGGAGCGCCTCTGGCGGGCGGACCGGCCTGCGGGCGGACCGCCCGCGGGCTGCTCGCCCGGCTTGGGGGCCTTTCGCCAGCCGGTCACGGCGAGGACCGCACAGCCCAGCATCACCAGGAAGCCCACCACACTGAGCCACACCTGCTTGGCGACCATTCCAGCCATGAGGAGCGCGATACCTACGAGGAAGCCCGCGACCGCCTGGTAGACCCGTCGCCGGGTGTACGTGCGCAGCCCGCTTCCCTCAAGCGCTGTCGCGAACTTCGGATCTTCGGCGTACAGCGCTCGCTCCATCTGCTCGAGCATGCGCTGCTCGTGCTCCGAGAGCGGCACGGAGTCCTCCTCATCGTGCAGTCGCCGGGGCGACCCGGGGGGTCCCTTCAGGATAGGCAGGGAATCGCCCCCGTGAAACCCGCCCCTCTACGCCAATTGGCCAACCGGGCCCCGGCATGGCGCCCCGGCTCGCTGAGACCTACTTTCCCCAGCGGCCGACCCGTCATGCCGGAACGGTCTCCCCCGATCATACGGCGCCGGGCGCGCGGACGGGGGGCCTGTGGCGTACTCCATGTGCGGCCAAGTCCCTGATCAAGGCATGCCCGGCGGGGTGAACGCGGAGGGCGCCTCAGGCCCCGGCCGTCTCCGGCGTCTCGCCGAGCACATGGAGCTGGGTGGCCACCGACTGGAACGCGGGCAGCTCGGCCGCCGCCTCCTCCAGCTTCAGCAGCGCCTCCAGCGCACCGGGCTCGGTGTCCACGAGCACGCCCGGCACGAGGTCGGCGAAGACCCGCACCCCGTGCACGGCTCCGACCCGCAGGCCCGCGCCCTCGACGAGTCCGGTGAGCTGCTCGGCCGTGAAGCGCCGGGGCACCGGGTCGCCCTGGCCCCAGCGCCCGTCGGGGTCCTCCAGGGCCCGCTTGGCCTCCGTGAAGTGGCCGGCGAGGGCCCGGGACAGCACCGCGCCGCCGAGCCCCGCGGCGAGCAGGCTGAGCACGCCCTCGGTCCGCAGCGCGGCCACCGCGTTGCGCAGGCCCTCGGCGGGGTCGTCGACGTACTCGAGCACGCCGTGGCAGAGCACGACGTCGTACGCGCCGCGCTCGGCCACGTCGAACAGGCCGTGGGCGTCGCCCTGGACGCCCTGCACGCGGTCCGCGACATCGGCCTCGGCGGCGCGCCGCTCCAGGGCGAAGAGCGCGTTGGGGCTGGGGTCGACGACGGTGACGCGGTGCCCCAGGCGGGCCAGGGGCACGGCGAAGTTGCCGCTGCCGCCCCCGGTGTCCAGGACGTCCAGCGCGGGGCGGCCCGTGGCCTTGACCCGGCGGTCCAGGGCCTCTTGGAGGACCTCCCAGACCACGGCGGTGCGCAGAGCGGCGCGGGACCGGGAGGGGCCGGAGCGCGGTGTCCCCTGGGGGTGCGGGGCGGAGACGGGCGGGCGCATCGGGTCCGACACGGCGATTGACTCCTCGGCGCGGGACCGCCGTCTGCACGGCGGAGCGAACGGTCTGCCTCACCGGGCCGGATGACGGGCGCGGGAAGGCTGCAGGCACCTCCCACCCTATTGCCTCCCGGGCGCCGGGCGGCCATCGCGGTGCCGGGCGGACCCGGGCGTCCCGCCCACCGGACTCCCCCGCCGGACTCCCCCGCCGACCAGGGCCGCCGTACGCCCGAGGGGCCGGCGGGCGCCGGTCCACGGGTCTCACCCCGCGTCCGGCATCTCCGCGGAGCGTGCGCCGTCGGCCGGGTCGGCGTCGGTGTCCTGGCGGGGCTGGGGCAGGACCGGCTGGAGCACCAGCATCCGCTCGACGAGGCGCAGGAACATCGCCACGTCGCGTATCAGGTCGTCGGCCTCCCGGCGGCCGGCCGCGCCCCGGATACCGGCCTCGGCGCGGGCGCGGCGCTCGGCACCGGAGGCGAACAGCGCGCTCCACTCGGCGAGTTCGGGCGCTATCTCGGGGAGCACTTCCCAGGCGCTCCGGATCCTGGCCCGGCGCCTGGGCGTGGCCTCCGGGCGGCCGCGTGCGGCGAGTACGGCGGCGGCGACGCGCAGGGCGGCCAGGTGGGCCGTGGCGTAGCGCTCGTTCGGGGTCTCGAGGACGGTGGCCTCGTCCAGCCCGGCGCGGGCCTGGGCGAGCAGGTCGAGGGCGGCGGGCGGGGCCGTGGCCCTGCGGAGCACCGGGTGGACGTCGCCGGCGGGGCCGGTCAGTGAGGGGGCAGGGCCGGTGGCGCGGCGCCGGCGGGCGGCGGCTGCGTGCGAGCTGGCCATGACGAACCTCCTGTCGTCTGTGTGACGGCATGCCCCGATACGGGACGCCGTATGTGCCCATCGTGGGGTACGGCACTGACAATCCGTTCCGACCTGGGGTTTTGCCTCGCTCGCAAGTTCGGGCTACCTTTTGCACTGACCAGTCAGTTCAAAAACAATGAGGGGGCGGGGATGGGGGGAACCGTGACAGCCGACGGCGTCACGGCCCGGGATCTCGGGCTTCGGGGACCGCGCGGGTGGGCGTTCCGCGCGGTCTCCTTCGAGGCCGGGCCCGGTTCGCTGATCACGATCGAGGGGCCGTCCGGCAGCGGCCGTACGTGTCTTCTGCTGGCCCTCACGGGGCGGATGAAACCCACCGAGGGCACGGCGGTGGTCGACGGGGCGGAACTGCCCCGGCGGATGGCGGCGGTGCGGCGCGTCAGCGCCCTCGCCCATGTGCCCGGGGTGACCGACCTCGACCCGGCCCTGACCGTCGCCGAGCACCTGCGGGAACGCGCGCTGCTCCAGTGGCGGTTCGGCGACTCGCTGCGGGCGCTGCTGCGCCCGCGCCACGAGGGGCGAGAGGAGCGACGGCGGCGGATCGACAGCGCCCTGGCCGCCGCGGGCCTGGACCTGGCGTCCCTGCCCAAGGGCCCGCGCACCGCCGTACGCGACCTGGAGCGCGCGGAGGCGCTGCGGCTGTCCCTGGCGCTCGCGCTCGTCGCGCGCCCGCGCCTGCTCGGCGTCGACGACACCGACCTGAAGCTCTCGGACGCCGAACGCGCCGAGGTCTGGGCGCTGCTGAAGTCGGTCGCCGAGTCCGGGACCACGGTCCTGGCGGTGTGCCGCGAGGCCCCGGACGGCACGGTGCGGGTGTCCACCACGGGCGCCGACGGGGCCCCCGGAGAGGACGAGGACCGCGACGAGGACGGGACCGACGGAGAGGAGGCCGCCGATGCGCTCACCCAGGCTGGCCGCGCTTGAACTGCGGCGCTTCGGCCGGGGGAAGCTCCCCCGTGCCGCGCTGGTCGCCCTGCTGGTGCTGCCCCTGCTGTACGGCGCCCTGTACCTGTGGTCCTTCTGGGACCCGTACGGCCGCCTCGACCGCATCCCCGTCGCCCTGGTGAACGAGGACGCGGGGACGACCGTGCGGGGGAAGAAACTCACGGCGGGCGACGACATCACCGAGGGGCTGCACGAGAGCGACGTCTTCGACTGGCGCGAGGTGAGTGCCGACGATGCCGAGAAGGGCGTCGAGGACGGCACCTACTACCTGTCGCTGACCATGCCGTCCGACTTCAGCGAGCGGATCGCCTCCAGCGCCGGCAAGAGCCCGGAGACGGGCGCCCTGCAGGTGCGGACGAACGACGCCAACAACTACATCGTCGGGCAGATCTCGCGGACGGTGTTCAGCGAGGTGCGCGACGCGGCGTCCACCAAGGCGTCCCGGTCGTTCCTGGACCGGATCTTCGTGTCGTTCTCCGACATCCACGGCGAGACCGTGAAGGCCGCGAACGGCGCCGACAAGCTCGAGGGCGGCATCGGCAAGGCCGAGAAGGGCTCCAAGGACCTCGCCAAGGGGCTCAAGGACGCCAAGGACGGCAGCGGCAGGCTGTCGTCGGGTCTGAAGCGGCTCGACAAGGGCGCGCGGGACCTGGAGGACGGCTCGCGGCGGGTCGCCGCCGGCACCCGGACGCTGGCCGACAAGGTCAACGCCGTCGACAGGAAGGTCGGCCCGTTCCTGGCGGACAACGAGAAGACCATCGGCGACACCGCTCGCCTGGTCTCCGACTCCTCGGGCGCCCTCCGCGACAACCTCGACGACCTCGTCGAGCGCGCGCCGGGAGCCGCCAAGGGCGCCCACGCCGCCTCCGACGTCCTGGACACGGTCTACCGGACGCGCTGCGAGGACGCCGTCCTGCCCGACCCGGTCTGCGCCGACCTGAAGAAGGCCAAGCAGTCGGCGGCGGACGTGGCGACGATCGCGGACGACCTGAACACCCTGATCGCCGACCAGCACGGCGATCTGAAGAAGCTCGACAAGCACCTCGCCACGCTCCAGAAGCAGGCCGACGCCCTCGCCGAGCGCGCGCCCCGCCTCTCGGAGGACCTCGACGACGCCGTCAGCCGGATCAACAAGCTGAACGACGGGGCCGCGCAGGTCGCCGCCGGGGCCAGGAAGCTGCACACGGGGCTCGGCACGGCGAGGACCGGCGCCGTGGATCTGGACACCGGCGTGGGCCGGCTGAAGTCGGGCGCGTACGACCTGAACGGCGGCATGTACAAGCTGGTCGACGGCTCCGGCAAGCTCTCGAACGGGCTGCACGAGGGTGCCGGGAAGATCCCCGACTACGACAAGAAGGACCGCGACCGGCGCACCGAGGTGATGGCCGACCCGGTCCAGCTCGTCTCCCGGGACCTGCACAAGGCGCCCAACTACGGCACCGGCTTCGCCCCGTACTTCATCCCGCTGTCCCTGTGGGTGGGCGCGATGGTGGCGTACATGCTGATCGCGCCGATGAACCGGCGCGCGCTCGCCGCCGGCGCCTCGGCGTGGCGGATCGCGCTGGCGGGCTGGCTGCCCGTGGTCGCGATCGGTGTGCTGCAGACCGTGGCGCTGATGTCCGTGCTGCACTGGGCGGTCGGGCTCCAGATGGAGCGGGCGGCCGGGACGGTGGGCTTCCTCTTCCTGGTGACGGCGTGCTTCGCGGCGATCGTGCAGTGGCTGAACGCCCGCTTCGGCGCGGCCGGACGGATCCTCGTCCTGGCGCTGCTGATGCTCCAGCTCACGTCCGCGGGCGGCACCTACCCGGTGCAGACCAGCCCGGGCTTCTTCAACGCCCTGCATCCGTTCCTGCCGATGACCTACGTCGTCGAGGCGCTGCGCCGGCTCATCACGGGCGGCGGTCTGCAGCCGGTGTGGACCGGATGCCTGGTCCTGGCCGCCTTCACGGCCGGCGCTCTGGCGCTGACCGCGCTGTCGGCCCGCCGCCGGCAGGTGTGGACGCTCGACCGGCTGCACCCGGAGCTGAGCCTGTGAGCGGGCGCGGGACAATCGGGGTCATGGAAAGCAGCAGCGCCGCGTCGGGCGGCAGCACGCGCCGTGAGGCCACCCGGCAGAAGCTCTACGAGGCGGCCGTCACGCTCATCGCCGAACAAGGCTTCTCCGCCACCACGGTGGACGAGATCGCCGAGCGTGCCGGGGTGGCGAAGGGCACCGTCTACTACAACTTCGCCAGCAAGTCGGTCCTCTTCGAGGAGTTGCTGCGGCACGGGGTCGGCCTGCTCACGGCCTCCCTGCGGGACGCGGCCGAGACGACCGCCCGCGAGGGCGGGAGCAGGGTGGACGCGCTCGACGCGATGGTCCGCGCGGGTCTGGTCTTCATCGACCGCTACCCGTCGTTCACCCAGCTCTACGTCGCCGAGCTGTGGCGGACCAACCGCGCCTGGCAGTCCACGCTGATGGTGGTCCGGCAGCAGGCCGTGGCGGTCGTCGAGGGCGTGCTGCGCGAGGGCGTGGAGGGCGGCGAGTTCAGCGACGAGATCGACGTCCCGCTGACCGCCGCCGCCCTGGTCGGCATGGTGCTGGTGGCCGCGCTGGACTGGAAGTCGTTCCAGCCGGAGCGCTCCCTGGACGACGTCCACGCGGCGCTGTCCCGGCTGCTGCAGGGCCGGGTGAGCGGGCGCCGCTGAGGCCCGCACCCGGCACGCGCGCACGAAAGCGCCGGTCCGTGACGGCCGCGTCCCCCGCGGGCCGTCACCGGACCGGCGCCTCCTCGTGCACCCCCGTGCTCCCCCGTTCCCCCCAGACCCCCGTTCGGTCCGTCCCCCGTATCCCCCGGTCTCGCTCCCGCCGACGCCGGGCCGGCGGAAGGAGCGGATCCGGGGCCGCTCCGTTCCGGCGCCCCGTGTCGCCGGTGCCGGAGCCGGTCCCCTTCTCCGTGCCTCCACTCTGCCGTCCGGGCAGGTCGCGGCCCATCCGCGCGCGTACTCATCCAGCCGCCTAGGTACGGGTACTCAGAGCTGCGCGCCGGACCTCATGACCCGCCGTCGCCGACTGGCTACGATCCCCTGCGTGTCCGTACTCCCTCTGGTGTTCACAAGCGGCTGGGCCAGCGGCGTCAACGCGTACGCGGTGGTCCTGCTCCTCGGCATATTCGGCGCGACCGGACTGAGCGACGACGTCCCCGAGGCCCTGCAGCGCCCGGACGTCCTGATCGCGGCCGCTGTGCTGTTCCTGTGCGAGGCCGTCGCCGACAAGATCCCGTACGTGGACTCGGCCTGGGACGCGGCGCACACCGTGATCCGCCCGGTGTCCGGCGCGGTCGTCGCCGCGCTGCTCGCCGGTCAGAGCGGATCGGTGCCGGAGCTCGCGGCGGGCGCGCTCGGCGGTTCCACGGCGCTGGTCAGCCATCTGGTCAAGGCCGGGACGCGAATGGCGGTCAACAGCTCCCCCGAGCCCTTCAGCAACATCGTGGTGAGCCTCGCCGAGGACCTCGGGGTCGCCGCGCTCCTCACCTTCGCGATCTTCCACCCCGTCGCGGCCGCCGTCATCACGGGCGCCCTGCTGCTGGCCGGGGTGCTGCTGCTGTACTTCCTCGTCTCGCGCATCCGCCGCTTCCTGCGGCGCCGGGCCGAGCGGCGGGCCGAGAAGCGCCCGGCACGCACCGCGGTGACCCGGCGCCCCGGCTGAGCTGCGACGGAGCCCGGCGGTCCGGTTGTCGGCGGCGGCCGATAAGGTCCCCTCCATGGCACGGATTGCGGTGATCGGCGCCGGGATGGGCGCCCTGGCGGCCGCGGCCCGGCTGGCCGTCGCGGGCCACCGGGTGGCGGTGTACGAGCGGACGGAGACGTACGGCGGAGCGGTGCGCCGCTTCGAGCGCGACGGCTTCGCCTTCGACACGGGCCCCGGTCTGCTCCCGCTGCCCGCCGTGTACCGCGACCTGTTCGTCAAGACCGGCAAGGAGCCGCTGGAGGAGTGCGTCGACCTCGTCCAGGTCGACCCCTCCGCGCGGCACCTCTTCGCGGACGGCTCCGAGGCCGCGCTGCCGAACGCCTCACGCGCGGGCGTCGTCTCGGCCCTGGACGCGGCTCTGGGCGCCGGAGCGGGGCGCCGCTGGGGCGACTTCCTGGTCCGCGCCCGCGAGACCTGGGACCGCACCCGCAGACCGCTGCTGGAGGAGCCCCTGTGGCCCGACTGGCAGGTGCTGGCCGGCCGTGAGCCGTACCCGTCTGTCCCCCACAAGCGGCTGCTGCGCACCCGCCGCGCCGGCACCCTCGCCGAGGTCGGCGCCTGGGAGCTGCGCGACCCCCGGCTGGCCGCCCTCCTGGAGAGCCACGCGCTCGCGTACGGCCTCGATCCCCGTGAGGCTCCGGCGAACGCGGCGGTGCTGCCGTACATGGAGCACGCCTTCGGGACCTGGTATGTGCGCGGCGGTGTGCGGGAGTTGGCGCGGGCGGTGTACGAGCGGTGCGTGGCCCGCCGGGTCGCGTTCCACTTCGGCGCGCAGGTCGCGGCGGTCCTGGAGAAGGACGGCCGGGCGGCCGGGCTGGAGCTGGCCGACGGGACGGCGGTGGAGGCCGATCTCGTGGTGAGCGGGGTCGCGCCGGGCGTACTGGACCGGCTGGTGCGGGGCACGGCGGTGCGCGCCGAGGGCGAGGTCCCGCCGAGGCGCCGGGCCCCGAGCCGGCTGACGGTGCTGCTGGCCCTGCGGGGCGGCCGCCCGGACGGCACGGCGCACCGCACGGTGGTGCACGCCGAGGACCGGGGCGCCGAGCTGGACGCCCTGTTCGGGGCCGCCGCGGGCATGGCGGCGCGCCCCACGGTCTCGGTGCTGCGGCCCGGCGACCCGGCCCTGGTCCCGGACGCCGGTCATGAGGCGGTCACGCTCGTGGCGACGGTGCCGGCCGGGTCCGGCGGCGGTTCCGCCGAGGAGACGGCCCGGCGTGCGGACGCCCTGATGACCGTCGCCGAGCGGGCGGTGCCCGATCTGCGGGAGCGCCTGCTGTGGCGCGAGGTCCTGACCCCCGCCGACGTCGCGGAGACGACGGGCGCGGAGGGCGGCGCGGTTCCGGCTCCGGCGCTGGCCGCCGCGGACGGGCGGATGCTGCACGCCTCCAACAGCACGGCCCTGGCAGGGCTGTTCACGGTCGGCGGCTGGTCGCACCCCGGCGGCGGGCTTCCGCACGCGGGCATGTCCGGCGCGCTGGTGGCCGGGCTGATCGTGGAAGGGCCTCAGTTCCAGGGCTCCCGGTGAGCCGGGCGTGAGCCCCGGTGCGCGGACCCGTCAGAAACGGTACTGCTCGTCGTAACCCGGGCCCTGCTGCTGCCCGTTGCCCTGGTAGGGGTACTGCTGCTCGGGCGGGAGCTCGGCGCCGTACTCGTCGGTGCGCTGCTGCGGGACCCAGACACCGCCGGGCGGGGTGCCCTCGGGGTAGGTTCCGGTGGCGTACGCGTCCTGCCCGTAGGACTGCTGGCCGTACTGCTGCTGCCCGTAGGCGTCGTACGAGGCGCCGCCGTAGGTCTGGGTGCCGATGTACGGGTCGGAGTAGGCGGCGTACTGCTGCTGGCCGTTCGCGTCATAGCCGTACTGCTGCTGGTCGTACCCGGCGTAGCCGTCGTACGAGTAGCTCTGGTCGGCGGTGGCGTACTGCTCCTGGGACTGGCCCGCGTCGGCGTAGCCCTGCTGGGCGGCCGCGTAGGCGGCGTCGCTGTACACGCCGTAGGAGCCGGTGTCCTCCGGCAGGGGCTGCGGCTCGTAGACGGAGGTCGACTCGGCGGCCGTCTCCCGGCCCCCGCGCGCGGGGGTGAAGACGTCGTCGTGGTCGTAGTCGTCGGTGCCGTAGGCGGCGTGGTCGCGGCCGTAGTCGGCGCCGTCGTCCGGGTAGCCGTCGGCGGCCTCCAGGTCGGAGACCTCCAGGCTCGGCTCCTGGCGGTCGGCCTCGTCGCGGCGGCGCCTGGCGGCCAGCGGGCCGAGGGCCGGCGCGGAGACCGCCCAGCCGGCGGAGAAGCCGCGGCGGAACGACAGCGTGACGTAGGTCTGCCCGATCGCGAAGGCCGCGGCGCCCACTCCGATGACGATCACGGACTGCGTGAGCACGCCGAGGACGACGCCGAGGAAGCCGACGAAGGCGACCAGCCGCCAGCGCAGCCGTGCCTTGTACTGCAGCAGCACCTCACCGAGCAGCCACAGCGCGACGAAGCCGAACGCGATGTAGAGGACCGTCAAGCCCATGTACGCCCCTCTCCCAGTGGCCGCCTACGCAGTGTGACGTATATCAGGACGACCGGTCTAGGCCTGCGGTGGGTGGTGCAGGCCCAGGTTCTCGTGGATTTCCAGTGTCGCCGTGGAGTTGTTGAGCGTGATGAAGTGCAGTCCGGGCACTCCCTCGGCCAGCAGCCGTGCGCAGAACTCGGTGGCGAACTCGATACCGATGGAGCGTACCGCCGCGGGATCGTCCTTCGCTGCGAGGATCCGCTCTCTCAGGGCGTCCGGGAACGCGGCGTTGGTGAGGGAGGGGATCCGTTCCAGCGTCCGTACGCCGGCGATGGGCATGATCTCCGGGATGATCGGGGTGTCGCAGCCGGCGGCGGCGACCCGGTCGCGCAGCCGCAGATAGTCCTCCGGATCGAAGAACATCTGCGTGATCGCGTAGTCGGCGCCGGCCCGGCACTTGTCGACGAAGTGCCGCACGTCGGTGTCCCGGTCGGCGGAGCGCGGGTGCATCGCCGGGAAGGCCGCGACGCCGACGCAGAAGTCCCCGGACGCCTTGATCAGCTCGACGAGTTCGGCGGCGTAGGTGAGGCCGCGGGGGTGCGGCACCCAGTCGCCCAGCGGGTCGCCCGGCGGGTCGCCGCGCAGGGCCAGCATGTTGCGGATCCCGGCGTCGGCGTACTGCCCGATGATGTTCCGCAGGTCGGCCACCGAGTGGTCGACGGCGGTGAGGTGGGCGATCGGCGTGAGCGTGGTGTCCGAGGCGATGGCCTCGGTCGCCTTGACGGTGCCCGCGCGCGTGGAGCCCCCGGCGCCGTAGGTCACCGAGACGAAGTCGGGCCGGACGGCCTCGACCCTGCGCAGCGCGTTCCACAGGTTCCGCTCGCCCTTCGGGGTCTTGGGGGCGTAGAACTCGAAGGAATACGTCGTCTTGCCGGTCGCGAGCATCTCGCGCACGGTACGAGCGTGGTCCGACCTGATGGATGCGGTGCCGAGGGCCATACTCGCAGGTTAACCAGGGGCACCCGGTCCCCCAACCGGACACTGGACATTTGCCCGATTTGTCGCGTCCCTGTCCATCCCTTGGACAGATCGGGGCCGAAAGCGCCCCGCACGGCCCCCAAGATCCTCGAACGCCCACCATCCGAGACGCCGCGGTACGGAAAATGAGACGAGCCGGTTCAGTCCTGGCGCAGTCGCCCGGCGAGCTCGGCCGCGGCCGCGCCGGGGTCGTCCGCCTCCGTGAGGGCCCGTACGACGACGACCCGGCGGGCTCCGGCCTCCAGCACCCGGTCGAGGTTGCCGAGGTCGATGCCGCCGATGGCGAACCAGGGACGCTCGGTGCCGAGGGCGGCGGTGTGGCGGACCAGGCCGAGACCGGGGGCGGGCCGGCCGGGCTTGGTCGGGGTGGGCCAGCAGGGGCCGGTGCAGAAGTAGTCGACGCCCTCCTGGACGGCCGCCGCGGTGGCCTCCGCCTCGGTGTGCGTGGAGCGGCCTATCAGGACGTCGGGGCCGAGGATCGCCCGGGCGGCCGGGACGGGCAGGTCGCCCTGGCCCAGGTGCAGGACGTCGGAGCCGGCGGCATGGGCCACGTCGGCCCGGTCGTTGACCGCGAGGAGCTTGCCGTGCCGGGCGCACGCCTCGGCCAGGACCCGCAGGTGCTCCAGCTCCTCGGCGGCCTCCATGCCCTTGTCGCGCAGCTGCACGATGTCGACGCCACCGGCGAGCACGGCGTCCAGGAACTCCACGAGGTCGCCCTGGCGCCTGCGGGCGTCGGTGCACAGGTACAGCCGGGCGTCGGCGAGTTGCGCACGGGCGGTGTCGGACATGCGGAGCCCCCTGGGATCGGTGGTGCCGGGTGCCGGGCGGGTGCCGGACGCTGGCACGGTACCGGGAGCCGTCGCCGGGGTCCGGCGGCGGGCACGGGTGCACCGCGGGGCGCGGGATACGGATGCGGCGCCCGGGGCGTACGCCTGCCGGCCGGCGCCCCGGGCCGCGTGTCGTACGCGACCCGGGACCGGCCGAAGGGGGCTTGTGCGGGTCGGTCAGACGGCGAGCGCCTGGGCGCGGCGCTTCACCTCCGTGCCGCGGTTCTCGCTGAGGGCCTGCGCGGGCGTGCCGGGCAGGGAGGGGTCGGGAGTGAAGAGCCACTCCAGCATCTCTTCGTCCGTGAAGCCGTCGTCCCGCAGGAGCGTCAGGGTCCCGGACAGGCCCTTGACGACCTTGTCCCCGTCGATGAAGGCGGCGGGGACGTGCAGCGCGCGGTTCTCACCCCGGCGTACGGCGATGAGCTGGCCCTCCTTGACCAGCTGCCGGACGCGGGTCACCTCGACGCCGAGCATCTCGGCGATGTCGGGGACGGTGAGCCAGGCGGGGACGAGAGCATCGATCTTTGCGTCAATCTCGGTCACGGGAACAAGCCTGCCATCTGGCACCGACAGTCGGAAGTCAGGCCGGTCCGGCCGGGCGCGGCCGCCTGCCCGTGCGTCACGCCAACGCCGCCTTCAGGGGCCGCGCGGGGTCCGTCAGCAGCGAGGCGTCCATCGGCGCCCCCGCCTCGATCAGCCGCCGTCCCTGGGCGAGGTCCCGGGGGCGGCCCACCGCCAGGAGGGCGGCCAGCCGCCCCTCGCGCAGCCAGCACACCGACCAGGCGGGGCCGGCCGGGTCGCCGCGCCACAGCAGCGTGTCGGCGCCCGGGTGGTGTCCGGCGTACTGCACGAACCGGCCGAACTGCTCGGACCAGAAGTAGGGCACGGGGTCGTAGCGCGCGGTGGTCTCGCCGAGGATGTCGGCGGCGACCGTGCGGGGCCCCTGGAGGGCGTTGTCCCAGTGGTGGACCAGCAGCCGCTCGCCGTAGCGCCCGGACGGGAAGGAGGCGCAGTCGCCCACCGCGTACACGTCCGGGGCGGAGGTGCGCAGCCGGTCGTCGGCCAGCACCTCGCCCTGCGCGCCGAGCGCGATGTCCGAGCCGGTGAGCCAGGCGGTGGCGGGCCGGGCCCCGATGCCGACGACGACGGCGCCGGCGGGCACGCGCGTGCCGTCGCCCAGGACGACGGCGCCCTGCTCGACGCGCTCCACGCGCGTGCCGGTGCGCAGCACGGCCCCGCTGTCCGCGTACCAGGCGGCCATCGGCTCGGCCACCTCGGCGGGCAGGGCGCCCGCGAGCGGCCGCTCGGCGGCCTCCACGACGGTCACCGCGCAGCCCGCCTCCCGGGCGGCGGTGGTGAACTCGGCTCCGATCCAGCCCGCGCCGACGACCACGACGTCGTGCTGCCGGGCGAGCACCGGGCGCAGCCGCTCGGCGTCGTCCAGGGTGCGCAGCAGGTGCACGCCGGGGACGCCCTCGGTGCCGGGCAGCCGCAGAGGTTCGGCGCCGGTGGCGAGCACCAGCGCGTCGTAGGGGACGGGCCCGGTCTCGGTGTCCAGGACGCGGTCGGCGGTGCGGACGCCCAGCACCTCGCAGCCGAGCCGCAGTTCGACGCCGAGCGCCTCGAAGTCGACGTCGAAGGCGGAGCCCTCGGCGGTGCCGAGCAGCACGGCCTTGGACAGGGGCGGGCGGTCGTACGGCTGGTGGGGCTCGGCGCCGATCAGGGTGATCGTCCCCGAGAAGCCCTTCTCCCGCAGGGCGACCGCCGTCTGTACACCGGCCATGCCGGCGCCGGCGACGACCACGGACCGCTGCGACTGGGTGGTTGGCTCGCTCACCTGATCACCATAGACACGTGACGTGCCGTCAGTCAGGACGCGGGACCTGCTCGACCACACTGGTGCCGCTGCCCGGCTGCGACTCCCACTCCCAGGTCTCCGTCAGCCGCACGCGCCCGTCGGGGAGTTCGCCCACCGTGGACACGCAGTGGCCCGAGGAGGTCGTGCCGTCCCGCTTGAGCTGCACATACCGGAAGTCCAGCCGGTCGCCGTCCCGGGTGCCGACGAGGTGCCCGCGCACGACGTCGCCGCCGCCGTACTCGGCCCAGACCACGCCGTCCTGCTCGTGGTACGTGAACCGGGTGCGCGTCCCCACCTGCCCCGGCGCCTGGTCGGCGACGGGGGCGAGGAGGAGACCGTCGAGCGAGCGGGCCATGCGGGGAGGCTCCCTTACCGATACCTGGGACTGCGGGCTAGGGTGGCCACCGTAGAGCACTCGCGGGAGCCCGGACGCACCGGGCTGAGAGGGAGGCTGGCGGCCTCCGACCGTACGAACCTGATCCGGGTCATGCCGGCGAAGGGAGGGGCTGGACGCCCATGTCCTCACGTACGTCAGACGTCCTCGTCGTCGGGGGCGGGATCATCGGCCTGGTCACGGCGTGGCGGGCCGCGCAGCGCGGGTTCGCCACGGCCGTGGTGGACCCGGAGCCGGGCGGCGGGGCCGCCCAGGTGGCGGCCGGGATGCTGGCCGCGGTCACCGAACTCCACTACGGCGAACAGAGCCTGCTCGGCCTGAACCTCGACTCGGCCCGCCGCTACCCGGACTTCGCGGCCGAGCTCGCCGACCTCACCGGACACACCCTCGGCTACCGCCGGTGCGGCACGCTGGCCGTGGCCCTCGACGCGGACGACCGCGCCCACCTGCGGGAGCTGCACGCCCTGCAGACCCGTTCGGGGCTGGACTCCGAGTGGCTGACCGGCCGGGAGTGCCGGCGCCTGGAGCCGATGCTCGCGCCCGGTGTGCGCGGTGGGCTGCGGGTGGACGGCGACCACCAGGTCGACCCCCGGCTGCTCACCGGGGCGCTGCTGGAGGCGTGCGAGCGGGCCGGTGTGACCTTCCACCGGGCCTGGGCCGAGCGCCTGGACGTCACGGCGGACCGGGCGACGGGGGTCACCACCACGGAGGGCACGGCGCTGCGCGCGGACCGGGTGGTCCTCGCCGCCGGCAGTCGGAGCGGCCGGCTCGCGGGCGTCCCGGACGACGTACGGCCGCCCGTGCGGCCCGTGAAGGGGCAGGTGCTGCGGCTGACCGTGCCGCGGGGCCTCGCGCCGTTCCTGAACCGGACGGTGCGGGCGATGGTGCGGGGCAGCCAGGTGTACCTGGTGCCGCGCGAGAGCGGGGAGCTGGTCGTCGGGGCGACGAGCGAGGAGCTGGGCTGGGACACCACGGTGACCGCCGGCGGCGTGTACGAGCTGCTGCGCGACGCCCACGAGCTGGTGCCCGGCCTCACCGAGCTGCCGCTGGCCGAGACCCGGGCGGGCCTGCGCCCCGCCTCCCCCGACAACGCGCCGCTGCTCGGCCCGACCGCCCTGGACGGGCTGCTGCTCGCCACCGGGCACCACCGCAACGGCGTGCTGCTCGCGCCGGTCACCGGGGACGTCCTGGCGCATGTCCTGACCACCGGTGAACTGCCGGACGTTGCGCGTGACTTCACGCCGTTGCGGTTCGCAGCCGCCCCCCAGGAGCAGCCGGCATGAACATCTCGCTCAACGGGCAGCGGCGGCGGGTCGCCCCCGGCACGGCGCTCGACGCCGCCGTCCGGCTGCTCACGGCGGCCCCCTCCGGGGTGGCCGCCGCCCTCAACGAGACCGTCGTCCCGCGCGCGCAGTGGCCGTCGACGCCGCTGCGCGAGGGGGACCGCGTCGAAGTCCTGACCGCCGTGCAAGGAGGCTGACCCATGGCCGACGACCCCCTCGTCATCGGGGACCTGTCCCTCACCTCCCGGCTGATCATGGGCACGGGCGGGGCGCCCAGCCTGGACGTGCTGGAGCGGGCACTTGTGGCGTCCGGGACGGAGCTGACGACCGTCGCGATGCGGCGGGTGGACCCCTCGGTGCACGGCTCGGTCCTCTCCGTGCTCGACCGGCTCGGCATCCGGGTGCTGCCGAACACCGCGGGGTGCTTCACCGCGGGCGAGGCGGTGCTGACGGCACGCCTCGCCCGCGAGGCGCTCGGCACGGACCTGGTCAAGCTGGAGGTCATCGCCGACGAGCGGACCCTGCTGCCGGACCCGATCGAGCTGCTGGACGCGGCGGAGACGCTGGTGGACGACGGGTTCACGGTGCTGCCGTACACCAACGACGACCCGGTGCTGGCGCGCAGGCTGGAGGACGCCGGGTGCGCGGCGATCATGCCGCTGGGCTCCCCCATCGGCTCCGGGCTCGGCATCCGCAATCCGCACAACTTCGCGCTGATCGTGGAGCACGCGCGCGTGCCGGTGATCCTGGACGCGGGAGCCGGGACGGCCTCGGACGCGGCGCTCGCGATGGAGCTGGGCTGCGCGGGCGTGATGCTCGCCTCGGCGGTGACGCGGGCCCAGGAGCCGGTGCTGATGGCCGACGCGATGCGGCACGCGGTGGAGGCGGGCCGGCTGGCCCGCCGGGCGGGCCGGATCCCCCGGCGGCACTTCGCCGAGGCGTCCTCCCCGGTGGACGGCCTGGCGCGGCTGGATCCGGAACGGCCGGCCTTCTGAAAATACGTTCGGTCAAGGCGCCCGGAGGGTGAGGCGTCCGTCACAGGACGGTCGCAGTCCCGCCCCGATCTCTTCGGGACCGGACGGGGTGTCGGTGTCGGCTCGTACACTCACCTGCGTGGATACGACCCTTCAGGACCCTCTGGTCGGGCAGGTGCTCGACGGCCGGTATCGCGTGGACGCGCGGATCGCGGTCGGCGGGATGGCCACGGTCTACCGGGCCCTGGACACCCGCCTCGACCGCGTGCTCGCGCTCAAGGTGATGCATCCGGCGCTGGCGGTGGACGGGGCGTTCGTCGAGCGGTTCATCCGGGAGGCGAAGTCCGTCGCCCGGCTGGCCCATCCGAACGTGGTGCAGGTCTTCGACCAGGGCGCCGACGGGTCGTACGTCTATCTCGCGATGGAGTACATCGCCGGCTGCACCCTGCGGGACGTCCTGCGCGAGCGCGGGGCGCTCCAGCCGCGGGCCGCGCTCGACATCCTGGAGCCGGTGCTCGCCGCGCTCGGCGCCGCGCACCGGGCCGGGTTCGTGCACCGGGACATGAAGCCGGAGAACGTGCTGATAGGGGACGACGGCCGGGTCAAGGTCGCCGACTTCGGCCTGGTGCGCTCGGTGGACACCGTGACCAGCACCACCGGGGCCGTCCTCGGCACCGTCTCGTATCTCGCGCCCGAGCAGATAGAGCAGCCGGGCGCCGCCGACGCCCGTGTCGACGTGTACGCCTGCGGTGTCGTCCTGTACGAGATGCTGACCGGCGGGAAGCCGCACGACGGGGACTCACCCGCTGTGGTCCTCTACAAGCACCTGCACGAGGACGTCCCGCCGCCCTCCGCGGTGGTGCCGGGCCTGGCCTACGAGCTCGACGAGCTGGTCGCCTCCGCCACCGCCCGCACCCCGGGCGTCCGTCCGTACGACGCCGTGACCCTGCTCGCGCAGGCCCGGGTGGCGCGCGCGGCGCTCACCGACGGGCAGCTGGACGCGATGCCCCCGCAGGCGCTGTCCGGCGGGCACGACAACGCCGACGACCGCACGAGCGTGATCCCGCGCGGGCTCACCGTGGCCCGGCCGCTGCCGGTCGACGGGGACGGCCGCGTCGACCGCACCAGCCGCCTGGAGATGCCGCCGCCCCCGCCGTCCGGGCCGCCCCGCGCGCGGGCCGCGCGCCGGCCGCGCGGCCCCCTGGTCGTGGTGGCCGCCGTGCTGCTGGCCCTGGGTCTGGGCGCGGGCATCTGGTACATCAACTCCGGCCAGTTCACCGAGGTCCCGCCGCTGCTGTCGAAGACCGAGGCGCAGGCCCGGGACCGTCTGGAGCAGGACGGGCTCGACGTCGGCCGGGTGCGGCGGGCGTACAGCGACACCTTCGACCGCGGCACCGTCGTCGGCACGGACCCGAGGCCGGGCGCCCGCATCCGGCAGAACGACTCCGTGGACCTGGTCGTCTCCCTCGGCCCGAGGACGGTGAAGGTGCCGGATCTGCGGGACCGCCCGCTCGCCGAGGCGCGGGCCGCGCTGAAGGACCGCGGCCTGGAGCCGGGCATGGTGACGCGCGAGTTCGACGACGAGGTCGCGCGCGGCTCCGTGATCTCCTCGTCCCCCGGCGACGGTGCCACGGTCCGCTCGGGCTCCGCGGTCGCGCTCACCGTCAGCAAGGGCAGCCCCGTCGACATCCCGGACGTCACCGGCGACAGCGTGGAGGACGCGCGGGCCGAGCTGCAGGAGGCCGGCCTGAAGGTGAAGATCGCGCCCGCCCGGGTCAACTCCGAGTTCGACGCGGGCCAGGTCGCCCGGCAGTCGCCGCGCGAGGGCCTCCAGGCGGCCGAGGGCGACACCGTCACGCTGACCCTCTCCAAGGGCCCGGAGATGATCGAGGTCCCGGACGTGGTCGGCGAGAGCGTCGACGACGCCACGGACCGCCTGGCGGCCGCCGGTTTCGAGGTCGACGAGGACCGCGGGCTGCTCGGCCTGTTCGGGGACACGGTCAAGAAGCAGTCCGTGAAGGGCGGCGACACGGCGCCCAAGGGGTCGACGATCACCATCACCATCCGGTGAGGCGATCCCCTGGACGACGACTGCCGGCGGGACGGCCCCGGTCACCGGGCGGGTGACCGGACATTTGACGCCGCATGGCACCCTGGACCGGTGAGAAGTCAGCAGTTCGGCACCCCCCTCCCCGGCCCCTCCCGCAATCCCGTCGGCGGCCATGTCCCCGTGGCCGGCGGCCTCAGCTCCGTCGGTCTCGCCTACGCCCGTGACCTGAAGGCCGAGGCGGTCCAGGTCTTCGTCGCCAACCCCCGGGGGTGGGCGACCCCGGCCGGCAACGCTCGCCAGGACGAGGAGTTCCGGGCCGCCTGCGCCGCCGAGTCGATACCGGCGTACGTGCACGCTCCGTACCTGATCAACTTCGGCTCGCACACCGAGGCGACCGTCGAGAGGTCCGTGGAGTCGCTGCGGCACTCGCTGCGGCGCGGCCGGGAGATCGGCGCGCTCGGCGTGGTGGTGCACACGGGCAGCGCGACCGGCGGCCGGGACCGCTCCGTCGCCCTGAAGCAGGTCCGCGAGCACGTGCTGCCGTTGCTCGACGAGCTGACCCACGACGACGACCCCTTCCTGCTGCTGGAGTCCACCGCCGGGCAGGGCTCCTCGCTGTGCTCGCGGACCTGGGACTTCGGGCCGTACTTCGAGGCCCTGGACGCCCATCCGAAGCTGGGGGTCTGCCTGGACACCTGCCACATCTACGCGGCCGGCCACGACCTCACCGGCCCCTCCGGGATGCACCAGACCCTGGACCTGCTGGTGGACACGGTCGGCGAGGGCCGGCTGAAGCTGATCCACGCCAACGACTCCAAGGACGTCGTCGGCGCGCACAAGGACCGGCACGAGAACATCGGCGCGGGGCACATCGGGGAGGACCCGTTCCGCGCGCTGATGACCCACCCGGCGACCGCGGGCGTTCCGCTGATCATCGAGACCCCCGGCGGCATGCAGGGGCACGCGGCGGACGTGGAACGGCTGAAGAAACTCCGCGACGGCTGACCCGCCCAGGAATACCCCCAGGGGGTATGTGGTTCTGGTGGAGCGAGAAACGGAACCGCGCGTCAGGGGGCGTCATGGAGCACGAGGCACACGCGTCACACGTTCATCACCACCACGAGGCGGCAGCCGCCGGCGGCGGGTGGCAGACCGCCGTCCGGGCCACGCTGCACTGCCTCACCGGCTGCGCCATCGGCGAGGTGCTGGGCATGGTGATCGGCACCGCGCTCGGCTGGAGCGCCGTGCCGACCCTGGTCCTGGCGATCGTCCTGGCCTTCTTCTTCGGCTACGCGCTCACGCTGCGCGGCGTCCTCGAGGCGGGCCTCGGACTGGGCGCCGCAGTGAAGGTGGCGCTGGCCGCCGACACCCTGTCCATCGCGGTGATGGAGCTGGTCGACAACGGCGTGATCGCGCTGTGGCCGGGCGCCATGGACGCCGAGCTCGGCGACCCGCTGTTCTGGTGGGTGCTGGCGATCGCGCTGGCCGTCGCCTTCGTCCTCACCACTCCGGTCAACAAGTGGATGATCGGCCGGGGCCGCGGGCACGCGGTGGTGCACCAGTACCACTGAGTCCCGTCCGCACCAGGAGTCAGAGCTCGGGGCCCTCCCCGGGCTCCTCCTGGTAGGAGTAGCGCTGCTCGCGCCACGGGTCGCCCACGTTGTGGTAGCCGCGCTCCTCCCAGAAGCCGCGCCGGTCGGCGGTCATGTACTCCACGCCACGGACCCACTTGGGTCCTTTCCAGGCGTACAGGTGGGGAACGACCAGACGCAGTGGGAAGCCGTGCTCGGCGGTCAGCAGCTCGCCGTCCCGATGGGTGGCGAAGATCGCGCGGTCGGAGGCGAAGTCGTCCAGCCGCAGGTTGGAGCTGAAGCCGTATTCGGCCCACACCATGACATGGGTGACGGCGGGCGCCGGCGGCGCGATGTCCAGGATCGTGCGCGCCGGGATGCCGCCCCACTCGGCGCCGAGCATGCTGAACTTCGTCACGCAGTGCAGGTCGGCGACGAGGCTGGCGTACGGCAGGGCCGTGAACTCCTCATGGGTCCAGCTGTGCTTCTCGCCGTCGGCCGTGGCGCCGAAGACCCGGAAGTCCCAGCGCTCGGGGCGGAACTTGGGCACCGGGCCGTAGTGCGTGACAGGCCATCCGCGCTGGACGCGCTGCCCCGGCGGGAGCTCGGAGTGTGCTGCTGCCTCACCTTCGCGCTCCACCGGCTGACCCATGCCTCCATCCTGACAGACCCGGGACAGTGCACCTGACCACACCCCCCACCCAACCGTGCAAAACGGACTAAGCGTGGACTTACTTACTAAGTGAAGACTTACTGGACGATCTTCGCGTCCGGTGGAATCATGCGCCGCATCCTGCCAGTCCCTCGCTTGGAAGGAGCCCGAAGCGATGCAGGGCGACCCCGAGGTCCTCGAATTCCTGAACGAGCAGCTCACCGGTGAGCTCACCGCGGTCAACCAGTACTGGCTGCACTACCGCATCCAGGACAACAACGGCTGGACGAAGCTCGCGACGTACACGCGGGAAGAGTCCATCGACGAGATGAAGCACGCGGACAAGCTCACCGAGCGCATCCTCATGCTGGACGGCCTGCCCAACTACCAGCGGCTCTTCCATGTGCGGGTGGGCCAGACGGTCACGGAGATGTTCCAGGCCGACCGGCAGGTGGAGATGGAGGCGATCGACCGCCTCAAGCGCGGCATCGAGCTGATGCGCTCCAAGGGCGACGTCACGTCCGCGAACATCTTCGAGGAGATCCTGGCGGACGAGGAGCACCACATCGACTACCTGGACACCCAGCTGGAGCTCATCGACAAGCTCGGGGAGGCGCTCTACATCGCCCAGCAGATCGAGCAGCCGAGCTAGGGCCGGCCCGGACCTTTCGGTCTAGGCGGCGTCCTCGAGGTCGGAGACGACCGACCCACCGCGGTCGGCGAGCTCACGGCGGGTGCAGGCGCCCCGGCCCAGCAGCGCCTGGATACGGCGCACGCACGATCCGCAGTCGGTGCCGGCCTTGCAGGCCGAGGCGACCTGGCGAGGGGTGCAGGCGCCGTTCTCCGCGTGCTTCTTGACCTGCTGTTCGGTGATGCCGAAGCAACTGCAGACGTACACGCGGTTCACCTCCCGGCGGGGTCGAAGTGCCATCCCCTGATCGGTGAGGCAAACCTAACCTTACTCGTCCTGGCAGGAGCGCAAAAGTGGTGTGGGGCGCGGATCGTGTGATCCGCGCCCCACACCTACGTGATCGGAAAGATCACTGGTCGCGGTACATCTCCGCGACGAGGAACGCCAGGTCGAGCGACTGGCTGCGGTTCAGCCGCGGGTCGCAGGCCGTCTCGTAGCGCTGGTGCAGATCGTCGACGAAGATCTCGTCGCCGCCGCCCACGCACTCGGTGACGTCGTCGCCGGTGAGCTCCACGTGGATGCCGCCCGGGTGGGTGCCCAGCGACTTGTGGACCTCGAAGAAGCCCTTGACCTCGTCCAGGACGTCGTCGAAGCGGCGGGTCTTGTGCCCGGAGGCCGCCTCGAAGGTGTTGCCGTGCATCGGGTCGGTCACCCAGGCCACGGTGGCACCGGAGGCGGTGACCTTCTCGACGAGCTCGGGGAGCTTGTCCCGGATCTTGTCGGCGCCCATGCGGACGATGAAGGTCAGCCGGCCCGGCTCGCGGTCCGGGTCGAGGCGGTCGATGTACTGCAGCGCCTCCTCGGCCGTCGTCGTCGGGCCGAGCTTGATGCCGATGGGGTTGCGGATCTTCGAGGCGAACTCGATGTGCGCGCCGTCGAGCTGCCGGGTGCGCTCACCGATCCACACCATGTGCCCGGAGACGTCGTACAGCCGGCCGGTGCGGGAGTCGACCCTGGTCAGCGCGGACTCGTAGTCGAGCAGCAGCGCCTCGTGCGAGGCGTAGAACTCGACCGTCTTGAACTCCTCCGGGTCGGCCCCGCAGGCGTGCATGAAGTTGAGCGCCTGGTCGATCTCGCGGGCCAGCTGCTCGTAGCGCTGTCCGGACGGGGACGACTTCACGAAGTCCTGGTTCCAGGCGTGTACCTGGCGCAGGTCGGCGTAGCCGCCGGTGGTGAAGGCGCGCACCAGGTTGAGCGTGGAGGCGGAGGCGTTGTACATCCGCTTCAGCCGCTCGGGGTCCGGGACGCGGGCCTTCTCGGTGAAGTCGAAGCCGTTGACGGAGTCGCCGCGGTAGGTCGGCAGGGTGACGCCGTCGCGGGTCTCGGTCGGCTTGGAGCGCGGCTTGGAGTACTGGCCGGCGATCCGGCCGACCTTCACGACCGGCACCGAGGCGGCGTACGTGAGCACGGCGCCCATCTGGAGCAGGGTCTTGAGCTTGTTGCGGATGTGATCCGCGGACACCCCGTCGAACGCCTCGGCGCAGTCGCCGCCCTGGAGGAGGAACGCCTCTCCCTTGGCGACGGCCGCCAGACGGGCGCGCAGCTGGTCGCACTCGCCCGCGAAGACGAGTGGCGGATACGACTCGAGGTCCGCGATCACTGCGCGCAGAGCCTCGGGGTCGGGGTACTCGGGCTGCTGCGCCGCGGGCAGGTTTCGCCAGGTGTTGCCAGCGCTCGCGCTGGTCTTAGCGTTCACGGTCACGTCCTCAACATTACGGGGTCGTGTCGGGCGTCCCGCCCCATGCCCAGCAATTGAGACACGGGGTACACGACTCGGACATGGGGTAGGGTGCCAGGCATGTTCGCGCACTCGATCCAGAACTGGTGGTGGACCGCTCATTCGGCGGCCCGCTGACTGCGCGTATCCAGACTTCGCGAAGGCCGCCCGAGGGGCGGCCTTCGGTGTTTCCCGGGGTCCGTTCCTCCCAGCGAGAAGGAACATCGGACCCATGCAGCTGCTCGACCTGCTCGACGATCCCCGCCCGTTCGCCCTGCTGCGCCGTCGCGCGCCGGGCCACGACGAGAACACCGTGGAGGTCCTCCTCGGCCCCGTCGCCTCCCGCGACCGGCTGGCCGACCTCCCCGACGAGGGCCTGGCGCTGGTGCCCTTCCGGCAGATCCGCGAGCGCGGCTTCGACGTCCGGGACGACGGCACCCCCTTGCTGGTGCTGACGCCCGAGGAGTCGCACACCGTGCCGCTGGCCGACGCCCTGGCGCAGCTCCCGGCCCACGAGGTGCGGGTCGAGGGCGGCGGCTTCGACGTCGGCGACGAGGAGTACGCGGAGATCGTCGGGCGGGTGCTGGACGAGGAGATCGGGCGGGGCGAGGGCGCCAACTTCGTGATCCGGCGGACGTACGAGGGCCGGATCGACGGGTTCTCCCGGGCCGACGCGCTCGCGCTGTTCCGGCGGCTGCTGGAGGGCGAGCGGGGCGCGTACTGGACGTTCGTCGTCCACACCGGCGACCGCACGCTGGTCGGGGCCAGCCCCGAGGTGCATGTGCGGATGTCGGGCGGCACGGTCGTGATGAACCCGATCAGCGGGACGTACCGCTACCCCGCGGAGGGGCCGACCCCCGAGCACCTGCTGGACTTCCTCGCCGACGGCAAGGAGATCGAGGAGCTGTCGATGGTGGTCGACGAGGAACTGAAGATGATGTGCACCGTCGGCGACATGGGCGGGGTCGTCGTCGGGCCCCGGCTGAAGGAGATGGCGCACCTCGCGCACACCGAGTACGAGCTGCGCGGGAAGTCCTCGCTGGACGCGCGGGACGTGCTGCGGGAGACCATGTTCGCGGCGACCGTGACCGGCTCGCCCGTGCAGAACGCCTGCCGGGTCATCGAGCGGCACGAGTCCGGTGGGCGCGGCTACTACGCGGGCGCCCTGGCCCTGCTCGGCCGGGACTCCGGCGGGGCGCAGACCCTCGACTCCCCCATCCTGATCCGCACCGCCGACATCGACGCCGGCGGGCGGCTGCGGGTGCCGGTCGGCGCCACGCTGGTGCGCGGCTCGGACCCGGCAGGCGAGGTGGCCGAGACCCACGCGAAGGCGGCCGGGGTGCTGGCGGCGCTGGGGGTGGGGCCGTCCCGGCCGCGCGCCGGGCACGCGCGCGTGCGGCTCTCCGACGACCCGCGCGTGCGGGCCGCGCTGGACGGGCGGCGGACGTCGCTGGCTCCGTTCTGGCTGCGGATGCAGGAGCGGGGCGACGAGCTCACCGGTGACGCCCTGGTCGTCGACGGCGAGGACACCTTCACCGCGATGCTGGCGCACCTGCTGCGCGCCGGCGGCCTCGGGGTGAGCGTCCGGCGCTACGACGAGCCGGGGCTGCGGGAGGCGGTGCTCGCGCACGAGGGGCCGGTGGTGCTCGGCCCCGGTCCCGGCGACCCCTGCGACCTGTCCGACCCGAAGATGCGCTTCCTGCGGGACCTGACCGCCGAGGTCGTACGGCACCACCGGCACGGCGTGCTCGGCGTCTGCCTCGGCCATGAGCTGATCGCGGCCGAGCTGGGCCTGGACATCGTGCGCAAGGACGTGCCGTACCAGGGCGCGCAGACCACGATCGACCTGTTCGGGCGGCCGGAGACGGTCGGCTTCTACAACAGCTTCGTGGCGCGCTGCGACGACGAGGCGCTGCAGGAGCTGGCCGCGCGCGGCGTCGCGGTCAGCCGGGCGGAGAACGGGGAGGTGCACGCCCTGCGCGGTCCCGGCTTCGCCGGGGTGCAGTTCCACCCCGAGTCGGTGCTGACGCTGAACGGCGCCGCCGTCGTCCGGGAGCTGGTGGGTCAGCTGCGCGGGACCAGCACGTTCTCCGAGCGGCGGCCCGCGGTGTAGTCGAGGACGTTGCGCACGGTGGTGTCGACGATCTGGCCGACGGCGTCCCGTGTGTAGTACGCCTGGTGGGAGGTGACCAGGACGTTCGGGAAGGTGACCAGGCGGGCCAGGGTGTCGTCCTCGATGGCCTGGAGCGACTTGTCCAGGAAGAACAGTCCGGCCTCGGCCTCGTAGACGTCGAGGCCGACCCCGGTGAAGCGGCCCTCGCGCAGTTCGGCGACGAGGGCCGCGGTGTCGATGAGCCCGCCCCGGCTGGAGTTCACGAGGATCGCGTCGTCCTTCATCGTCCGCAGCGCGTCCGCGTCGATCAGCCGGCTGGTCTCGGGCATCAGCGGGACGTGCAGGCTGACCAGGTCGGACTCGGCGAGGAGCCGCTCCTTGGGGACGTACCGCATGCCGAGCTGCATACAGGCGGGGTTCTCGGCGACGTCCCAGCCGAGCAGTTTCATGCCGAACCCGTGGGCGATGCGGGCGAAGGCCTCGCCGATCTTCCCGCTGCCGAGGACGCCCGCGGTGCGGCCGTGCAGGTCGCGGCCCATCAGCCCGTCGAGGCGGAAGTCGAAGTCACGCGTGCGCGTGGAGGCCCGCACGACGCGGCGGTTGACCGCCATGGCGAGGGTCCACGCGAACTCGGCCACCGAGTAGGGCGAGTAGTACGAGACCCGGGCGACGGTCATGCCGAGGGCACTGGCGACGTCGAGGTCGATGTTGTTGAAGCCGGTGGAGCGCTGGGCGACCATCCGGGTGCCGCCGGCCGCGAGGGCCCGCAGCACGGAGGCGCCCAGGTCGCAGTTGACGCTGGTGCAGACGATCTCGTGGCCCGCCGCGATGGGGGCGGTGTCGTCGTTGAGGAAGACGTCCAGGCAGCGGACGGCGTGGTGGTCCCTGAACGCCTCCTGGATCAGGGGTTTCTCGTCGGCCTGCACGCCGAAGGCGACGATCTCCAAGGCTGCTCCCGCTCGTAGGGCTGTGGGCCGCAATATACGGCCCACAACCCGTCGCCGCCGGGCGGTCGGGCCCGGCGCCGGTCAGCCGAAGAAGACGCCGGCCTCGTCGTAGAGCGTGGCGTCGACCGTCTTCAGCTTGGCCGTCGCCTCGGCGATCGGGACGCGCACGATGTCCGTGCCGCGCAGCGCGACCATCTTGCCGAAGTCGCCGTCGCGGACCGCCTCGATGGCGTGCAGTCCGAAGCGGGTGGCGAGCCAGCGGTCGAAGGCGCTCGGGGTGCCGCCGCGCTGGATGTGCCCGAGGACGGTGGTGCGGGCCTCCTTGCCGGTCCGCTTCTCGATCTCCTTGGCCAGCCACTCGCCGACCCCGGAGAGCCGCACGTGCCCGAAGGAGTCGAGCGACTCGTCCTTGAGCACCATGTCGCCGTCCTTGGGCATGGCGCCCTCGGCGACCACCACGATCGGGGCGTACGACGCCTTGAAGCGGGAGGTGATCCAGGCGCAGACCTTGTCGACGTCGAAGCGCTGCTCGGGGATGAGGATGACGTTGGCACCGCCGGCCAGCCCGGAGTGCAGGGCGATCCAGCCGGCGTGACGGCCCATCACCTCGCAGACCAGCACCCGCATGTGGGACTCCGCGGTGGTGTGCAGCCGGTCGATGGCCTCCGTCGCGATGCCGACGGCGGTGTCGAAGCCGAAGGTGTAGTCGGTGGCGGACAGGTCGTTGTCGATGGTCTTCGGCACGCCGACGCAGGGCACGCCGTACTCGTCGGACAGCCGGGCGGCGACCCCGAGGGTGTCCTCGCCGCCGATGGCGATCAGCGCCTGGATCTCCTGCTTGGCGAGGTTGTCCTTGATGCGCCGGATGCCGTCCTGTTCCTTGAGGGGGTTGGTGCGCGAGGAGCCGAGGATGGTGCCGCCGCGGGGCAGGATGCCGCGCACGGCGGGGATGTCGAGACGGACGGTGTCGTTCTCGAGCGGACCTCGCCAGCCGTCCCGGAAGCCCACGAATTCGTAGCCGTACTCCTGGACGCCCTTGCGGACGACGGCCCGGATGACGGCGTTGAGACCGGGGCAGTCGCCGCCTCCGGTCAGTACTCCGACCCGCATGGAAATGTCCCTTCGCCGGGGTTGCCTGGTGAGGCCACGCTAATGGTGAGCCAGGTCACACAGCGATGGGTCGGACCGGCAATTCCGGTGAACGACCGGGTATTTCGTTTACGGCTCGTCAAGCCGGCGACGCGCGGTTCACTCCTCGTCGAGGCCCCGCTCTATCGCGTACCGCACCAGCTCCACGCGGTTGTGCAGCTGGAGCTTGCCGAGGGTGTTCTGCACGTGGTTCTGCACCGTGCGGTGGGAGATGACGAGGCGTTCGGCGATCTGCTTGTAGCTCAGGCCCTTCGCGACCAGCCGCAGCACCTCGGTCTCCCGCTCGGTGAGCTGCGGGGCGCCCGGCCGCCCGGCCTCCTGCGCGGGCGGCGCCGGCTCGGAGGCCAGCCTGCGGTACTCGCCGAGGACCAGCCCGGCCAGGCCCGGCGTGAACACCGGGTCGCCGACGGCGGTGCGGCGCACCGCGTCCAGCAACTCCTCGGTCGACGCCGACTTCAGCAGGTAGCCGGTCGCGCCCGACTTCACGGCCTCCAGGACGTCGGCGTGCTCGCCGCTCGCGGACAGCACGAGGACGCGCAGCGCGGGGTTGTGCGCGACGAGTTCCTTGCAGACCTGGACACCGGGCTTGGCGGGCAGGTTCAGGTCGAGCACCAGCACGTCGGGGCCGGCGGCCTTGGCGCGGCGCACCGCCTGCTCGCCGTCGCCCGCGGTGGCGACGACCTCGAAGCCGGACGCGTCCAGATCGCGGGCGACCGCGTCACGCCACATCGGGTGGTCGTCGACCACCATCACCCTGATCGGCTCCCGCTGTCCGCTCGCGCCGTCCGTCATCGCTGCTCCGCCTTCCCCCGCGAGGCACTGCCGGCCTTCGGTACCTTCAGTTCCACCTCGGTGCCCTGCCCCGGCACCGAGATCACCTCGGCGGTGCCGCCGAGGTCGCGCAGCCGTCCGCGGATCGACAGGGCGACCCCGAGCCGGCCTTCGCCCTCGGCCTCGGCGAGCCGGCCCTCGGGGATGCCGGGGCCGTCGTCCCGGACGGTGACGACCACCTCGCCTGGCTCGTCCTCGACGAGGATCCACGCGCGCGCCTCGGCCCCGGCGTGCGCGCGCACATTGTCCAGGGCGGCCCCGACGGCCGCCGTCAGCTCCCGCGCGACGGCCGGGGGCAGCGACACCGGAGCCCCGGGCTCCGCGAGGCTGACCCGCGCACCGGCGTACGGGGCGAGCAGCGACCGCACGTCCACCGGCCCGCCGTCGCCGCCGTCGTCTGGCTCCTCCACGGCCCGCACGACGGCGCCCTCGGCGGCGTCCTCCGAGACCCGGGAGACCGGCACCAGTCCGCCGGAGACCAGGGTGCGCAGGGCCACCTCCTGCTCGCCGGCCATCCGGCCGAGCTCGGCCGCCTCGCCGCCGATGACGGCGCCGCGCCGCTGCACCATCGCCAGTACCTGCAGGACGCTGTCGTGGATGTCCCGGGCCAGCCGCTCCCGTTCCCGGGTGGCCGCCTCGATCTCCAGGGCGCGGGCGAGGGTGCGCTCGGAGGCGCGGGCGACCTCGACGACGTAGCCGATGGCGATGGACGCGATCCAGACGAGCAGCACCATGTGGATGGTGTCCCGGGTGGGCACCCCGGAGCGCTCGGCCAGGTTGGCGGCGGCCACCAGCGTGGAGGCGAACGCGGCCCAGCGCCAGCCGCCCTTGATGGCGAAGGCCAGCACGGCGCCCGCGGTCCAGATCGACGGCAGGGTGGGCGCCCCGGCGTCGATCCGCTCGGGCGACTCCGCGACCCGGGTCAGCAGGATGCCGGCGACGGCGACGGACAGGTCCACGGCGAGGAAGGCCCGGGTGCAGCTCGCGGCGTTGGCGACCCTCGGCAGGGTGGCGAGGGTCCAGACGACCAGGACGGCGAAGTAGCCGAGGGCGACCCAGGGCCGGGCCACCTGGTCGTGCGCGCTGACGAACAGGCCGATCGCGTAGACCGCGGTCAGTACCCGGTACCCGGCGAGCGCACGCCACAGCGGCTGCTCGACCGACATCCTCATGACCCGCTCACGCCTGGCCACGCCCCCACCCCCTGTGTGCCGGACCCGGCCCCGGACGGCCCCTGGGGAGTGTCTCGCCGATCATGCCGGGCTCCCGGCGCCCGGCACCGCTCGCTGATCCGGCCCGATCGACGGGACTCCCCTAGGCCCCGGGACGCTCCTCGTCCGGCTTCCTCGTCTTCTTCGCCTGTTCCTTCTCGGCCTTGGCGGCCTCCGCGATCTGCCGCTTGGCGGCGGTCGCGTATATGTCGACGTACTCCTGGCCGGAGAGCTTCATGATCTCGTACATGACCTCGTCGGTCAGCGCCCGCAGGACGAAACGGTCGTGCTCCATGCCCTGGTACCGGGTGAAGTCCATGGGCTTGCCGATCCGGATGCCCGGCCGCATCAGCTTGGGCATGACCTGCCCGGGCGGCTGGATCTTCTCGGTGTCGATCATGGCGACGGGGATGACCGGCGCCCCGGTGGCGAGCGCCACGCGCGCGAGGCCGCCCGGCTTGCCCCGGTAGAGCCGTCCGTCGGGCGAGCGCGTGCCCTCCGGGTAGATCCCGAACAGCTCGCCCCGCTCCAGCACCTCTATGCCGCTGCTGATGGCCGCCTCGCCCGCGCCGCGCGCGCCCGAGCGGTCCACCGGCAGCTGGCCGACGCCCTTGAAGAACGCCGCCGTCAGCCGGCCCTTGACCCCCGGGGTGGTGAAGTACTCGGCCTTCGCGATGAAGGTCACCTTGCGGTCGAGGATTGCGGGCAGGAAGAACGAGTCGGAGAACGACAGGTGGTTGCTCGCCAGGATCGCGGCACCCTCGGGGGGAATGTTCTCCAGGCCCTCCACCCAGGGCCGGAAGGCGACCTTCAACGGTCCTCCGATGGCCACCTTCATCGCGCCGTACAACAACCCTGTGCCTCCTGTGTGTGTGGAGGAGACCTTAACCCGGAGCGCGGCGGAAGGACCCGACGGCCCTGGTCGGTGTCAGTGCGGTCGCGTACGGTGAACCTCACCGGGCTGTAGTGACACGCGGCTGCCGCGTGAGCCGATGTCGTCGTGCACGTCCATGCCGTCCCTCTCACGAACGGGAGACCGTAAGGTGCCGGTCCTTCCTGGAGCCGAGCCGTACCGCCGCGAGGGCACAGAGGTCGGGGTCCTCCTGTGCCACGGATTCGCCGGCTCCCCGCAGTCGCTGCGCCCCTGGGCGGAGCATCTCGCCGCGCGCGGGTTCACCGTCTCGGTGCCACTGCTGCCGGGGCACGGCACGCGCTGGGAGGACCTGCGGATCACCGGCTGGCAGGACTGGTACGCCGAGGTGGACCGTGAGCTGCGCGCCCTGCGCGACCGCTGCTCCCAGGTCTTCGTCGGCGGCCTGTCCCTGGGCGGCGCCCTGGCGCTGCGGCTGGCCGCCCGGCACGGCCGGGACGTGTCCGGGGTGCTGGCCGTCAACCCGGCGAGCCGGCTGCACGGCCTGCCCGCGCGCACCCTGCCGGTCGCGCGTCACCTGGTGCGCACGGGGCCGGGGATCGCCGGCGGCATCGCGAAGGAGGGCGCCGGCGAGGTCGGCTACGACCGGGTGCCGCTGCACGCCGCGCACTCCCTGCGGTCCTTCCTCCGCCTGGTCGACGGCGAGCTCCCGCAGGTCACACAGCCCCTGCTGCTCCTGCGCAGCGGACAGGACCGCGTCGCGCCCGCGGCGGACGCGGCCCGGGTCCTGAGCCGGGTGTCCTCCACCGACGTGACGGAGATCGTGCTGGAACAGAGCCGTCACGTCGCGACGTTGGACCATGACGCGGACCGGATCCACGAGGAGAGCCTCGCATTCATCGGCCGGCTCGCGACCGGTGCCGGCAAGGAAGGGACGACCGCACGTGGCTGAGCACGACTCCGGCTCCGACCGTGACAGACACGAGGAGCGCGAGCCCGACGAGCAGCACGTCCCGTTCGACGAGGACGCCGCCTGGGCCGCGATCGTCGCCGGGTACGGCGAGGAGCCGACGGACCCGCCCGGGACCAAGCCGTTCAAGTCGGTCGAGGACCTGGCGCGGCTCGAATCGGGCGTCAACGACTCCGCGGCCGGCGCCGCGGACGCCGAGCCGAAGGCGGAGCGGACCGAGCCCGGCGACACCGCCGTGAAGGACGACGACGGTGGGGACGCGCCGGTGCGCCCGCTGGGCGCCTCCGTCTCCTTCGCGCCCGGCGTCGGCCCCCGCGACTACAGCGCGCCCGAGCCGACGGAGGACGACTTCGACGCCGACGACGAGGGCCACTTCGTCCCGCCGGAGCCGCCGCCGCTGCCCGAGGCGGACGCGACCGCGAAGTTCGCCTGGCTCGCGGTGGTCGGCGGGCCGGTGCTGCTGCTGCTCGCCGTCCTGTTCGGCTGGGACATGACGTGGTGGCTGGCCACGCTCGGCATCGGCGGTTTCCTGGGCGGCTTCGGCACGCTGGTGATGCGGCTGAGGACGGACGACGAGGACGGCGACGACCCCGGGCGGGGCGCTGTCGTCTGACCCGGCGCTCGCCGCCCCGGGTCAGCCCTGTTGCGCGGCGGGCACCCTGAGGGCGGCGAGGACCGGCAGATGGTCCGTGGCCGCCCGCAGGTCCTCCTGCGTCACCCCGGGCAGGTCCAGCGGGACACCGCAGCCGAGCACCTCCACGCCCTCGGTGGCGAAGATCGCGTCGATGCGCTGGTGCGGGTCGAGCGGTGTCGAGGTGTGCTCGCCGCCCCAGGGGGCGGTGGCCCAGCCGTCCTGGAGGCTGCCGGCGAGCCGGCGGAAGGTGCGGCCGGTGGGCCGGTCGTTCAGGTCTCCCCCGGCGACGGCGTGCTCCACACCGAGCGCGGACAGCCGGTCCAGCAGCATGCCGCCCTGTTCCAGACGCTCGTCCGCGTACAGGGAGAGGTGGCAGCTCAGGACGCCGAGGCGGGCACCGCCGAAGCGGACCACGGCGGTGGCGAAGCCGCGCCGATGGTGCCCGGGGACCAGCGGCAGCAGCACGTCCTCGGTGCGTTCCACGGTGGCCCGCAGACCGCACAGGATCGCCGGTCCCGCCGCGGTGGCCCCGCCGGTGAGGATGACGAGGTCGGCGGCGCGGGCCAGCCGGGCGAGTTTCTTGCGCCAGCGGAAGAACCGCGGTGCCTCCTGGACGAGGACCAGGTCGGGGGCGCAGGCGCGGATCACTCGGGCGAGGGCCGCGGTGTCGTCGCGCAGGGAGCGGACGTTGTAGCTCAGGACGCGGAGGGTGGCCGAACCGTCGGGGTCGGTGCGGGACTCGGGGAGCGGCGCCATGCCGGTCAATGTACGCCCGACGGCCCCGGGGCGCGGGGTCAGGGAGACGGCCTGTCCGTGGCCGGTCACGCAGGTCCCCGCGCCCCTGAGCGGTGGCGCGTGCGGTGCCTTACGAGGCGTAGCGCGTCACATGATCGGGTCGGGCTCGCGCGCCAGGTCGGCGGCGCCCACGAGTCCGGCCTTGTTGCCGAGCTGCGCGGCGATGACGTCGGCGACCGGGCGCCAGTTGCCGCCCACCAGCCAGCGCTTGTAGGACTTGCGGATGGGGTCGAGGACCAGTTCGCCCTCGTCGGAGAGGCCGCCGCCGACGATGAACGCGGACGGGTCGAACAGCGAGGCCAGGTCGGCGAGGCCGGCGCCGGCCCAGCGGGCGAGCTCCCGGTAGGAGTCGACGGCGACCGGGTCGCCCTGCCGGGCGGCCATGGAGATGTGCTTGCCCTCCACGCCGTCGGGGGTGCCGTCGCCCAGGCCGAGCAGGATCTCGGCGTTCTCCGGGGTGGCGTTGGCGCGCTGCTTGGCGTAGCGCACGAGGGCGCGGCCGGAGGCGTACTGCTCCCAGCAGCCCTGGCTGCCGCAGCCGCACATCAGGCCGTCCGGCACCATGCGGATGTGGCCGAACTCGGCGGCCACGCCGAAGTGCCCGCGGCGCAGCTTGTTGCCGATGATGATGCCGCCGCCGAGGCCGGTGCCCAGCGTGATGCAGATGACGTTGCGGTGGCCCTTGCCCGCGCCGAACTTGTACTCGCCCCAGGCGGCCGCGTTGGCGTCGTTCTCCACGACGACGGGGAGGCTGACGCGGGCCTCGACCTTCTCCTTCAGCGGCTCGTTGCGCCAGTCGATGTTCGGCGCGAAGTACACCTCGGAACGCTGGCGGTTGACGTATCCGGCCGCACCGATGCCCACGCCGACGATCTCGTGCCCGGCGCGCGCGCCCTCCACCGCGGAGGCGATGGCGTCCACGATGCCCTCGGGCGTGCCCGGGGTCGGCACCTTGTGGGTCGAGAGGATGTTGCCTTCCTCGTCGACCACGCCGGCCGCGATCTTCGTGCCGCCGATGTCGACGCCGATGGTGAGTCCCATGAATCCCTCAGTTTCGGTCGAGCCCCGCTACGGCCAACCGTACCCGAGGCCCTTGCCGTCGGGTTCGCGTCGTCCGTTCGGTGGACGGGACCGGGGATCCGCGCCCGTGCCGGGGTGCGCCCGGCACGGGCGGGGTCAGTCGAGGTCGATCCGCTCGCCGGGGCCGGCGTCGTCGCCCCGGTCGCGGCCGTCCCCGGGGGCCTGGCCGCCGCCGTCCCCCGCGGTCCAGCGGCGCTCCTGGTTCTGGGCGGCCGAACGGTAGGCGGCCAGCAGTTCGTTGCCGGCGGCGGCGAGATGGTCAAATACGTCCGGGTTGCGCTCGATGACCGGTTCGACGGCGGCCTTGGCCTGCTCCACGACCTGCTTGACCATCTGCTGGGCGGCGGGTCCGGCGACCGCGCCGAGCAGCGGGGACCGCAGGGTGGAGAGCCGGTCGGCGATGGCGTCGACGAACTTGCGCAGTTCCTCGGCGGCCGAGCCGGGCGGCTGTCCGTCGCGGGCCCGGCGGCGGGCCTTCTCCTCGGCGAGGTCCTCGGCGCAGGCCGTCGCCCAGGCGTCGGCGTCGGCCTTTCGCGCCTCGTTCACGGGCTCGTGCCTGTCGGCGTCGGCCGTCCGTGCCTCGTCCACCGGCTCGTGCCCGTCGGCGTCGGGCGGGGGGAGCTCTTCGCTCATGACGGACTCCTGACTACGGCTCGTCCCTATGACGTTACCCGACCGGCGGTGGCCGCTTCACTGGGCGCGGGGCCACAGATCGGGGTCCGGGGCGAACCGGATCCGCAGCTCGCCGTCGCGCAGCCCGGCCCCGTCCACGGCGCACCTCCGCAGCGCGGAGGGCAGCGGCACGATGCGCCGGAACTGCCCCGCCGCGAGGACGAGTTCGTCGCCGCGCCGGATCAGGTCGAGCTCGTCGCGGTGCGCGCCCGGCAGGGGGATGTGCCAGACCAGGACGCCGTCGTCGGCGAGCCGGTCGATGACGGGCCACTCGACCGTGGAGGACGTCCCGTTGACGACGGGCACCGCGAGCGCGGCGAGGTCGTGGGCGCCGCGCGGGTCGTGCCCGAGGTGGGCGACCTCGTGGACGTCGTGGGCGCCGCGCCACCCGTCGGTCACCTTGCGCTGGTGGGCGACGGGCCCGGCGAGCCAGCTGCCGGGGCCGGCCTCCGCCTCGGGCAGCACCCGGTTGGCGATCAGCAGGTCGGGGCGCAGCCCGCGCAGGGCGAGGCCGAGCTCCGCGGCGCGCACGGCGTCGGCGCCGCCCGGACCGGGTTCGGCGACGAGCCGTACGACGGTGTCGCGGTCGGCGACGACGGCCTCCACGGCGGCCAGCTCGACGTCCCAGCGGGCGGCGGTCTCGTACAGCCACTCCGCCGGCATCGGGACGCCGGCCAGCCGGCCGAGGACAGGGCGCAGGGCGCGGGCCGCCTGGCGTTCCGGCGGGAGCAGGCGGCGCAGGTAGCGGCGCAGCTCCTCGGGCAGGGAGAGCAGGGCGAGGGCGTGCGCGGTGGCGGGGAGGTCGACGACGAGGAGGTCGTGGGCCTCGGCGAGCGCGGCGTCGCGCAGGGCCCGCAGCAGCGCGAGCTCCTCCGCGCCGGGCAGGGGGGTGACCTCCTCCGGGTCGAGCCGGGAGGCACCGAGCAGGTCGAGGGCACCGGTCGCCCGCTCCTGGAAGGCGGCGAGGTCGTCGCGGAAGCCGGTGGCGGCGTCGGGGCGCCAGGCGGTGAGCCGGGGCGCGGCCTCGACGGGGGCCGCCCCGGTGCGCACCCCGAGGGCCGCGCCGAGGGTGTCGGTGCGGTCGGCACTCAGCACGAGCGTGCGGGCGCCGTCGGCGGCCGCGGCGAGCGCGGTGGCCGCCGCGACGGTCGTACGGCCGCTGCCGCCCGGGCCGGTGATCAGGATGGTGCGCATAGGGGTGAACCGTAACGGACGGCGCGGTCCCGTCCGGCGCGGTGCTCCCGGCCGGGAGCGGAGCTACGTGGCGGACTCCACGCGCTTCTTCAGACCGGCCAGGGCCCGGTCGATGATGACCTTCTCGGCCTTGCGCTTGATCATCCCCAGCATCGGGATCTTGACGTCCACGGTGAGGGCGTAGGTGACCTCGGTGGCGCCGGCGCCGGCCGGCGCGAGGAGGTAGGAGCCGTCCAGGGAGCGCAGCATCTGGGACTTCACCAGCGTCCAGGACACCTCGTGCTCGCCGGTCCAGGTGTACGCCAGCACCTGGTCGTCCTTGATCGCCCCGGCGTCCATGACGAGGCGGACCTGCTCGGCGCGGCCCTGGCCGTCGGTCGCGAGGACCTCCGCCTCCTTCACCTCGCCGGTCCAGTCCGGATAGCGGGCGAAGTCGGAGATGACCCCCATGACATCGGCCGGTGCCGCCTCGATCGTGATGCTCGAGCTGGTGTGTTCCGCCATCGCCGTGGCTCCTCCAGAAGCGGCCGGTAAAAAGTGGTGTGCGCACGCGGGCGCAGCGTGAAGGCTACCGCGCGCAGGGCCGGGCGCAGCCACCCCCACCTGGGCGATCGCGCGGAAACCGCCCGGGGGGCCGGAATCCGCTCACCACTGCAGCGCCCACGGCTTCCCCGACCGGGCGAAGTGGCCGACGTTCACGCACTCGGTGGCGCCGATCCGCATGCGCCGGACCAGCGGCTGGTGGACGTGTCCGAACAGCGAGTACCGGGGCCGGGTGCGGCGGATCGCCTCCAGCAGCGCCCGGCTGCCGCGCTCGAAGCGCCGCGCGACGGTGTCGTAGACGAGTTCCGGCACCTCCGGCGGGATGTGGGTGCACAGCACGTCCACCTCGCCGACGGCCTCGATCTTCGCGGCGTACTCCTCGTCGCTGATCTCGTAGGGCGTGCGCATCGGGGTGCGCAGGCCGCCGCCGACGAACCCGAAGGTCCAGCCGCCGATCTCGGCCCGCTGCCCGTCGAGGACCGTGACGCCGGGTCCGGCGTACTCCGGCCACAGGGGCGGGATGTCGACGTTGCCGTAGGTGGCGTACGTCGGTGTCGGCAGGACCGAGAACATCTCGCGGTACTGCTTGCGGACCGCCTTCTCGATCACCGCGGCCCGGTCCGCGCCGATGCCGGCCCACAGCCGCGCCCCGAGCTCGCGGGCCTCGTCGAAGCGCCGGGCGGTGCGCAGCTCCACGATGCGGTCGGCGTTCTCCACGCCGAACAGGTCGGGGAAGATGCCGCGCGAGTGGTCGGCGTAGTCCAGGAACAGCACCAGGTCGCCGAGGCAGACCAGGGCGTCGGCGCCGTCACCCGCGCGGGCCAGGTCACGGGCGTTGCCGTGCACGTCGCTCACCACGTGGACGCGGGTGCCGCGCGTGCGGTTGTTTCCCGTCGGTGTCGCTGCCATGGCGATCAAGGGTAGGCGGATGGGGAAGACGTGAACAGTGGCGGCCGAACCGATGGTTACTGGCCAGTCGTCCGAACGCTCGACTACTCTGCGCGCAGAAACACCAATCCGTGTGACGCAGAGAACATCTCGCCGGGACCCCCTGTCGGAGAAGCCATACCGACGGGTAACGTCCGGTCGGTCCAGTCGTGCTCAGGATTTCAACAGCTGAATCCCCGAGCACCTGCCCGAGCCTTGGACCGATCGGTCGCATCACACAACGTCGTGGCGCCGGCGCCCTATGAGGAGCAGCAGTCTTGCGCGAGTTCAGCCTTCCGGCTTTGTACGAGGTCCCTGCGGACGGCAACCTCACCGACATCGTCCGCAGAAACGCCGCGCAGCACCCGGACGTGGCCGTCATCGCCCGCAAGGTCGGCGGTGCCTGGCAGGACGTCTCGGCCACCGCGTTCCTCGCCGAGGTGCGCGCGGCCGCCAAGGGCCTGATCGCCGCCGGGGTCCAGCCGGGCGACCGGGTCGGCCTGATGTCCCGCACCCGCTACGAGTGGACCCTGCTGGACTTCGCGATCTGGTCCGCGGGCGCGGTCACCGTGCCGGTGTACGAGACCAGCTCGCCGGAGCAGGTGCAGTGGATCCTCGGCGACTCGGGCGCCACCGCCGTCGTCACGGAGCTGGACGCCCACACCGCGGTTGTCGAGTCGGTGCGCGACCGGCTGCCCGCCCTCAAGCACGTCTGGCAGATCGACGCCGGCGGCGTCGAGGAGCTGGGCCGGCTCGGGCAGGACGTCGCCGACGCCACCGTCGAGGAGCGCGGCTCGCTGGCGAAGGCCGACGACCCGGCGACCATCGTGTACACCTCGGGCACCACGGGCCGCCCCAAGGGCTGTGTGCTGACCCACCGCAGCTTCTTCGCCGAGTGCGGCAACATCGTGGAGCGGCTGCGGCCCCTGTTCCGCACCGGCGAGTGCTCGGTCCTGCTCTTCCTGCCGCTGGCCCACGTCTTCGGGCGCCTGGTGCAGATCGCCCCGATGATGGCGCCGATCAAGCTGGGCACCGTCCCGGACATCAAGAACCTCACCGACGAACTGGCCGCGTTCCGGCCGACGCTGATCCTGGGCGTCCCGCGGGTCTTCGAGAAGGTCTACAACTCGGCCCGGGCCAAGGCGCAGGCCGACGGCAAGGGCAAGATCTTCGACAAGGCGGCGGACACGGCGATCGCGTACAGCCGGGCGCTGGACACGCCGTCCGGGCCGTCCGTCGGCCTGAAGTTCAAGCACAAGGTCTTCGACAGGCTGGTCTTCAGCAAGCTGCGCGCGGTCCTCGGCGGCCGCGGCGAGTACGCGATCTCCGGCGGCGCCCCGCTGGGTGAGCGGCTCGGGCACTTCTTCCGCGGCATCGGCTTCACCGTCCTGGAGGGCTACGGCCTGACCGAGTCCTGCGCGGCGACCGCGTTCAACCCGTGGGACCGGCAGAAGATCGGCACGGTCGGCCAGCCGCTGCCGGGTTCCGTGGTGCGCATAGCGGACGACGGCGAGGTGCTGCTGCACGGCGAGCACCTGTTCAAGGAGTACTGGAACAACCCGGGCGCCACCGAGGAGGCGCTGGCCGACGGCTGGTTCCACACCGGCGACATCGGCACCCTCGACGAGGACGGCTACCTCCGCATCACCGGCCGCAAGAAGGAGATCATCGTCACCGCGGGCGGCAAGAACGTCGCCCCGGCCGTGATCGAGGACCGCATCCGGGCGCACGCGCTCGTCGCGGAGTGCATGGTGGTCGGCGACGGGCGTCCGTTCGTGGGCGCGCTCGTCACCATCGACGACGAGTTCCTGGGGCGCTGGTGCGCCGACCACGGCAAGCCGGCCGGTTCCACGGCGGTGTCGCTGCGCGACGACCCGGATCTGCTCGCCGCCGTCCAGTCGGCGATCGACGACGGCAACGCCGCGGTGTCGAAGGCGGAGTCGGTGCGCAAGTTCCGCATCCTGCCCGCCCAGTTCACCGAGGAGTCGGGCCATCTGACGCCGTCGCTGAAGCTCAAGCGCAACGTGGTGGCGAAGGACTTCGCCGACGAGATCGAGGCGATCTACCAGAAGTAGGGCACGCCGCCCGTACGGCGGTCCCGGGCGCGGTGTCCCCGGCGGGGAGCCGCGCCCTCGTGCGTACGGCGTCCGGCGTCCGGCGGGACAGTTCAGAGCAGGGCTTCGAGCCGCTCGGCCAGCAGGTCCCAGCGCCACTTCTCCTCGACCCACGCCCGGCCCCGCTCCCCCATGCGGGCCCGCAGCCCGGCGTCCCCCAGCAGCGTGACGATGCGGTCGGCCGCCTCCTGCGGGGAGCCGCCGCGCACGACCCAGCCGGTCTCCCCGTCCAGCACGGCGTCCGGCGCCCCGCCGGAGTCTCCGGCCACGACGGGCAGCCCGGTCGCCGACGCCTCCAGGTAGACGATGCCGAGCCCCTCCACGTCGAGGCCGCCCCGGCGGGTGCGGCACGGCATGGCGAAGACGTCACCGGCGCCGTAGTGCGCGGGCAACTCGGACCACGGCACGGCCCCGGTGAACCGCACCGAGTCGGCGACGCCGGTCTCCCGGGCCAGCCGGCGCAGGTCCTGCTCGTAGGGCCCGCCGCCGACGATCAGCAGCACGGTGTCCGGCTCGGCGGCCAGGATGCGGGGCAGCGCCCGGATCAGGGTGTCCTGGCCCTTGCGCCGCACCAGCCGGGACACGCACACCACGACGGGCCGGTCCGTCAGCCCGAGCCGGGCCCGGACCTCGTCGCCGCCCGATCCGGGGTGGAAGGTCTTCTCGTCGACGCCGGGCGGCAGCTGCACCATCCGCGCGGCCGCCTCGGGCGTCAGGGCGCCCGCGATCCGCGAGCGGGTGTACTCGCCGAGGTAGGTGAGGATGTCGGTGCTCTCCCCGATCCGGCCCAGCAGCTGCCGGGCCGCGGGCAGCTGCGCCCAGCCCGCTTCGTGGCCGTGGGTCGTGGCCACCAGCCGCTCGGCGCCCGCCCGGCGCAGCGCCGGCGCCATCAGGCCGAGCGGCGCGGCCGCCCCGAACCACACCGACGTGCAGCCGTGCTCACGCAGCAGACCGACCGCCCGCCGGGTCGCCCCCGGCGTCGGCAGCAGCATCGTCGTCCGGTCCCGTACGACCGTGAAGGGCTGCTCGGCGTCGAAGGCGGCGGTGGCCTCGGCGCCCTCCCGCCCACGTTTCCAGGTGGAGGCGTGGACGACGAGGCGCTCGGGGTCGAGCCGCAGCGCCATGTTGTGCAGGAACGCCTGGATGCCGCCGGGGCGGGGCGGGAAGTCGTTGGTGACGATCAGGGTCTTGTGCATCGCCGCCGACCCTATCGAAGCCGTCGTTCGCGCCCCGGCCCGGCCGCGTATGTGGCCCGCGCCCCGCCGGGCAGGACATCATGTCCCTTCGAGCCGGATCGAACGGACGGGGTTCTGGTGGAGACGACGGGCACGCGGCGGTCCCTGGCGTGGCTGGTGGGCGTCTGGTGCCTGACCAGGACGGCCCTGCTGCTGTTCGTGTTCAAGGTGTACGTCTTCCCCGGCCCGGACGTCACCAGCGACGTGTCGGTCATCTACCACGACTGGTACGAGGTGCTGCGCACCGGCACCTTCCCGCTGGACGACGTCACCTGGCAGTACCCGCCCGCCGCCGCCCTCGCGGTCCTGGCGCCCGCGCTGGTCTTCTGGCTGGACTACACCTCGGCGTTCTTCGTCCTCGCCTTCTGCGCGGACCTCGTGGTCCTGCTGCTCCTGCTGTACGCCGGGCTGCGCCCGGGCCGCCTCGTCCGCGGGGCCTGGGTGTGGGTGGTGGGCGTGCCGCTGCTCGGGCCGACGGTGTACGCGCGCTACGACGTGATGGTGACCGCCGTCGCCGTGGCCGCGCTGCTGGCCGGCGCCCGGCGCCCCGCGCTGATGGGCGCGCTGACGGCGTTCGGGGCGATGCTCAAGGTGTGGCCGGTGCTGCTGCTGGTGGCGGCCCGCCGGCGCGGGGTGTGGCTGTGGGCGGCGCTGACCGCGGGCGCCCTCGCGACGGCGTTCGCCGTCGCCATGCCCGGCGCGTTCGCGTTCCTCACGTTCCAGCGCGACCGGGGCACCGAGGTCGAGTCGCTGGGCGGGCTGGTCCTCCATGTGGCCCGGCAGCACGGCTGGGACGGCCAGGTCCTGCTGAACTACGGCTCGGTGGAGTTCCTCGGCCCGTACGTCGACGCCGTCAGCTCGGCCGCCCTCGCCCTGAGCGCCCTCGCGTTCGGCTGGCTGTCGCTGTGGCGGCTGCGGGCGCGTCGTTTCGCGCCGCACACGCTCGCCGACGCCGCGTTCGTGGCGGTGCTGATGTTCACCACGACCAGCCGGGTGATCAGCCCGCAGTACCTGGTGTGGCTGGTCGGTCTCGCCGCCGTCTGCCTGTGCTTCCGCGGCAGCCCCATGCGCCTCCCCGTCTCTCTGGTGCTCGCCGCGTGCCTGGCGACGGTGCTGGAGTTCCCGGTGTGGTTCGCGCACGTCGTGGCGAGCGACGCCCTCGGCGTCACCCTGCTGTTCGTCCGCAACGGCCTGCTGGTCGCCGCCACCGTGCTGGCGGCCCGCGCGCTGTGGCGCTCCACGACCGGGCGTCCCGCCCCGCTCCCGGTGCCGCGGCCGACGGAACGCGCCCGCGAGACGTCCCTGCCCTCCTGACACCGGCCGCCTCGGCTCAGCCGAACTCGGTGCGCAGATAGGCCTGCCACTCCTCGGTGAACCGCTCCGCCGAGGTGCCGAGCACGTCCTCCAGGGCGTCCGCCACCGCGCCCGCGCGGCCGTCGTGCGCGCCGACGGCCCGATAGAACGCGGCGAGCCGGTCCTCGCCCCAGCGCCCGGCGATCATCCGGCAGGCCATCCAGCCGCTCTCGTACGCCTGCGCGAGGCGCCCGGCCTCGCCGGTGAAGCCGAAGTCCGCGTCGGCCGGGAGCGCGGCGGGCACCCGTCCCTCGCGCACCGCGCGCGCCAGCTCGGGCGCCGCCTCGGCCGGGGTGCGGGCGCCGCCCAGGTAGCCGATCCAGTCGGCATAGCCCTCCGAGAGCCACAGCGGGGTCGCGCGGGTGGTGTGGGCGCGGGTGGCGACGTGGGTGGTCTCGTGGGTGAGGACGACCTGCCGGCCGAGGTCGCCGAGGACACCGTACGCGTCCGGGTTGACGATGATCCGGTCCGCGGGGGCCTTGGCCGGGGCGTCGGTCTCCCCGGTGGTGACGGCGGCGATCCCCCGGTAGGACGACTCGGGCGAGCCGAGCAGCGCCGCCATGCCGGTCAGGGACTTCGGGACGAGGACGACGACGTGCCCGGACCAGTCGCTGTCCCAGGCGCGTGACACGGCGGGCACCGCGCGGTCCGCGAGCCGCGCGAATCCGCGCAGGTCGTCCTCGGACCTGCCGACGCCCAGGACGAGGCTGTGGTCGCCGCGGACGGCCTCGACCGGGCCCTGGTCCCACAGCTGCTCGGCGGAGCCCTCGGCGGGCCGGTCCGTCTTCACGTACCAGGCGCCGTCGGCGTCCCGGCCGAGGGCGAGGACGCGGCCGGCGGTGACGGGCGCCCGGTCGTAGCCCTCGACGCGGTAGCGCAGCTCGGCCTCGGCCACCGCCTCGTCGCCGTCCCAGCGCAGCCCGGTGACGCGGTAGGACCAGTCGGCGAGGGGCACCTCGCGCAGATACGCGGACCAGCCGCTCGCGCCGGTGCGCAGATACGCCGTGCGGTCGTGGTGGAGCAGCGCGGCGGCACGCCGGTCCAGGAGCCGCTGCACCTCGGCGCGGGTGCCGTCGGCGCCGGGCCGCCCGCCGCAGCCGACGAGCCCGGCGAGCAGCAGGCAGAGGGCGACGACGACCCGTGTTCCCGGCACCCGCCCGCGACCAGACATTTCCCGATCGTACGGCGGGGCGGGCGCGGAGGTCAGACCCTGGTGACCGTCGCCCCGGGGATCATGCCCACCGGGTCGTAGCGCACGGGCGCCCCCGGGTAGGGCGCGTGGATCACCTGGCCGTTGCCCATGTACATCCCGACATGGCTGGCGTCGGAGCGGTAGGTGACGATGTCGCCGGGCCGGGCCTCGGAGAGCGGGACCTGCCGCCCGGCGTACCGCTGGCCCTGCGAGGTGCGCGGCAGACCGACGCCGGCCTGGGCGTACGACCACTGGATCAGGCCCGAACAGTCGAAGCCGGACGGCCCGTTGGCGCCCCACACGTACGGGCGGCCGAGGGCGGACTGGGCGGCGGCGACGGCGGCGGCCGCCCGGCCGGAGGCGGGCAGGGCGTCGCCGAAGCCGGGCAGTTCGGTCCGGCCGGAGCGGGAGGCCCGGTCGTAGGCGGCGCGGTCGGCGGCCGTCAGGGAGTTGAGGAGCCGGCGCGCCTGGCTGAGCTTCCGCTCGACGGTGCGCTTGTGCGTGGCGACGGCCTGGCGGCTCTTGTCGAGTTCGACGAGTTTCCCGGCCGCCTCGGAGCGCTCCTGGGCGAGTTCGCGCATGGCGTCCTGGAGCTCCTTGAGCTCGCCCGCGTGGTGGGCGCTGATCCGGGCGAGGGTGGCGGCCCGGTCGAGGTAGTCGCCCGGGTCGTCGGCGAGCAGCAGGGCGAGGGACGGGTCGATGCCGCCCGAGCGGTACTGGGCGCCGGCCAGCGAACCGAGCGCGTCCCGCTTGGAGTTGATGTCCTGCTGCTGGCGGGCGATGCGGTCCTGGGCGCTCCTGACCTCGGTGCGCAGCTTCTCGGCGCGTTCCTCGGCCCGGTTGTACGCCTCGGTGGCCTTCTCGGCCTCCGTGTAGAGGCGGTCCACCTCGGCCCGGGTGTCGTCGTGCGGCGCGGCGACCGCCGGTACGGCGCCGAGAGCGGCGGCCGCTGCGGACAGGACGCACAGCGCTGCGCCGGCGCCCCGGTCGAACCCGGATGATTCAAGGCGACGATGGGACCCCACGGGAAGCCGCGCTCCTTCCGCTGGCGGACAACGACTGCTCCCCCGGCGTCGGGGGAAACGCGGCAGACAGTAGCTCCGTGCGAGGGGCGGCCACCAACGGCCGTCGCGGGCACACACCGTGACGCCCCGCCTCTGACGCAGGTCATCGGCGGGGCGCGGGGTCAGGCGGTGGTGCCGTAATTCGCCCGATCGGGCGGCACTCCGTGTTGATCTTGCGGGGTGCTCCGGGTCAGATCCGGACGCCGAACTGGAACGGCATGTTGTTGATCGACTCGTAGCGCACGACCGTGCCGGAGCGCGGGGCGTGCAGGATCTGGCCGTTGCCCGCGTAGAAGCCGACGTGGTGCTGGTCGCCGTAGAAGATGACCAGGTCGCCGACCTTCAGCTGGGACTGGCTGTAGATCCTGGTGCCGTAGTTGGCCTGCGCCTGCGAGGTGCGCGGGATGCCGACGCCGGCCTGGGCGAAGGCCCAGGAGGTCAGGCCCGAGCAGTCGAAGGAGGACGGGCCGGAGGCGCCGTAGACGTAGGGCGAGCCGATCTTGCTCTGGGCGGCCTGGAAGGCGGCCATGGCGCGGCCCGTGCCCGGGGTGGTGTTGCCGAGGTCCACGCGGTCGGAGGCGGAGCGGCTGGCGCGGGCGTCCTCGGCGGCGAGGGCGGCCTTCTCGGCGGCGGTGAGGCTGTTGAGCAGCTTCTGCGCATCGCCCAGCTTGGCCTGGACTTCCTTCTTCTTCTTGCCCAGCTCGGTGCGGGTGGAGGAGAGGTCCTTGAGCTTGTCCGCGGCCTCGGCGCGCTGCTGCGCCAGCTCGCGCTGCTTCTCCTGGATCTTCTTCAGCGACTCGACCTGCTGAGCGCTCAGCTGGTCCATCGTGGACGCCTTGTCCAGATAGTCGTCCGGGTCGGCCGACAGGAACAGCTGGACGGAGGAGTCGATGCTGCCGGTGCGGTACTGCGCGGCGGCGGCGAGACCCATGGCGTCGCGGAGCTCGTTCAGGTCCTCCTGGCCCCGGGCGACGTTGTCCTGGATCGTGGAGATCTCCTTCTGGAGCTTCTCCTGCTTCTCCTTGGCCCCGTTGTACTTCTCGGTGGCCTGCTCGGCCTGCTCGTAGAGGGCGTCGACCTTCGCCTTGACCTCGTCCTTGCTGGGCTTCTCGCTGGGTGCCGCGTTGGCAGCCTGGGAACTGATGGCCACGGCGGCGGCTGCCGCGGTGGTGAGCACGGTCACACGTGCACGGCTCGGCTGCTTGGGTCGACGGTGGGACGCCACGGAGGTGAACTCCTTCTTCTGAGTGATCACCCGCTCGGAGGTTCGAGCCCAGACCCTAGTGACCCTCCTGTGATCAGATCAAATCCTCACCGGAAAAATCTCACCCCAGCCGTCATTCTTTACACACAACTCACAGGTCGTCACGCGCGATTGACGCTGTGTGGCGCGATCGCCCCATCAATTCGGGCATAGCACCTGTACGTTGGCGCTTCAGGACAGGCGCTTGAGAAGTACCGCAGATGCCACGGGGCGCGCGCCGGCGCGTGCGACCCCGTCCGCCACCTCGCGGTCCGTCGAGGCGACGATGACCGGCCGGCCGGGCGGCTCGGCGCGGACGAGCTGACGGATCAGCTCGTCGGCCGTCACCCCCGGCTTGGAGAACAGCACCCGCACGCCGCGCGGCGGTGCCAGCAGCACCGGCGCGGCCAGTTCGGCCCCGTCGAAGACACAGGTCACCTCGGCGCCGGTCTGCGCGGCGAGCTGCGAGAGCTGGCCGAGGAGCCGCAGGCGCTGCTTCTCCAGCGGCATCTGCGGATAGCCGGTCTTGGTGACGTTGTAGCCGTCGACCACCAAGTGCGCCTGGGGCAGGGCGAGTAGCTGGTCGAGGATGGCCGGGTCGTGCTCGGACAGCGCCCGCGCGGCGATGTCCTTCGGGGACATCCGGCCCGGCTCGACGGCGTCCACGGTCTCGGCGGGCCGCACCGACACCGGCGGCAGCGCCAGCTCGCGCCGAAGTCCCTGGGTGGCGTCCAGCAGGGTGTCCAGGAGCAGCCGTACGCGCATGTCCTCCACGCTGCGCCCCTCGCGGGCGGCGCGGCGCGTGGCCTCCAGGGCCGCCTCGGACTCCGCGAGCCGCGCCTTGAGCCGCCGGGTCTCGCTCTCGGCCGCCGACACCTGGGTGTTCCCCTCGGCCCGTACGGCCTCGGTCTCGGCCCGGGCCTTGCGCAGGGCCGCCTCGCCGCGCTTGACGTCGCTGAGGGCCGAGCGCAGCTTGCGGTGCAGGGACTCGGCCTCCTTCTTCGCCGCGTCCAGCTCCGCGCGCAGCCGCTCGGTCTCGTGCCGGGTGTGCTCGCGGGCCTGCGCCAGCTCCCCGCGCAGCCGCTCCAGCTCGGCACGGCTCTCCTCGCCGGCCCGCTCGGCGTCGGCCCGCTGGGCCTCCTCACCGGCCGCGGTGACCAGCTTGACCCAGCCCGCGTGCCGCAGCACATAGGCCGCGGCCGCCACGTCGAGCGGGTCCGCGGCCGCGGGCGCCGAGCCGGAGTCGAGGGCGCCGGTGAGCTCCGGCTGGGCCTCTCTGAGCTTCTCCCCGATCCGCTGGCGGAACAGCGGATCGGTCTCCAGCGCGGCCGCCATCGCGTTCCCCGCGAACTTCGCCCGGCGGTTCGGCGCGAATCTGGCGTACTGCCGCAGCTGCGCGGGCAGTTCGCCCACGGTCAGTCCGCCGAACCCGTCGGACACGATCTGCACGACCCTGCGGCGCACACCGTCGGGCAGCGGACGGTCGAGCACCTCAGCGGCGCCGTCCTCCGGCCCCCCGCCTTGTGTCTCCACCATCCGTCACCCCAATACGTGTGCGGTGCCGTCCCCGTCAGGAACCGGCGCCCGGCCTGTCCACGAGCTCCACCTTGTCCACCGCGTTGCACCAGCGGCAGCGCACCGCCTCGATCGTCTCACTGAGCACCTCGCGCTCCTCGACCTTGGGCTCGCCGGCCAGATCGAGGTGGACGTACTCGACGACCTTGGACGAACGCGTCACGTCGAAGCGGGTGAGGTTGCCGCAGAGAGTGCAGCGCCACCGCGTCGTCCCGGTGGGCAGGGGAACCGTCATCGTGACCGCGCTCTTTCCTTCTAGGCCTTCTATTGTCCGCCACGCCCCGGGCTGCCGGGGCATGTGGCTCGTAACCCTACGGCCTGGCGGGTACTCGCCGCCCGCCCGTCCGTGGCGGCGAGGCGGTCTGCGGGAGTGCGTCCCGTTACGTCATGCTCTGTATTCATGATCCGCACCTGGCGCCCGGCGCGCTCCCCGGCCCGGTCCGGCACCGCGGCCCGCAGGCCGCCGGCGCCGGTGACGCACACACTGATCGTCCTGTGCGCCGCGCTGTTCCTGGCCGGGCCGGCGGCCGGCCTCAATCCGGCGTTCGGCTCCGGCGAGGAGCTGCTCGCCGCGCAGCGGGCCTACTTCCACCGCTGGGGCGTGGTGCCCGCGGACCTCTTCGCGGGCACGCCCCGGGCGGCGCTGACCCCGGTCACGGCCCTCTTCGTGCACGGCAGCTGGGTGCACCTGCTCGGCAACATGCTCTTCCTCTACGTATTCGGCGCGATGACCGAGGAGCGGATGGGCCGGGTGCAGTTCACGCTGTTCTGCCTGGGCTGCGGTTATCTGGCCCTGCTGGGCTACTCCGCCGCGAACGACGACTCCACCCAGCCGCTGGTCGGCGCCTCCGGGGCGATCTCGGCGGTCCTCGGCGCGTTCCTCTTCCTGTTCCCCACGGCACGGGTGACAAGCCTGCTGCCGTTCCTGCTCTTCCTGCCGCTGCGCTTCCCCGCCTGGATCGTGCTGCCCTTCTGGGTGGCCGTCCAGTGGGTCGCGGCCGGCCGGGCGGGATCGGGGCCGGGGGTGGCGTACCTGGCGCATCTGGTGGGCTTCGGCCTGGGCTTCGGCTACGCGTGGGCGCGCTTCGGGCGGCGCACTAGAGTGAGGAGCACCCGAGCTCCGGCCCCCGAGGGAGAGAACAAGCCGTGATCACCGCGATCGTCCTCATCAAGACCAGCGTGGACCGGATCCCCGAGATCGCCGAGCAGATCGCGTCGCTGGACAGCGTCAGCGAGGTCTTCTCGGTCACCGGCACCTACGACCTGATCGCGATGGTGCGGGTGAAGCGGCACGAGGACCTGGCGGAGGTCATCCCGGGCCGGATCAGCAAGATCCCCGGCGTCGAGGGCACCGACACACACGTCGCCTTCCGCACCTACTCCCAGCACGACCTGGAGGCCGCGTTCGCCATCGGCCTCGACAGCTGAGAGGGCGCTCCCCGGCGGCGCAGGCCGTGCCGGCGCGCCGCCGGGGACGGGCCGCTCAGGCCGAGGTGTCGGGCACGCAACGGCCGTTCTCGGTCCGGTAGTTCCACCGGGCGCCGTCCGTCACCAGTTCCCGCACGGCCGTCACGAACCGCTCGACGTGCTCGTCCGGCGTCCCGGCGCCGAAGCTGACCCGGATCGCGTTGAGGGACTTCTCGCCCGGCTCCGCCTCCGGGGCACCGCACTCCCCCTGGGTCTGCGGGTCGCTGCCCAGCAGGGTCCGCACCAGCGGGTGGGCGCAGAACAGCCCGTCGCGGACGCCGATGCCGTACTCGGCGGACAGGGCGGCCGCGAAGTGGGAGCTGTTCCAGCCCTCCACGACGAAGGAGAGCACACCGACGCGCGGGGCGTCGTCGCCGAACAGCGACAGCACACGGACCTCGGGCACCTCGGCGAGGCCGGCCCGCACCTTCTCGATCAGGTACCGCTCCCGGGCGACCAGGCCGTCGAAGCCGGCCTCGGTGAGGGCCTTGCAGGCGGAGGCGACGGCGTAGGCGCCGATGACGTTCGGGGAGCCGGCCTCGTGGCGGGCGGCGCTGTCGTGCCACTCGACGTCCAGTCCCCCGTCCTCGCGCCGGGTCACCGTGCGGCTGGCGCCGCCGCCCGCGAGGTACGGCTCCGCCGCGCGCAACCAGTCGGAGCGGCCCGCGAGCACGCCGGAGCCGAACGGGGCGTACAGCTTGTGCCCGGAGAAGGCGACCCAGTCGACGTCCAGGTCGCGGACGCTCACCGGGTGGTGCGGGGCGAGCTGCGCGGCGTCGAGCACGATCCGGGCGCCGTGCGCGTGCGCGGCCGCCGCCAGCTCCCTCACGGGCCACAGCTCGCCGGTGACGTTGGAGGCGCCGGTGACGCAGACCAGGGCCGGGCCGTGGGGGTCGCGGTCGGCAAGGGCGCGCTCCAGGGTCCGCACGGCCTCGCCGGGGGTGCGGGGCGCGTCGAGGAAGGTGACGCGGGCGTCGCGCCACGGCAGCAGGGAGGCGTGGTGCTCGGTCTCGAAGACGAAGACGTGGCAGCCGGCCGGAAGCGCGGCGGCGAGCAGGTTGAGCGAGTCGGTGGTGGAGCGGGTGAAGACGACCTGGTCGTCGTCGCGGCAGCCGAGGAACTCGGCGACGGTCCGGCGGGCGTTCTCGAACAGGTCGGTGGAGAGCTGCGAGAGGTACCCGGCGCCCCGGTGGACGCTGCCGTAGTACGGCGCGTAGGCGGCCACGTCGTCCCAGACGCGCTGCAGGGCGGGGGCGCTGGCGGCGTAGTCGAGGGCGGCGTAGGTGACCTCGCCACCGGTGACGAGCGGGACGGTGACATCACCGCCCAGAACGGGCAGCGGGGCACAAATGTCCTGGACGGAGGCAGCACTGGAGACAGACATGACGGAACTCCGTGAGAGAAAGAGTGAAAGTGAAGAAGGGTGTGCGGAGGCGGGGCTCGGCGGCCCTATCGCATTCGCTTGCTCACGGAAGACTCCTCGACGACCAGGATCCCTGGAATCGTGAGGGATCCGCGCTTGCCGCAGACCTCGCTGCCTGCGGCCTGGTCTTCACCCGGGGCACCCCGCCACGGACGGAGGGTTGCCGGACAGTCGGCCGGGGCCTCATGACTGTCACTCATGACCTGGTACGGGAAAGTACGCGAGATGATCGTCGTCCCGCAACCCGTGTCCGGATCGCGGGACGGCACTCGCCCGTCAGGCGTTGCTGGCGGCCACCCAGCGCTCCAGCGTCCGCTTGGCCGCGCCGGAGTCGATGGACTCGGCGGCCTTCGCCATGCCGCGCCGGATCTGCTCGGTGAGCGGGGCGTCCGAGGGGTCCAGCGCGACCAGCGCGGCGGCCGAGTTGAGCAGGACGGCGTCCCGTACGGGTCCGGTCTCCCCGTCCAGCAGCCGCCGGGCGACCTCCGCGTTGTAGGAGGCGTCGGCGCCGCGCAGGGCCTCCACCGGCACCAGTTCGATACCGACGTCCCGCGGGTCGAAGCTCTCCTCGCGGACCACGCCGTCGCGTACCACCCACACGCGTGAGGTGGCCGTCGTCGTCAGCTCGTCGAGGCCGTCGTCGCCGCGGAACACCAGCGCGGACGAGCCCCGCTCGGCGAGGACCCCGGCGATCAGCCCCGCCATGCGGGTGTCGAAGCAGCCGACGGCCGAGGCGCCGACCCGGGCCGGGTTGGTCAGCGGGCCGAGCAGGTTGAACGAGGTCGGGATGCCGAGGTCCCGGCGCACCCCGCCGACGAACCGCATCGAGGGGTGGAACTTGGCGGCGAAGCAGAAGGTGATCCCGGCCTCGTCGACCACCCGGGCCACCCCTTCGGGGGACAGGTCCAGGTTGATCCCCAGCTTCTCCAGCACGTCCGAGGAGCCGCTCGCCGAGGAGGAGGCGCGGTTGCCGTGCTTGACGACCTTGGCGCCGGCCCCGGCGATCACGACGGCGGACATCGTGGAGATGTTGACCGTCCTGGCCCGGTCGCCCCCGGTGCCGACGATGTCCACGGCGGGCCCCGGGATGTCCAGGGGCTGCGCGTGCGCGTACATCGCCTCGACCAGGCCGTTGACCTCCTCGACCGTCTCGCCCTTGGCGCGCAGGGCGACCATGAACCCGGCGATCTGCGCGTCGGACGCCTCGCCGCTCATGAACCGGTCCATCGCCCAGGCGGTGTCGGCGGCGCTCAGATCCCGGCCGGCCAGCAGGGCGCTCAGGACCTCGGGCCAGGAACGGCCCGCCGCGGTGTCGCCTCCAGCGGGGGTCACAGCGCTCATAAGCCGCTCCAGGGTCAGGTGTCCCGCACTTCGGGACATCGGTCTCAACGAGGTCCACCCTATCCAGGCGCCGGACACGGAGAGGGGCCCCGTCCGAAGACCGGACGGGGCCCCTCTGCCGTGTGTGGCGGTGCAGCGATCAGTGGTGGCCGTGGCCGCTCGTGATCTCCTTGTACTCGTCGACGGTCGGCTTGGGAATCTGGCCGTCCGTGCCGTAGAACGACTTGCTGAGCTTGGCGCGCAGCTTCTCGGACGCCTTCACCTTGCGCTCGACGCCGTTCTCGTCGACCGTCGGGCCGATCTCGGCCGGCTTGTACTGCTCGTGCGCGGTGAGCGTGTACATCGCGTCCTGGCTGAGCGGCTCGTGGATCTCGATGTACTCACCGTGCGGCAGGCGCTTGATGATGCCCGACTCGCGGCCGTGCAGCACCTTGTCCTTGTCCCGGCGCTGGAGGCCGAGGCAGATGCGCTTGGTGATGATGAACGCGAGGACCGGTCCGACGAAGAAGCTGATCCGGACGAACCAGGTGACCGCGTTGATCGACAGGTGGAAGTGGGTGGCCCACAGGTCGTTGCCACCGCCGACCAGACCGATCATGTACACCGTGATCCAGGCGACGCCGAACGCGGTGCGCGTCGGGGCGTTGCGCGGGCGGTCCAGGATGTGGTGCTCGCGCTTGTCGCCGGTGACCCAGGACTCGATGAACGGGTAGACCGCGATCGCCGCGAGGACCACGCCGAAGAGCACCAGCGGGATGAACACGCCGAGGACCAGCGTGTGACCCCACAGGTTGATCTCCCAGCCCGGCATGTAGCGGACCAGACCCTCGGCGAAGCCCATGTACCAGTCGGGCTGGGCGCCGGTGGAGACCATGTCCGGACGGTAGGGGCCGATGGCCCAGACCGGGTTGATCTGCGCGATGGCCGCGATGACCGCGATGACACCGAAGACCAGGAAGAAGAAGCCTCCGGCCTTGGCCATGTAGACCGGCAGCAGCGGCATGCCGACGACGTTCTTGTTGGTCTTTCCGGGCCCCGCGAACTGCGTGTGCTTGTGGTAGAAGACCAGGATCAGGTGGCCGACGACCAGGCCGAGCATGATGCCCGGCAGCAGCAGGATGTGGATCGAGTAGAACCGGGCCACGAAGTCGACGCCCGGGAACTCGCCGCCGAAGAGGAAGAACGAGATGTACGTGCCGACGATCGGCATGGACAGGATCGCGCCCTCGGTGAAGCGGACACCGGTGCCGGAGAGCAGGTCGTCCGGGAGCGAGTAGCCGGTGAAACCGGTGAACATGCCCAGGACGAACAGCAGGAAGCCGAACAGCCAGTTGATCTCACGCGGCTTGCGGAACGCGCCCGTGAAGAACACGCGCATCATGTGCACGAACATGCCGGCGAGGAAGATCAGCGCCGCCCAGTGGTGGATCTGCCGGATGAGCAGACCGCCGCGCACGTCGAAGGAGATGTGCAGCGTGGAGCTGAACGCCTCGCTCATCAGCTGGCCCTGCAGCGGGACGTAGCTGCCGTGGTACTCCACCTCGTTCATCGACGGGTGGAAGAACAGCGTCAGGTACACACCCGTGAGGATGATGATGATGAAGCTGTAGAGGCAGACCTCACCCAGCATGAACGACCAGTGGTCGGGGAAGATCTTGCGCATGTTGGCCTTGGCCAGGGAGTAGATCCCCAGGCGGCCGTCGGCCCAGTCGGCGACGCGTTCGCCGGCCGGCGCCTTCCCGCGAGCGCGGGACTCGTTGGTCTCTGAAGTGCTCATCCGCGCTCCCAGAATGCAGGACCGACGGGCTCCGTGAAGTCGCCGAGCGCCTCGAGGTAGCCCTCGTCGTTCACACCGATGCGCAGCTGCGGCAGGGGGTGACCGGCCGGGCCGAAGATGACCTTGGCGCCGTCGGAGAGGTCGAAGGTGGACTGGTGGCAGGGGCAGAGCGCGTGGTGCGTCTGCTGCTCGTACAGGGAGATCGGGCAACCGACGTGGGTGCAGATCTTCGAGTACGCCACGATGCCCTGGTAGGACCAGTCGAGTTCGTGCTTGTCCTTGATGTCGTCCGGCTGGAGCCGGATGATCATCAGGGCCGCCTTGGCGATCTCGTTCTGGAAATCGTGGTCGTGCTCCTCCAGGCCCTCGGGCTTGGCGAAGGTCAGAGAACCGACCGCGACGTCCTCGGGACGCAGCGGCTCGTTCGTGTTCATGTTGACGAGCAGCTTGCCCTTGGACCACAGCGTGTGGCGCAGCTTGGTGCCGGGCAGCGGGCCGAGGTCGCGCAGCAGCACGACGCCGGAGAGCGGGAACAGGGCCAGCGCGCCGAACATCGTGTTGCGGATCAGCTTGCGGCGGCCCAGCGCCGACTCCTTGGCGCCCTGCTTGAAGTCGGCCATGACCTTGGCCTTGACGTCGGGGTCGGCGGCGATCGGGTGCCGCTCGTCCGCCACCTCGACGTCGGACATCAGCGTGCGGGCCCAGTGGACCGCGCCCGCGCCGATGCTGAACAGCGCCGTGCCGAGGGTCAGGCCCAGCGCGAAGTTCAGCGCGTTGAGGTGACCGATCGGGAAGACGAAGATCGACTTGTCGTGCGGGATCGCCACGTACGAGGCGATGAAGCCGACGGTGGCCAGCATGGACACCGTGAACAGCAGGGCGACCGTGCGCTCGGACCGCTTGGCGGCCCGCTCGTCGACGTCCTGGATCCGGTGCTCGTGCGGAGGCAGCCCCGGGTCTGCGAAGGGGTGCTTCTCGTCCGCCACCGCGACGTGGGCGCCCTGCTCAGCGGGCAGCTTCTCTTCTGGGATGTCTTGGCTACTCATGACTTCCTGGCCTTTGCGGTCCGAGCTGCGACCCAGATGGCGACCGCGATCAGGGAACCGAGGCCGAAGATCCAGGCGAAGAGGCCCTCACTGACCGGCCCGAGGCCGCCCAGCTCCAGACCGCCCGGGTTCACCGTCTCGTCACTGTTGACCGCGTGCAGGTACGCGATGATGTCCTTCTTGTTCTGCTCCGACAGGGTGGTGTCGGGGAAGGACGGCATGTTCTGCGGGCCCGTCTGCATGGCCTCGTAGATGTGCTTGGGCTGGACGCCCTCCAGGCTCGGGGCGTACTTGCCCTTCGTCAGGGCGCCGCCCTTGCCGGTGAAGTTGTGGCACTGGGCGCAGTTGTTGCGGAAGAGCTCACCGCCCTTGCCGATGTCCGCGCCCTCGGGGTCGTACTGGTCCTTCGTCGGGACCGACGGACCGGCGCCCAGCGAGGCGACGTACGCCGCGAGCTGGTCGATCTCGGCCTGCGAGTAGATGTTCTTCTTCCGCGGGACCTGGGCGCCCTGGGAGGTGGCGGCCGGCATGCGGCCCGTCGAGACCTGGAAGTCCACGGCGGCCGCGCCGACGCCCACCAGGCTCGGACCGTCGGAGGTGCCCTGACCATTGGTTCCGTGGCAGCTGGCGCAGCCGACGGTGTAGAGCTTCTTGCCCTCCTCGATGGTGAGGGACTGGGCGGATTCCTCGGCCTGCGCCTTGTCCGCGGGCGCGAACACGGCGTACAGCCCCCCCGTGCACGCCAGCGCGAGGAGTAGGACGACGACTGCCGCCAGCGGATGGCGTCGTCGTGCGGAGAGCTTTTTCACGGATTACCCCGGTGTCAGGATCTTCTGCGTCGATGCTTCTGGTAGGTGCGTTGGTGGAACGCGCGCGGGATCGGGCCCGGCTACTTGATCATGTAGATCGTGGCGAAGAGACCGATCCAGACGACATCGACGAAGTGCCAGTAGTAGGACACGACGATCGCAGCGGTCGCCTGTTCGTGCGTGAACCTCCGGGCCGCGTAGGTGCGGCCGAGGACCAGCAGGAAGGCGATGAGACCGCCTGTCACGTGCAGTCCGTGGAAGCCGGTGGTCAGGTAGAACACCGAGCCGTACGGGTCCGACGAGAGCGAGAGGCCCTCGTGCTTGACCAGCTCCGTGTACTCGAACACCTGACCGCCGATGAAGATCGCACCCATGATGAAGGTGACGATGAACCAGCCCCGGAGCTTCTTCACGTCACCGCGCTCGGCGGCGAAGACGCCGAGCTGGCAGGTGAGAGAGGAGAGCACCAGGATCGTGGTGTTCGTCGCCGAGAACGGGAAGTTCAAGGCCTGGGCCTTCTCACTCCAGAACTCGGGGCCCGTCACCGATCGCAGGGTGAAGTACATCGCGAAGAGGGCCGCGAAGAACATCAGCTCGGAACTCAGCCAGATGATGGTTCCGACGCTGGTGAGGTTCGGCCTGTTGACCGACGGGTGCGCGTGCCCGGTTTCTACTGTCGTTGCTGTCGCCACGACCGACATTATGTCGGTCGCTTATCCCGCCCTCACTCCGGGGGGTGCCGTTCGGAGTGTCTTCCCCCTTCAAACCGGTGTTGACGTGGTGTTCAAGGGAGTAGCATCCGGCCCAACGGGCCCTGTCCTTACGACGCCGACGTCACGGAGGAACCCATGCAGCAGACCGCCACGGTGCTGGTCTACAGCGACGACTCCAACACCCGCGAGCAGGTGCGGCTCGCCACCGGGCGCCGGCCCGCACCGGACGTGCCGGTGGTGGAGTTCGTGGAGTGCGCGACGCCGGCCGCCGTCGTCAGGGAGTTGGACAAGGGCGGGATCGACGTCTGCGTCCTGGACGGCGAGGCCGTGCCGATGGGCGGCATGGGCGTCTGCCGGCAGATCAAGGACGAGATCTTCGACTGCCCTCCGGTGCTGCTTCTCATGGGACGCCCGCAGGACGCGTGGCTCGCCACCTGGAGCCGCGCAGAGGCGGCTGTGACGCTTCCCGTGGAGCCCGTGGAGTTCGCCCAGGCCCTGGCCTCGCTGCTGCGGGCCAAGCGCCTCCAGAGCGCCTAGGTCGGCACCCGCCAGGGCGGGTCGCACGGGCCCTCGGGCCTCCTGGTCAGACGTTCTGCGGTCTCAGCCTGGCCCGTTCCGCCGGGCTGGGGCCGTCCGGCGTGCCGCCCACGAGGGCGCTGCCGACGCGCCACTTGGGCCAGCTGAGGTTCCAGTCGCCGTAGCCGTTGCCGAAGGGCGCCATCATCTCGCCGCCGGAGTTCACCACCTCGACGACGTCGCCTTCCTTGATGGTGTCGTAGAACCAGGCCGCGTTGTCGTTGCTCATGCCCGTGCAGCCGTGGCTGACGTTGGCGTAACCCTGGGAGCCGGTCGACCAGGGGGCGGCGTGGACGTACTCACCGCTGTTGGTGAGGCGTACCGAGTGATGCACGATCAGGTCGTAGAAGTCGGACGAACCTATGCTCGCGCTGGTCATCCGAACGGTGCCCTCCTTGGCCAGGACGACCTTGACGCCGTTGCGCGTGTCGTAGCCGGGCTTGCCCGTGGTGACCGGGATCTCGCGGATGACCTCGCCGTTGCGGTAGACGGTCATCACGTGCGACGCGGCGTCCGTCACGGCGATGACCCGGTCGCCGATGTCGAGGGTGAGGGGCTTGGACTTCCCGCCCCGCAGCCGGTCGCCGACCCGGATGCCCTCCAGGCTGCTGCGCGCCCGTACGGTGGCGCCGGCCGGCCAGTAGTCCTTGGGCCGGTAGTGGAGTTCCTTGTCGTCGACCCAGTGCCAGGCACCGTCGACGGCGGGTACCGACTCCACCCGCAGGGACCGCTCGACGGTGGCCCGCTGCTCCTTGGTCGTGACCGGCGCGCTCAGCTTCGCCGTGACGGGCTGGCCCACCCCGTACGTGCCGGTCCTGGGGCCGAAGGTCACCGTCAGCTGCTTCTTGCTGGCCGGTCTGCTGGTGTCGAAGGTGACGACCCTGCGCCCCGGGGCGCCGTCCTCGTCCTCCGTGCTCACCCGGACCGTGTAGCGGGCGTCGGCGGCCAGCGGGGACGTGCTGTGCCACCGGGTGCCGTCGGCGGAGAGTTCGCCCGCCACACGGCGTCCTGTGGCGTCTTGGGCGACGACGTCGGTGATGCGGCCGTCGGAGTCCTCGGAGGTGATCTCCAGGGGCTTGTCCGGGTCGACCTTCCGGCCGTCGCCTATGGGGCCGTTGAAGGCGATCTGCTCCGCCGCGTCGTACGGCTCGGCGGAGAGCGGGTTGCCGTCGCTGCTGCAGCCTGCGGCACTCGCGCCTATCGCGATCAGCAGCAGCGCGCAGCCTATGACGGTGCTCGTGCGCGGTGTATTGCTCATGCCCTCACGCTAGGAAGCGCGGCGGGGAGCGGCGCGCCGAGTCATGCGTTCGGGTGACGGGGGACGGGGGCCGGGACAGACACGGGAGCCCGGACTCTCCTGACGGAGGGTCCGGGCTCCCATGGGACGAACTCAGGTCACTGGGTGCGGTTCTCACCGCGGTAGTACTCGAAGACCCAGCCCCAGATGCCGATGAGGATCATCGGCAGCGAGAAGTACATCAGCCACCAGCCGACCGCGATCGACAGGAACGCGAGAGCGCCGCCGATCGCGAGGGAGAGCGGCTGCCAGCTGTGCGGGCTGAAGAACCCGACCTCGCCGGCGTCGTCCGCGACGTCCGCTTCCTTGTCGTCCTGCGCGCCCGCGTCGACCCGCCGGGCGGTGAAGCCCAGGTAGAAGCCGATCATGATCGAGAGACCGAAGGCCAGGAAGAGCGCCGTGGTACCGGCCGGCTCCTTCGACCACACGCCATAGACGATCGCCATGACGAGGATGAAGATGCTCAGCCACATGAACATCCTGCCTTGGATCTTCACTTGCCGGCCTCCTTGCCACCAGCCAGAGCCTTGTCACCGTGAGGCGCGTTCTCGAGCTGGTCGAGTGCGGCGATCTCAGGGTGATGCAGGTCGAACGCCGGGGATTCGGAACGGATCCGCGGCAGGGTGATGAAGTTGTGCCGCGGCGGCGGGCAGGACGTCGCCCATTCGAGCGAACGGCCGTAGCCCCACGGGTCGTCGACGCCGACCGGCTTGCCGTACTTGGCCGTCTTCCAGACGTTGTAGAGGAACGGCAGGAGCGACAGGCCGAGCACGAACGAGCTGATCGTCGAGACGGTGTTCAGGGCCGTGAAGCCGTCGGCCGCGAGGTAGTCCGCGTAGCGACGGGGCATGCCCTCGGCACCCAGCCAGTGCTGGACCAGGAAGGTGCCGTGGAAGCCGATGAACAGCGTCCAGAAGGTGATCTTGCCGAGACGCTCGTCGAGCATCTTGCCGGTCATCTTCGGCCACCAGAAGTGGAAGCCGGAGAACATCGCGAAGACGACGGTGCCGAACACCACGTAGTGGAAGTGCGCCACCACGAAGTACGAGTCGGAGACGTGGAAGTCCATCGGCGGCGAGGCCAGGATGACACCGGTCAGACCACCGAAGGTGAAGGTGATCAGGAAGCCGACCGCCCAGAGCATCGGTGTCTCGAAGGACAACGAGCCCTTCCACATCGTTCCGATCCAGTTGAAGAACTTCACGCCGGTGGGGACGGCGATGAGGAACGTCATGAAGGAGAAGAACGGCAGGAGCACTCCGCC